>CALDSN010000166.1 GCA_937924555.1 uncultured bacterium | reverse complement strand
CGACCACCGAGATCTACACTCTTTCCCTACACGACGCTCTTCCGATCTGGATAGAGCTGTTGTTTTTTACATACAGTTGCAGTTCCGCAGTTCCCGCATCCCAGATAAGTGTTGGATGCAACAATGCATAATCGCAGCGTACAGGATTAGCTGTTCCGGGGCTGGGCTGGGTCTCGGCAATAAAGTCCGCCGCACAGTCATCCGTATCCTCTCCGTTCAATATCCTTGCCAGCGAACTTCCCGCTGCCACATCCGGGGCAAAGTGCGTTGCCGCAATCCCCGTATCCCCGGTCAATGCATGGTCATTTGGCGAGCAATACAGCACCGTATCCGTGTATGTGCCATCCGGGCTTACATAGCGAATTCCATCTGTGCCAGTATCCCCATTCTCAAAGTCCAATACTGCATAAAGCTGTGCATTAGGCACCTGCTCTTCGCCTATCAGCAGGTATCTGCCGGGACGCAGCACAAAGGCAGGAAAGGTGTAAGTTATGCTCCAAGTTGCTCCGGCAGATTTGAGTGTGGCACCTTCAAGCTGTTCATTTCCCGTGCCATTGTTATACAGCTCTATCCACTCATACCCCGTATCCGAACCCGGGTGGTCATAATACACTTCGTTTATCACCACCTCCGCATCCAGCCATGCTATACTGATAAGCAGGCTTAGCAACACAGCAATGCGGGAAAGTGGTTTCATCTCAATGGAAATCCAGTTGCAAGGGTTTTATATTCCAGATGTCCCGTGCATACTCAGATATGGCGCGGTCACTGGAGAACTTACCCATGCGGGCAATGTTGATTATCGCTTTCTTAACCCATTCATCCCGCTGGATATACAGCTCGTCCACCTTTATCGACGCATCAAGGAAGGCACGGAAATCCGCCAGGTGGCAGTATATATCTCCATCCTCCATCAGGGTATTCCAGATTGGCAGAAACACATCCCGTTCCCCATCATCAAAGCTTCCGTCTATCAGAGAGTCCATCACCCGTTTAAGCTCCGGGTCCCTGTCATAATACTCTCTGGGGTTATAGCCCCGGCTTTTCAGCTCCTGCACTTCTGTGGCGTTCATCCCAAAGATGAACATATTCTCCACCCCAATCTCCTCTGCCATTTCCACATTTGCCCCGTCCATCGTCCCCAGGGTCAAAGCTCCGTTCAGGGCAAACTTCATGTTCCCCGTTCCGCTTGCCTCGTATCCTGCGGTGGATATCTGCTCGGAAAGGTCTGCTGCGGGGATTATCTTCTCCGCCAGAGACACCGTGTAGTTGGGCAAAAACACCACCTTCAGGCGGTCGCGCATATCGGGGTCTTTATTCACCACTTCCCCCAAGTTGTTTATCAGCTTAATCAGCCGTTTTGCCAGGAAATATCCCGGGGCAGCCTTACCGGCAAAGATTACGGTGCGCGGCACAAAGAAGGCACTGGGGTTATCCTTGATGCGATAATAGCGGGCAATTGTCCCCAACACATTAAGCAATTGCCGTTTATACTCGTGCAAACGCTTTATCTGCACATCAAAGATGCTATCCACCCGGGTGCGGATTCCCGTCTCACGATATATTCGCTTGCTGAGTGCTTTCTTGTTGATTGCTTTAATCTCGAAGAATGAGGCACGGAAGTTGGCATCATCAATGTAATTCTCTATCCCCTTGATGTATTCCAGATTGCTCACCCAGGCATTGCCGATGTGCTCCGATATCAGGCTTGCCAATAGCGGATTGCAGGTGTGCAGCCACAAGCGTGGCGTTATCCCATTGGTCTTGTTCTGGAACTTCTCCGGGTTCATTTCGTACAGGTCGGGGAATATCCTTTCCTTTATAATCTGCGTGTGCAGAGCAGCCACTCCGTTCACCGTATGCGAACCGTGGATGGCAAGCTGCGCCATACGCAGCGCTTTATCCCGCGATTCTTCGATGATGCTGGCATTACGCATCTTTATTATGTTGCCGGGATATAGGCGGCTAACCTCTGCCAACACCACATTGTTAATCTGATATATCAGCATCAGATGCCGCGGAAGCAGCTCTTCAAACAAGCTCACGCTCCATTTCTCCAAGGCTTCGGGCAGCACCGTATGGTTGGTGTAGCTGAAACACTTCCGGGTGATGTCCCAGGCCGTCTCAAAGCTCAGACGCTCTTCATCTATCAGGATGCGCAGCATCTCCGGAATGGCAATCGCCGGATGCGTGTCATTAAGCTGGATGGCAACCTTGTCCGGCAGTTCGGAAAAGTCGCTGTGATCCTGCTTCCACTGGGCAAAGATGTCCTGTAATGTGCTGGAGACAAAGAAGTATTCTTGCTTCAGGCGCAGCACCCTGCCCAAATGCACGTTGTCGTTGGGGTACAGCACCTTGCTGATGTTCTCGGAGATGTTCTTTTTCTCCACGGCTTTCACATAGTCGCCGCTATTGAAATAGTCAAAATCAAATTCATCCGTTGCCGTTGCCTGCCACAAACGCAGGTTGTTCACATTATCCACCTTGTAGCCGGGCACGGGGATATCCCAGGCAACTGCCATCACATCCTCTGTATCCACCCAACGGTGCAGCACCCTGCCATCCGGCTGCTCATCGCTTAGCACTCTGCCCCCAAAGCGTACCCGATAGCTTATCTCCGGGCGTTTTATCTCCCAGGGACAGCCATTCTTTCGCCAGTGGTCAGGTTCTTCCACCTGATAGCCCTGCACAATAAGCTGCTTGAAGATGCCAAATTCATAGCGGATACCATATCCATAGGCGGGGAAAGCTTGCGTGGCAAGCGAATCCATGAAACAAGCCGCCAAACGCCCCAAACCTCCATTGCCCAAGCCCATATCCGGCTCCAGCTCCGCTATGTCCTCCAGGGCAAAGCCCATCTCCTTCAGCATGTCATAGCTTTCGTTATACACATCCAGATTTATCAGGCTGTTACCCAATAACCTGCCTATCAGGAACTCCATCGAAAGGTAATATACCTTTTTAACGTCCTGCTTGCGATAGTCATATTGGGTGCGCAGCCAACGCTCGATAAGCCTGTCCCGCAGGCTTAGGGCAAGGGCATAATACACATCCCAGGGCATAACCGTGGTGGTGTCCTTTATCAAAGAGTATTCCAAATGGTTCAAGAATAGGGATTTTATCTCGTTACTGCACTCTTCTGCTCTATCAGAGAAGAAGATGGATTGGAAATCGTTCTTGGGGATGAATCCTTCTTTCATTTACCTGTTCCTTATGTGCGCTTTCTGCACTCCCCTCACTGCCGATAATGCCCTGTTATTGTCAAGCGAAATCTAACTGCGTATGCCCCCAACTACCCCGCCCTAACTTCTGCGACTCATCATTCCCTCGTGACTCCCGGGTGACTCCCGGGTGGGATGAGGGAATCACCTCGGATTGATGAGGTTATGAACTGGCGTTTTTAGCATATAGCTTCGATGAGGCTAGCAGGGATGCAGCTTGCTTTATCGGCCTACCTTTCGCATATCTCGGCATCAAAATAGACTTTGCTGCCATCCCAGGAAGGGGCTACCGTGTTGAACCGATATATGCTCCGGGAACTTGTGCTTGTAAACAAAACTGTGTTTGTGGAAGTATCGAGATTATATACGCATAAAGTGTTATCTGGTTTAACGTAGAATAAGTGATTAGCAGTCCTGCTAAGTTTACCTAAAGCATATATGCCGGGACCATTAGCCGCAGGAATCACTTGCTTAGACCCGGTAATCAAGTCGTTTACATTTATTGAGTTATTTTGCGAAAGATAGGCTCCATCCCTCACAACGAATCTTTTATCGTGGGAGAGTGAGAATATGGTGTTACTAAATCCACTCCCACCTCCATATTCTATTAAGGCAACATCTGTGCCATCAATTTTCATCCTTTTTAAGCCATCACCCTCGTAAATTACAAACTTGTCAGCTTCATTGTACAGCCCATTAGGTATTATGCTTTCCTGAGTGGGAAGTATGTTTGCCGTACCGGTAAGAATGTCCATACAATATAGATATTCTGTCTCTTTTGCTGGATACCCATAACCATTTGAAGTGTAAGTGATGTAGTTACCCAAATCGGATACAATCGGGTTTCGCAGCCATCTGGTGGTTTGGTTGGTCAATTGGGTAAGCTGGTAATCCGGATAGCTTAGCTGGTAGATGTTCTTATCGGCAGCAAAAAAGAGCTTGCTGCCATCTGGTGTTTGAGATATCCTTGGAGGTAGATCGGTTAGGGTAAGGTTATCCGGGGTTATCTGCACCGGGTTTATCACATCCGTATCCGATATCCACAGCTTATCTCCATAGAAGATGATTTTGTTGTCTTTGGTCATGTAGATATCAACCAGTCCGGGGGTATTAAAGGGTGCCTTCATTATCTTTCGGAATCCTGTGCCATCGGCATTGATGCTGCAAAGCCATGGTTCCGGGGGAGGAGAATATGGCTCAGAGGAGTAATAACAGGAGTTTAGCCCCAACAAGATGATTATCAGGGCAAGGGGATAACAGATTGCTTTCATGATAGCCCTACCTTTCGCACAACTCAGCATAGAAATACACTTTACTGCCGTCCCCCGGGAGGGGACATGAAGAACTTATTTCACCGTACATTGCATTGCAGTATAATGAATCATTGATAAATGCAAGGAATAGAAATGAACAGAAAAACAATGTCAATGTGTGCTTCATAACCCCCACTTACTGTTCTTCTCACCTGCTCCAATACTACAAATCATGTATATAGTAGAGCCATCCCAGGTGGAAGTGATTAATGTATTGTTACCGAACACAACCTTCGAGTAATCAATTGGTATTGCCATGGAAGTTTTTGCGTTCATGTCGTATTTCATGAGCTTCTTGTTAAGGTCGATATAGTAAAGGAAGTCCTCAGTTTTAACTATGCTGCATATGAAATCAAGGTTGTCTTTTGCTAGACACGATATCTCTTCAACAGCATTATTGAACAAGTCAATTATCCGCAATTTTTGCCCCTGCACTAGCATGTAATGTTCGCTGTAGGTCAAACCAAAGAGAGATGAAGTATTTGAAGGATAACTCCCTATCACTTGGATATTATCTCCTGACTTATTGCTTGACTTCAACTCGTACAAATCATTATAATACAATCTATTGTCAGCCGACCTGAAAGCAACATTGTGACAGTATTGCCCAAGTGATGGAAGATTGTAAACAGCCTCATTCCCAAGAGATAGATAACTTACTGTCATGGCATAATCTCTATCTCCCAGAATCTGGCGATGGGTTACAAATGCCAGAGCCTTATCGTCGACTGACAATACAGGATTCATCATTTTACCCCCAACAGTACTCGCGATTTTAGTTAGCTCAAACATAGGAATAGTTAGTTGATAAATACTCCCATTTGCTGCAAAGAAGAGTTTATTCTCACGAAATGACTCTGATATCCTCGGATGGTTGTCCATAATTAGACTATCAGGTACTATTTGAATCAGTTCAATCCCATCCGTATCCGATATCCACAGCTTATCTCCATAGAAGATGATTTTGTTGTCTTTGGTCATGTAGATATCAACCAGTCCGGGGGTATTAAAGGGTGCCTTCATTATCTTTCGGAATCCTGTGCCATCGGCATTGATGCTGCAAAGCCATGGTTCCGGGGGAGGAGAATATGGCTCAGAGGAGTAATAACAGGAGTTTAACCCCAACAACATGATAATCAGGGCAAGGAGATAAGGGATACAACCACGCAGCAGCCAATGATGGCATCCATAAGCGAAACATAGTTTATTTCTATCTATGTAATCCTCCCAAAGCAGACAACACTGCTTCTCTCTATGCCAATGAGGACACATAGATCGGAAGAGCACACGTCTGAACTCCAGTCACGATCAGATCTCGT
>CALDSN010000165.1 GCA_937924555.1 uncultured bacterium | reverse complement strand
GGAAAATATAACTCCCAAGCCCATGATCAAGCTATTCATCATCAGGTTTGTTACAGCCAAAGCGGAACATATTCCCAGAATCTGCCGCCACACCGAGTTTTCCCGGAAAGCACTGATTACGAAGATTTCCTTCATTTTCATGGTTGCACCTGCTTCGTATATGCTTCATATACAAGGTTAAGTTCATTTTTTATCATACGTAAAACGCTGGATGAAGTTATGGTGGCACCCGTAATCTGTTGTATCTGAGTAGGAGATGCGGCAACCTGTCCTTCAGGGATTAATTCCAGATTTACCATTCTTTCACCGGCAGGAGCGTCATCTTTGATAATTGTTATATTGTTAAATTGCTTAAGAAACCACTCTTCACCAATTCTTGCCCCCAAGCCCGGAGTCTCCATCTGTTCGTAAATTGCCAAGCCTTTCATTGCCTTGAGATCTGGGCTAAGGGCAACCAGAGCTTTCATCGTCCCCCATAAACCTTTTCCCGTTAGACCCGCGCAGTAGCCAACCACTTGTCCGTTTACCTGAGCTATAAAGATATCATTGCTTAGCTGGCCAATGCTTGTCTGCTTAATATAGGAGTTGTAACTCTTTGGGTAATCTGCCAGCAAGGAGGCAGGATCATTGCCTAACGCGTTACAGATTGGTTCGGATAACAAGCTTAGAATTATCTTCTGATAACTATCCTTCTTGTAGGTTTGTATCTCTTCCTCACTGCTACGATACATTAAAGCCAACACCCCAACGAAAAGCACACACGTTACAAACATAAAGACAATGGGATATAGCATAGAGTCTTTGAAGGATTTCTCGCTCATTTCTTTCCCCCTTTTGCTCCAATGCTTTCTAACGCATAATCTATCAGAGGCATGAATGAGTTTGCTAAAAGTAGGGCAAACATAAATCCCTCGGCAAAAAGTGAGAATCGACGTATAAACACGGTTAGAAAACTGATTAACAGCGCATAAATCCAGATACTAAGCTTACCTTTGGGATGTGTTACGGGGTCGGTGGTCATAAATACTATGCCAAACAATGCACCTCCACTGAATAGGAAATACAGTGGATTCTGGCTGGGGTAAAAAATAAGGTTGAAGATTAGCACACCCAAGGCAGTTCCAAGCATCGGTTGCCACTTAGCCGTCTTGCTGAACACCAAGTATAAACCGGCGAGGATGATCAGTATGGCTGAGGTTTCTCCCATTGACCCGGGAACAAATCCCCAAAAAGCATCTTTAATAGAGTAGAGGTTATCAATCCCCAGCCTATGTTGGTTTAATATTGTAGCCCCTGTTTCCATGGCTTTATTGCCACTCCAGTAAGTAAAACCGCCCGGGAACCCACTAAAAGGCTTAATCCAAGATATGGTCATCTGATTGGGGAATGAGATGTAAACAAAGGTTCTGCCAAGGATAGCCGGATTGAAGATGTTCGTTCCAAAACCGCCAAACACCATCTTCCCAAAAGCTATGGAGAAGATTGCTCCCACAGCGGCAATCCACAATGGAATCGTTGGTGGTAAGGTCATAGCCACTAGAGTAGCAGTAACGAAAGCTGCCATGCTTACTTTGCCACCCTTTTTATTACGTATAAACAGATATTCTGTAAGAAAAGCAAAGATATTGGCAACTGCAACCACCGCGAACGACCGCCAACCAAATAGATAAACTGAAAATAGCACTAGAGGAATAAGAGCATACAATACTCTATTCATGATGGTTTGTTTTAATATTCTATCTTTCATAAACTAACCTCAATATGGGGTATCCGGCAACTCCATACCCAAAGAATCGGCCATGGGATATGAGCCTTTACTGAGTATCAGTTTTACCGTGCTGCTCTTGTTTACCTTACTGCCTGTACCCGGAACACTGCGGATAACTGAATTCACCGCGTAGATATCAGAATAAGTAGAATCCACCACCAAAGCATGAAGCCCAAGGTTGCGTAGAGAAATGATTACCTCTTGGAAAGGTCTTCCCACCAAGGATGGAACAGCTACTGTAGATGACCCCTTGCTTATAATGAGATATACAGTGCCATCCTGCCTAATCTTTTCGCCGGGTTCCGGATGTTGCTCAATGATTGCTTCCACAGCTTCAGTTTCGCTGAAAAGCGAGTCTTTCACTACCACATGCAGTTTCTCTGCTTGAAGAATCTTCTTGGCTTGCAACAATCCCATACCAACAACATCAGGAGTCTCAACTTTAGGGGTCCTGCCCAGCAATATCGGGAAGATAATTTGGCTGAAGATGAAGGCTGTGACAATGATGATCCCCAAACCAATCCCACCAAAATAGCCTGCTTTCTTCATTTGTTCATTACTAATCATAATTGCTCCTATCTAACCCGCTTCATGCGAGCAGCGAAAGCTCCATCCATATGGTGTTTGAATGGCACAGTCTTCATAAGTCCATTATCTGTATATTGTTTTGGGATAAACTGAGACGCATCCACAAGCTCAAAACGCTTGTTTCTGCTAAGGAAGGCTGCAACCTGTTCATCATTTTCCTGGGGGTTCATGGTGCAAGTAGAGTAAACCATGCATCCTTCAAGCTTCACGAAATTGGCTGCATAATCCAATGCCTTTTCCTGTATCTTTATCAAATCTGAAATGTTATTATGTGCTTGCCACCTTAAATCAGCTTTGCGACTAAACACACCCCATCCCGAACACGGGGCATCCACAAGCACTCTATCATATGCCGGAGCGACAGGCCCATATTTGAAGGCATCTGTTGTTACCAGACTGATATTGCTCAATTGAAGTCTATCGGCAGCTTGTTTGAGCAGCTTCATTTTATTGGGAATCTTATCCACTGCTATCACTTCACCGGTGTTATCAAGGAGTTCTGCGATATAGGTGCATTTCCCTCCCGGAGCGGCAAAAAGGTCTAAGATGCTTTCCTCTTTCTTGGGATCCAATAATTCCACTACCAGAGCAGCCGATGTATCTTGCACAGAGAAGTATCCTTCCGAAAAGGCAACATCCTCCAATATCTCGGATGCTTGCGTAGAATGAAACATCTGCTTACTTGCCTGGGATGCAGTGAGAACTATGTTCCTTTTGGCAAAGTACTGTTGCAGCTTATCAGCGCTTGTAGCGGTGGTGTTAACCCTTAGGTGAAGCTCAGGATTTTCATTGAAGTATAATGCCAGATACTCGGTATCTTCTTCCCCCCAATAGCCAATCCACTTCTCAATCAAGTCCGGGGGAAAAGAATGCTCATAGGCTATGCGTAAATGTGGCTCACTTGGATACTCTATCTCAGGGCTACGGAGGTAATTCCTCAGCACAGCATTCACAAAATCGGCAACTTGCGGATTAAATAAGCTCTTCGCCAGTTCCACACTTTCGTTTACGGCAGCATGTTCCGGAATTGAACCTAAGTAAAGCAATTGGTAGAGTGCAGAATAAAGTATAACCTTTATCTTAAGGTCTGTTGATGCAAACTTCTTTTCGTCGGTAAACTTGGACAATATATAGTCCAGCTTCAAGCGTTGTTTGATAACCCCTTTAACCAAGGTATAGAAAAGCCCGATATCCTCTCCGGAGGACTTAAGCTTTTTTGCCCTCTGCTGAAGAAGAGTGTCCGAGAACTCCCCATCCTTCAAAACCTTCAGAATAGTGGAATAGGCTTCTTGGCGGAAGTTCATTTATTTCTCTGGTAGATGCGTTTTATCGTTTCTTTAATCAAGGCTTCGGTTCCATATTTATCAACATCCTCACCCATTAATGTAAGCTCTTTTCGTATCTGAGCAAGGTTAAATCCCAAGGAAAGCAAAGCGGTCTCCACTTCGGTGCTGCTATCCGCATTCATTGCTTCGGAGTGGTCTATGTATTCAGATAGCCTATGCACCCCATCTTTCAATTCCACAATCAAACGCTGGGCAGATTTCTTGCCTATCCCCGG
>CALDSN010000164.1 GCA_937924555.1 uncultured bacterium | reverse complement strand
AAGGATATCCAGAAGCTGTTCTTTGTCGAAGTTGCTTTGAGCTTTCAGCTCTTTGTACAGTGACAGTTCATTCTCGAAGCTGCGTCCGTTCACGGTGGAGAGATACTTGCTGTCATAGCCCAGCTTTTCGATAGCCGAGATGGTGGTGCGGTCGAACACATAATGGCTTTCTACATTTACAGTTTGCTCGAACACATTCTGCACGATAAACAAGGCAACAAAGGAGAAGAAGAATGCAATCAATGGAGCAGTTACCCATGCAATGGATATCTTGCCCAACATGTTGTAGCGAATGTTCTTGCCTCCCTTTGCCAGCCCAATACCAAGCACGGAACCAACGATAATCTGTGAGGCGGAGACAGGAACAAGGGGGATGGGTGGGATATGCATACTAACTAATAGGTTGTGTAAGCCCTTGGATGAAAACAGGAAAAGGACAATGGATTCCGACAGCACAGCAATCAAAGCAGTGATGGGGGATAGATTGAACAAGTCTTTGCCCACAGTCTTCATTACTTTGAAGGAATAGGTGTAGATGCCCACAACGATGGAGAGAGAACCAAGAAGGAAGAGCTGTGTAACCCCGCTTACCATGCCCAGCCCCGGGACATTTACATCGTGGAAGGGGTTTACAGGCACAAAGATACCCACGATATTGGCGATGTTATTGGCACCAAGCGCATAGGCACCGAATGCCCCGATAATAACCAGCCAGAACCTTGTCCAAAAGTCCTGCTCCAGCATGTGTATCTTAACCTTGCTGAGATAGTAGCGGAACACATAGAACAGCACTGCGGCGAATATTGCCCCCAATACAGGTGCCAGTATCCAACTGCTTCCAATGGCTGCCAAGCTTCCAAAATCAGTAAGCCTTCCCGCAAAGTAGTTCCAGCCGATAATCGCTCCGGCAAGTGTCTGCGAGGTTGCCACAGGAATGCCGAGCCGCACCATGAGGGTAATGGTAGCTGCGGCTGCTAATGCCACGGTGAAAGCTCCACCAAGGGCATTAACCGCCCCCAACTTGCTGAGAGTCTGCGAAGGTCCACTTCCATCCAACACGGCACCAAGCGTAACGAATACCGCTGCTATCAATGCAGCACGCTTGAAAGTGATCATCTTGGTCTCAACCGCTGCCCCAAAGATGTTGGCAGTATCCTTGGCACCAAAAGACCAGCCTAAAAACAGTCCGCTAAGCAGATAGATGAAGATCATATATTACAACTGGCGCTTGATGGTGTAGATGGATAGGCGGTCACATACTGCCTGAGCATAATCCGAAATCTTCTCGATATGAATGGCAAAGAAGCGCAGTTGGCTCTTGCGGGAAAGCTCTATATCCATGGCGAAAATTTGCCTGCGTAGTTTCTCGCCGATGTGGTCAGCTTCTCGCTCGAAGAAATACACTTTATGAATATAGTTATTCACTGCGGCAAGGTCACGGAAGAATGAGCGCACGGCATACACAAGCTGCTCCACAGCCGCAACAGAGGCTTTGGTGGTCTGCAACCACAGATCATCCAACTCAGTAGGAATATCCGGCATTTCGATGGAGAACTGGGCAAGGGAATCCTTCATATTATCGACAACTTCATCGGTATTCTCCAGGATGGCAAGCACGTCACCACGGTTCTCGGGAATAAGGGTGCGTTCATAGAGGAAGCGCTCAATCCCCACACGCAGGTCGTCTGCCTTATGTTCGTTATCTCGCATTTGGCTAAGCCGTTCTTCGAACTGCTCATTCCTTCCATGCAGATAGTCCTCAATGGCAAGTTGAAAGGTGGTTGCCGAGTCGCTTACAATATCCAGGAAGGCATCAAGCTGAGCTTCAATGAAGCGGGTTGTCTTTAGTATTAGTGGCATAGTATCTCCTGAAATCCGATCTTCCATACCGGAGCAACCTTTACAAAGATTATTCCCTTTGCTTTCTGTCAAGTTGCTTTTTTATCCCCAATAAGCAAAAAGCCACGGAAAGGGGCTCCGTGGCTTAGTCTGTGTGTTGCTGAGGAGGGTATTTATTTATCGCTTTTATTAGTATCGCAATCCCGGCAGGGTTGGCTATTGTTACCGAAACCATCATGGTCTCCGCATCCAAAGCCATTGCCTTGCTTGTGCATTCCCATACCGTTGCCCATTCCATGTCCCATGCATCCTTGCATACCTTGCATGGGGTGTTTGTTCATCATAAACTGCTTCATATTGGTCTTCATGATTTCTTTCTGCTCGGGGGTCAGTTCTTTCATCCTGGCAGCCATAAAGTCAATTCTGGCTTCGGCGAGCATGTTTTCCTTAGCATTGATTTGCTTATTAAGCTCTTTAGCTTTGCTGAAGTTCTCTGCCTTCATCGCTGCATGAAAGTCTATTCTCAGGTTCTCAATCTCAGCGCCAACGCTATTCTCAGTCTTGCGGAACGCTGTCCTGAGTTCGGCGAGTTTCTTCTCTTGTGCGGGGCTGAGGTTCAGATCGTCCATGCAGTCCATCATAGCTTTGCCCATTTGTTGCTTCATCATGGGTTTGTTTTTCATTTGCCCCATCATGGGGTGGTGTTGAGCAAGCAGAATACCGCTTATTAAGCTGAGGGCAAGGGTTATCATCAATAGTTTCTTCATTTTAGTCTCCTGTCTCTAAATCTTTGTATCTTATGGGAACGGCTTTGCATATTCTCAATCCTGCTTTGGAAGTGTTCCCTTGCTTCTTTGGCAGTCATGGTTTTACGATAGGCGAGGATCTTTTCCCCCAATGTGCGCTCCAGCTGGTTCTGCGCTATCAGGGATGAATCTATGATACTTGCTACTTTTACCTCATCCACAGGGTCTTTGGCAAGCTCCTGCATCAGATGTAGCTTGGTTTCGTTAAACTTGGTGTGCAGCCTTTCCACTTCAGCATCACCCCGCATAAATCCGGGTTCGGGGGGCATTTCTCTCCCCATGGGGGGATGAGGTCCCGGAGGTGGACAGGGTGGTGGAAAGATAAGCCTAAAATACAGGAAACTGCATAACACCGCAAGATTAAAGCTGAGGGATACAAACAGCAGGATGGTCAACCAGCGCTTACTCATTATTCGCCTCCGCAGTGTCCCATCCGTCAACGATGGTATTCTCTCCAAAAGATAGGCTGCTAACACTAACCGTGGTGCTCTCACTTGTTTGAGAGCCTGTGTTGAAGGTGCTTACCCCAACCATGGTTCCTGCCCAAAAGCTAAAGAACACTGCCACCACTGCCGAAGCTGTGGCAAGGTGAAGCTTCTGCACAAATCCCGGACGCTTTTGCATTTGGAACTTCACTTTGTCCATAATCTGCGCATGTACCCAAGTGGGAAGAACCGACACCGGAGCATTCTGCATGAAAGCATCGAAGTGTATTGCCTGTTCCTGCCAAGCTCTACAGCTTTGGCAAGAGGCAAGATGCCGGGAAAGTTCATCTGCATGGCGAGGGTTTAACTCACCATCCAGCTTAAGGTCAATGTAGCGTTTTGCTGTGCTGCATCTCATGTTCCTGCTCCTTTAATTTATTCGGTCGCCCTTCAGGGTTCCACTTATGTTACTCATTTCTGCCTCATATCCTGCATTATTTTTTTGCGAAGAATGCGTTTTGCCCGTACCAACAACGATTCCACCGCCTTTGTGCTGTAACCAAGCTGTTCTGCGATATCCTTATATGTCATTTTCTCATAGTATTGCAGATGGATAACCGCTGCAAGTTTGGGGGGAAGCTCTGCCATTGCCTTGTTTAGGGCAGTATAGTCCGGCTCAATGGGTGTTGCGCTGTCCGGGATGTTAGTGAAAATAATGGGATCCACATTAACATACCTTGCTCTGCCCTTAAGGAAGTTCAGGCACTTGTTGTGGGCAACCTTGTAGGTGTAAGATAGAGAACTGGCTTCTTCAATGCGTTCGAAGCTTTCATAAATTGAGATGAAAACATTTTGCAACACATCCCTTGCATCCTGTTCATTACCACAAATGCTGTAAACATAGCGGAAAATGCGCTTTTCGTGCTTGCTCAGAAATGCTTCAAACTGCTCTCTCTTCATTATTCCTTTACCATTGTTTATGCTGACTCTCTTACAATCAGATGCAAGTTTTACGCCATAAGCTCCTTATTTGAATTACCTGATCATTGCATAATCATTGCATGTTTCATATGTAATGATTATGCAATGATTATGTAATGATGCCAAGTGACCTGGGAGACAAATAAACTCAGCGCACAAAACAAAGCTTGACTTTCGCAACAACCTACAGGAAATAGCGCACGGGTAAAGATGAGAAACAAAAGCATAATGTATCTGGCAGTTAAATACCTGCGGGGCAGAAAAGCCCGTGGTTTAAGCCGTGCCCATTATTTGAGCCTTGCCGGGATTAGCTTGGGAGTGCTTGCCCTGCTATGCGTTAGTTCGGTGATGAACGGTTTCCGGGCAGATATCCGCAACCGCATCGTGGGCACCTTTGCCGATATCAGGCTCTCCAAAACAGATGGTTCGCAACTAAGCAACTATTCAGAAATATGCGCCTCCCTGCAAGCGAAGGGCTTTCCCGCTTCACCCGTTATCCGCAACGAACTGCTGTTAAAACGCGAGTTCACCATTATCCCCAGCCTCAGTTTCGGAGTGAACCTTAACCAACAAAGGCAGGTTTCCGGCACACTGCAAAAGCCGGAAAGCAAGGATGGAGAGGTGATTCAAGGCATCATTGCCGGCTCTGCGGATGAGGAGTCGTTCAATGCAGGGGGCATAGTGTTGGGCTCAGGTTTGGCATCCAAACTGGGTGCTTATCTGGGCGATGATATACAGGTGCTCTCCCCCATGTTCAATGTCCCCACCGCCTTTGGGATGATCCCCAAAGTGCGATACCTAAAGGTGCTTGCCATCTTCAGCGCAGGTATGCCGGAATATGACCAAAGTTACTGTTATGTTCCCTTTGCCGAGGCATCTTACTTCGCGTCGGGAAACGATGCCGCAGATTATATTGAGATAAAAACACCATCCTTTGCCCATGCACAGAGCTATCTGCACCAGCTTCTTAGTGAGTATCCTGATTATCAATTTGAGGACTGGAGCAGCTTTGATTCCAGTCTCTACACTGCCATCCGCTTCGAAAAGTTCATCATGTTTGTGATTATGCTGTTTATGTTCATCATCGCCAGCTTCAATCTAACCGGGAACCTTTTGAAGGCAATCAGCCAAAAGAAGCGGGAGCTTGGGCTGTTGAAAGCCTTGGGATTGAGTGATGAACAACTGCAGAGAATGTTCCTTCTGCAAGCGTTGATTCTGTGCAGCCTGGGGATAGTAATCGGCTTGGGATTGGGAAGCATACTAATGGTGTTGCAGCAACAATTCGGCATCATAACGCTTTCCATGGGCGATACGGGTGGCATCACTCTCCCCGTGAGGCTATTGTTGCCGGATTATGTTCTCATAGTTATTGTGGCGTATTTAATTACCGTGCTTAGTGTTATATTACCCCTGAAGCGCATCGGCAGAATAAATGCCGTAGAGCTTATCAGGCGCAATGCATAAATTGACAATGCTTGGAAGTTATTGAATTAAGAGGTGAATGATGACAAGGAAAGAGAGCTTTAAGGTCGCCGTGGAGGCAGAAATCCGTTCGCAACTGCTATATGATGCTTTATCCAAAAGCTTCGGCAACAACGAAACCTATAATGCCTTTCACGAACTGATGATCTATGAAACAACTCACGAAGAAAAGCTGCGCAATGCCTTTGCCGCAGAATTCCCCGGTGAGCTATTGGTGACTGATGGAGAGAGAAAGCTTAGTATCCCAGGGGTGGAATTGACCGACCCCAAGGATGTTTTGGAATATGCCATTAGCAGAGAAGAAGAAGCAAACGCCATTTACCTTGCTATGGCAAAAGACAGCAGCGATGCCGCAACCAAAGCCATGTTACTGCAACTTGCGGAAGAAGAGTGTAACCACAAAGCTCTACTTTTAGCAGAGGTGCAACGCTTGCACGGTGCGATGCAATGGTATGATCCCTCCGAACTAAGCGGTTTGATGGAAGATTAACAGCCTGCGATGAAGCATAAAGACCAAAGCAACCTATTTGATGAAGAGGACTTAGGCAGCAAATCCGCTCCACTGGCAGAACGCTTGCGTCCCGGCTCATTGGAAGAACTGAAGGGACAGAACAAGCTGATTGCTACCAATTCACTTCTGCACCAGATGATAAACAGCGGGGACTATCACTCCTTCATCCTGTGGGGTCCACCCGGAACCGGTAAAACTACCATTGCCAGAATCATCGAAAAGGTTAGCGGATATCACTTCATCACCTTTTCTGCGGTGCTATCCAGCATCAATGATGTGAAAAGCGTGATGAAGGATGCGGACTACATGCACCGCACCCAAAACCGCCGAAGCATCCTGTTTATCGATGAAATCCACCGCTTCAACAAAAGCCAACAAGATGCCTTTCTGCCTTATGTGGAGAGCGGTGCGGTAATCCTAATCGGGGCAACCACAGAGAATCCATCCTTTGAAGTTATCCCTGCCTTGCTATCCCGCTGTCATGTGTTTGTGCTGGAACACTTGCAGGAGGAGGACTTGCGGGAGATAATCGCCAAAGGCTTTGCGGAACTGAAACTGGAAGCTGACGATGAAGTGATAGGCTGGATGGCACAGAACAGCGGTGGAGATGCCCGTAGAGCGTTAAACGAACTGGAACTGATAGTGCCATACCTGCAGCAAAACCCGCATCCACCAATTTCTGAATTGGCAAAAACTCTCGCCAAAAAGACGATGTTCTATGATAAGAACCGTGAGGAGCACTATAACATCATCTCTGCCCTGCACAAATCTTTGCGAGGATCCGACCCACAGGCAGCGTTATATTGGCTTGCCCGGATGTTAGAAGCAGGTGAAGACCCTCGCTATTTGGTGCGGAGGCTTATCCGCTTCGCCAGCGAGGATATCGGCTTGGCAGATCCCAATGCCTTGGTGCAGGCGATTGCCGCCAAAGATGCCTTGTTGTTTATCGGGATGCCGGAAGCCAGCAATGCTTTGGCTCAGCTCGTGGTGTATCTTGCCACCGCACCGAAGAGTAACAGCCTATATACAGCCTATAAAGCTGCTGCTGATGATGCCACCAAAACCAGCCACCTGGGTGTTCCGCTGCATATCCGCAATGCGCCTACCAAGCTGATGAAAGAGTTGGATTATGGTAAAGAGTATCACTATGACCATGAGTTTGAAAACAGCTATTACTACCAGAAGTATTTCCCAGATAAAATGCAGGAACAGACATATTACAAGCCGGGTCAATTCGGCTTTGAAAAAGAGATTCAGAAGCGGATTGATTGGTGGAACAAGCTACGCAACAAACAAAAAAACGATAGCTAATATACTCTTTGGGGAAGTGCCAAGCGGAAAGTGCTGCCCTTATTCAGCTTGCTGGTAACGCTTAAGCTTGCTCCCAGTTTATCTGCAAAATCCTTTGCCAGAATCAAGCCCAATCCACTACCCGGTTCTTTCTTGGTGCCAGGCATACGTATCTCGTTATCTATGCTGAATATCTTATCCAAGTTCCGTCTGGAAATGCCGATGCCTTTATCCGTTACCTCTAACACAACCATTTCTTTATGCCGGAATAGCTCCACACTCACCACGCTGTGGGGGTGAGAATACTTGATGCCGTTGGACAGCAGGTTGCGGATGATGGTGGTGAGGAGATGAGAATCACTCTCCAACACGATGTCCTCGGTAACTATAAACTCCAAGGTTATATTCTTCTCCATTGCCAGAGGCTGGAACTGGTCGATCAAGAAGGCAACCAGCTTGGGCAAGGAAAGATACTCATATTGCAGCTTAATCTTTCCCGTGTGAGACTTTGTCCAATCCAATAGATTCTCCAGCAACGCATATATACCCTTTGCCGATACTTGAATCTGCGTTACAAAGCTACTCAGATCCTGCTTATTTAGGTTCTGCAGGTTAGCGGCAAGAAACTCGGAAAGCGACAGAATGGCAAACACGGGATTCTGTAGGTCATGCGCAATAAGCGAGAAGAACTTATCCTTTGTGGCATTAAGCTCCACCATGCTTTGCGCTGCTTGCTTAACTTGCTCTTCTATCAGCTTTCTTTGCGTGATATCGGCAATGTACCCGTCTAAGTAAACAACCTCACCTTTGGCATTGTAGATGGCATTACCCTGCTCCCAAACCCAGCGGATATCCCCGGATCGATCCCGCAGACGGTATTCCATTTGGAAGCGTATTCGCTTATCGATTGCCTCATCCACACATCGACGGACATAATCCCGGTCATCATCATGGATAAGGTCGTTGAAAGACCTAAGCTCGTTGTTTAGCAGTTCTGAGGGGTAATAACCGGTTA
>CALDSN010000163.1 GCA_937924555.1 uncultured bacterium | reverse complement strand
TTTCCTGAATTGTCCAATCCATTCCAGGTTATGGTATGGTTACCGATTTCTGCACTACCTTGGTACAAACTCTTAACCACCTGCCCTTTGATGTTATAGATATCCAATGCAATTGATCCTGCCTCATTTAAAGAATATCTAATTGTTGTGGATGGGTTAAAGGGATTGGGGTAGTTCTGCTCCAAGCCTAATAAAGGTGTTACATTGTCACCGATGTCATCGGGCAAGACTTTCACATTGTACACAGGATAAGCAGAATCATTGCCAATAGTACTACATTTCAATTGGTTATCATTGATCAGCATGCTTTTTCTTTCTTGGAGTTGGTTTTTACTCTCGTAAAAGAATACAAGTTCAACTGCCCCTGAGGATAAGCTTTCACTCTCATCAAGATATGCACAAATCTGTTCCAATGAATCTGTTACAACAACTGCCCCTTTACATATCCCATCAAGCTTGAGACCAATCTCTTTCAGACCGGTGAGATCGAAAGCAGATAAGTCCAGATACACCGGAGTATAATCCGCTTTTTCCACAAACTCAAAGGCAGTTGGTGCTTCTTTCTTTTTGGGATCTGTTGGCATCGACGTGTTCCATTGGAATTCATGATCGTTCACAGTGGTTACAATAACCATATCACCACAGTTTAGCGGAAGCATTCTTCCGCTTAGTACTCCCAATCCGCTACTGGGATCTTTGTATAGACACCAGTTTTTTGCTTTAATCATGGTTATATCATTCCAGATTGATGCGAATGCATCAGAAGGCCAGGAACAATCGGTATCGAAGTAGCCTATCCAGTTTTCAAAAGTTTGACCGTTATTGGAGCTGCTACCATGTATAGTGAAAGGTGTGTTGTCCGGTGTTAGGAAACCACTATGATGAAGCTCAACTGTGGTGGGAACTAGGCCAATGTTACTCTGGGGTAGAAGCTTAACCTTATAGCCTTGGGGGCTCGCGACATTATGAATGTCGATATAGTCACCCCAACCAGAACCATCCCATATAATAGATCTTGATTGATTCCTCTCACTCCATAGGATTTCCTGTAGGTTATCGGCTACTTCATTTTCAGGTGAAGAATAGTGCGTTCCAAGCAATTCGTGAAAGAACGAACGTGCCCCTGCCATACCATCAGTAAGCGAGTTTACAACAGGATAACTTACCCAATGATAAGTGTCACTTCGGTCATTTTGTCCTGTTTTAAAGCGATATTGCCAATAGCTGTGATCTACAGCTCTGTAAGCACCAATATCGGGAGGAGTGTCATCATCAAGATCATAGGTACCGGTTCCGGTGTCAATACAGTGGGACATTGTAGATGAGTTCCATATTGGTATGTAATTCACATCCAATTGAGGATCGCATTGATAATTGAACATCGGAGCATTAGGGTTGTAAACGCTGTTTTGATCATCAGGATTATACAGATTTGCGCTGAAACCGGTTAAGCGTGTGTTGTGGAACATATTATTGCTAATGCTCACATGATTGTCCCCATTTTCAGAGACAATGCTACAATTATTGCTATTAGTGGCACTGACTATGTTGTTTTGTATCTGAATATCCTGCTCCGTTACACCAGGGTAAGTTTTGAACTTTATTGCACAGTAATCTGCATCGTTGCTTTCAGGTGCATTAACGATAGTGTTATTTACGAACTTGATCGGCAAACCTTGTTGTGTGGGGTATGTTCTTAGTCCAACTACAGGGGAATTAGCGAATGATGAACTTGGATTATCTATGAATAGGTTGTTTCTGATAGTTGCGTTACGCGCATTGTAAACCGATAATGCGTTTGAACGTGTTGCATTATCGATGTCACAAAAACCACCATCTTCATTACCAGTTAGTTTATTTTCAACAATCTCAGCATTACCCATACCGGTGACCACAATACCACCTGCGAGACCAGCAATGTTGTTTGAAATCGTGTTATTTTTCGCTACCATTATGGCATTTGTATTGTTGCATATATATATCCCACCTGCCTGCGTAAGCTGAGATGATTGGTTTGAATTGGAAGTTAGATCATTTCCATATATACTGCAACCCCCAATTAATCCGGCACCTTCAAAGTGTATGGCACAACCGCTGTAATCTTGTTGCCCGGATGCTGATGTCATTAAACCACCACAATCATAGATACTGCAGTTTCGTATATTCAGAGTAAGATGAGGTGAGTAAACGTTATCAGGAGTGTCATCATAGTGGTCTCTGAAAACCACACCCCTCACGCTACCTGTAACCTTAAGGCTGTTGATGTTATAGACAGCATTAACAAGAGAAGGATTCTCGTATACTTCAAGTTTGATTCCATAATCATCACCATTAATAACAGCGTCACCCACTCCCTCAAGTGTGAAGTTAGAGATGCCAAGGTCTGCAAGAGGAGAAAGATCTACCGATTCATTATATGTTCCGGGAAGGACTCTAATTTTTACCGGCTCGTTGTTATAGAGCCCTGATGATACAAAGATTACTATAGACTCAATAGCATCATTAATAGTTTCAAACGATTCATTGCCACTGCCGGAAATAACAACATTACTCAAATTCAGCCTGACCATATCAATGTTTGTGACAACGTAGTTACCTTGCATAATACTGGAATAATTCAAGTCTATATTCCGGCAAGTTGGCAGATAACCTAGTTTCTCCAGTACCAAACGTACCGAATTATCGTTGGTATATAAGTAGGGAATGCTATAATCACCTTCATCATTAACAGAGAATTGACGATACTCCATCCCATTGATGAACATAGTTCCTTCAATACCTGAGTAATCATCTCCATTAACATGTCCGGTGATGTAACTCACTGTACGATTTTCAATTTGATCCAACCAGTTATCTGAGATTTCTATATTTGCATCCACCCAATTGTCATAGTTATAATGAGTCCACCCTAGTTCACCATGTCTCCAGTTCCACTTATCAAACTCGTACTTATGATAAATATTCCCCCAATTTGGATTATCTGCTTCAGTAATCTGATTTGGGACATTAGGAGCATTAACAAGTCGATCAAAGTAAGTATGTTCTTGCAGTGCATTCTCAAATGGCAATAATGAACTGAAGTCGTTGATAGCTAATTGTGGTATTGAATACCCTCCTGTAATACTGTCGGGCTTAAGATACAGACTCGATCTGGTTGGGACTATTACAGGTGCATAATTAGCAGTAATATTCATACTATATGATAATATACCCAACAATGCTTGCCCGTTTTGACTCAATGAATAATCCTCAAACACTGATCCTGGTTGGGTGTCGAATCCACATGGTGCAACATTTTCTGAGAATGGAATGCCCTCGATATTAATAGAGCATGTAGCTGCATTAGCTTCGGATGAGGTATTGCCACTAATGTTCAGACCACCATTTGAATATGCGAGACACTTAATATGGTTTTGTTTATAGGGAAAGCCTGGCTTCAGCATACCTTCATATGATGCTTCGGCACTTCCATTTAAAACACTAAGCAGATGGTCTATTGATGACTGGAGTTGGCGTTCTTCTTCATTTATTTCCGCAAAGAACCCTCGTAACTCATTAGATCCTAAATAATAAGTAGCATACCCCGATGCAAATATGTTAGTTCGTATCAGTTGTTTAGCTGCTTGACTATCAAGTGCACTTAGACAGGCATTGAGTGTTCCATTGGCATACTCGAACTGACTAAGTTTTGACTGAAAGTCTTCCAACTGGCTCTGAAGGTTATGGTTTAATGATGCTCCCCTATGTGGAGCATCAAGAGAAATATACTGTGTACAAAAATGCGGGACATTCCAGTGCTCAGCATAAGCTAAAGCATATCTTGCTAATATGCCACCCATGGAATAGCCATAAACACTTGTCCCTTCAATAAGCTGATCCGTTGGCTGAACATCATGGATGAATCTGAGAGCTCCAAGAACCACCATAGCATTATCTCGTACATCTTGAGTAGGATTAAGCAATTCCAATCTGTATATCTTAGTATCCGATAATTTATTCTTCCACTTGTTGATGATCCCATTCAATGACTTAAATCCTCCCTCAATAATCCCCTCAGCACTGAAGCCCTCCACGAAAAGAGCAGGCCTAATGGCATTATGTTGAGATAGATTATGCGTAATTGGATAAATCCTTGCATATGGGTTATAGTAAAACTTGTTATCATTTAGCACAGAAAAGTGTAGTTGACACTCTTCCGTCATGAACACTAAGTCTTCATCCCAATCATCGTTTGAGCTATATATTGTCATGAAATGTTCCCCGGCATCTAATGAAAGATCAAACGTATAATATCCTCCGCCATTATACTGCCCGTTTATAACATAATTTTGGTCAATTTTCACGTAAACATTGCGTGCAAATGTTATCTCTGATCTGTCAATAGAGAAGTGTATTGTGCCTGGATTGTAGCATAACAAGCTACTTATATAGGGGGTTGAGTTCAGGTTACCTACAAATAATTCGCTTGGCACATACCCTATATCGTATTCTTCACTTTGACTGTATGTTGGATGATAGTAATGCCCATTTGGACTTTGAGTTATACTGAATTCGCCGTACAACCCTGTCACTAACATAAGGCATGCTAAGACTAGAAAATTGCATAGTTTCATATTATCTCCTGGTTATTTCCTTTAAAATGTGTAGTTCACGAGTCCTTTGTCATTCCGCTATAACAACTCTCGCCATCTGAACTCACAAACAAAGATGAGTAAATACACCTCACCTAATTTTATCAACGACGCCCTAAGTTTAAATAGCCACTTAGCCACGAATTCCATATTTTTCTTTCCTCCTTTGTATATTAGTTCCATTTCTACCAAAGTGTTAACCAGAATCTCTGTAACTCATAGCTGTATATGAGGATAAAAATACCGGTTTGTATCTACTCCTCCAAGATAGCATCCAATGATAATATAGCGATGAGATAGCAATGCCATGTTTATCAACGGCAAAAACACACACTACATTACCTCCATCAGTATAGGTATTGCTTAAGGGCTGAGAATTAATGTGGTTGTGGGTGTCTCGTGACCAGAACCATCCCTTTAGGAGGGCAAGGACATTCACAGTGTCGAAGTTGCTACCGTAAGGGAATGGTCTTGGTGGAGAGAAGCTGGCAGTTCATAGGGACATACAATAAGTTCCAAAGGAGCGCAGGCTGTTGAGTATGTGCTTATTTATTCGCATAAATAGGGGTGATAAACAAAACTCCAACGGGGCGTAAAGATATTAGCCTAGAGTGTTAACCCCAGGTATATGAGGAGCTTAAATGTTTATCATTTATTACCCCC
>CALDSN010000162.1 GCA_937924555.1 uncultured bacterium | reverse complement strand
GCTGGTTTGCCAAGGTAGAACCTAGAGTTCCACACCCAATAATTATGATATATTTGGATTTCATAGCTCTGTCCCAATAATGATTCCTGATTCTGTATCCAATCCGATCACCCTCTTAAGATTATCCTTTGCCGGCATATACTCAGAATCCAAAGTCACAGCAGTTCGATAAGCAGTTAGTGCTTTTGAAACATCACCAAGAATCTCGTGCATTACGCCAAGAAAGTTAAACGCTTCTGCGCTGTTTGGCTTCAACTCCAGTGCTTTCATAATCAAATCTTTTGCCTTTCGATATTGGTGTTGACTTACTTCCAGTTTTGCAGCTTGGATATAGGAATCAAATTCAAGCGAACTCTCCATGGCAACCTGCTTCCTAACCAGAACACTATGTATAGCTTCTCGTATTACTTCAGGTTCAAAGGGCTTTCTTATAAAATCAACACAGCCCAGCTTCATCGCTTCAACCGCATTCTCAATAGTTCCATGAGCTGTGATGAGAATAACGTTCTCAGGACTATGTCTGCGTAGTATTTCCAGCCCGTCTATATCGGGCAAACGCATATCCAGCAGGATGCAATCATACTTATTTGCAGCTATCTTATCGCAAGCGGTCTGACCATCATATGCATCATCTATCAGATAATCAGACTGGGCTAATGCAATCTTGATAGTCTTCAGGATGTTAATCTCATCATCCACAATTAGTATCTTGGCATTATACATATCGCTAACTCCTATACTATTTGATTATTTGAGAAGTCTCCAGGGGGATTGTAAAGAAGAATGCAGCTCCATTTCCTTGTTCCGATTCCACCCATATACTTCCACCGTGTGCACGGATTATTTCTTTACTAATGGTTAACCCTAAACCTGTTCCTCCGGATGACTTGTGATCTTGGACTTGTACAAACCTATCGAATATCCTATTTTGATATGCTAGGGGGATGCCTACACCGCTATCTTTAACGCAAAACACAGCGTAACTCCCAGATTTCTCTGCAGAAAGAAGAATTCTACCCTTGGTACCAATTGCTTTTATCGCATTAGACACCAGATTTGAGAACACCAACATCAGTTTTTCCTCATCGCACCAGATTCCCCCGATATCTGTGCTACATTCAGTCCCAAGTTCAATTTCCTTCTCTTCTACTAATGTCTTGAAATAATGTGATACTGATTCAAGCACTTGGTCTGGATAGGCAACGGCAAAGTGCATATCTATCTTACCGGCTTCGATCTTTGATAAGTCCAGCAGGTCGCTTATCAACAGTTTTAACCGTGTTATCTCTTCTTTGGCTATTGATATCAGCTCTATGTCCTCTTTCCTAGCAGTTTCGCCCAAAGACTCTTTTATCAAGTCTATGCTCATGCTGAGGCTTGTTAGCGGTGTCTTCAATTCATGCGATACGATCATTACAAATTCGCTTTTCAGACGATCAAGGTTTTTCAGATTAGTGATGTCTTTCAGCAGGAACATTACTCCCAGGAGCTCTTTATTTTGGGCGATGATTGGAGTGAACGTGTACTCGAAGTACTCCTGCTTATCTTTATGCTTTATAGTTAGTTGATTGTTGCTTTCGGAATAAACCTTGGGGCTCTGAGTCTCCATACATATCTTCAAGTCATCAAAGAGTGTATTCTGCTTTATAATCTCCAAAAAGTGACGCCCAATCACGTCCTTTCTTTTTAAGTTAAATGCATCAAGAGCGGGTTGATTGGCATCGAGTATAGAGTAATCTAAGCCTACAAAGAATATCCCATCTTCAATATTGGCAAAGATAGCTTCAATCTTCTGTTGCTCTTCAATGATCTTTTTAACATTCAGTTCGTTGAAGCTATGGAGTTTCGTTGCCATGATATCAAACTCGGTGGTGAGAATACCCAGTTCATCCTCACTTTCAGGTTTTAGATGCATGCTATAATCACCAACAGCCAGCTTATTCGTTGCTTCCTTTAGCAGTAAGATAGGGCGTACGATTCTCCGGGACAAACCCCAGCTCATCAGTATCCCTAATATCATTACCAACACAGCAACGATAAGCAATGTCGCACTTCCGCGCTTGGAGATATTTTGTGCGGTAAGGCTTTTAGAGAACATGGCTTTCTGGTTAATCTGCAAAAGGGTTAAGCATTTCTCTTTTATCTGGATGCGTAGAGAATCCAGCGAGCTTCTCTGCTGCAGGTTCATATCTTCGTACTTATATGCATGCATTTGGTTTGTATAGATGTTAAACAATCTTTCTATATCAGCAAGAGCTTCTTTTTCTCCCTCTTCGGTAATATTGTCGATAGATCTTCCCAGCCACATGGCAAATGAATTATGCGCATCTGCAAGCTTCATGTCATTTCTTGGGTTAGACACAACAGAATAACTTATGTACTCACGATGGATACTCTCCAAATCATCGAGCATCTCCACCGAAGCTATAATGCTGTTGTAATTCATTTTTAATATCTGCTCGCTCGCCTTTCCCAACCTGATGATAATTGTATATGAAACCGCCACTACAGCGATAAGAAGCAGAAGGATGGTAATGAAGCCGGCAAACATTTTTGCCTGAATGCTCTTTCTTGTGAATTGGGGAATAAGGTTCATATGTATCGGTTTACTATATGTCGGATATCATCCGGGGCAAAAGGTTTCTCTATAAAATCCAATGCTCCTGCTTTAAGCATCTTAACGGCAATATCTATGGTGCCATGCGCAGAAATAACCACTATTTTGGATGCTACATCAAGTTCTTTTAGTTTCTCTATCAATTCCAAGCCGCTCATCCCCGGTAAGCGAAGATCAAGTAACACCAAGTCATAAGGATACATAACAAGACGCTCTAATGCTTCTTCCCCACTTACGACACAATCAACATCCACCTCTTCACTTCTCAAACTGAGAGTGAGAGTGGTGCGTATATTTCTTTCATCATCTACTACTAATATGCGTTTCTTCATTAACCTCAACACCTTGATATATTATGCTTTACCACTTCTAACCAAGTGATACAGCTATATTGTATATTTTCTTTAATGGTGTCAAGCCAATTCAAGTTACCATGATATGTCCATGTTCTAAATACGCTATCAATGCGTACTTAATACGGACAAAGTCCGCAATGAGTCCGCATTGATAGCGTAGTGATACCAAGAAGAAATCAATTGACTTTATCGCTAAGCCAAGTTTAATGGCAAAAATGAATAAACAAGACATCAAAACCTGTTTTAAACGGGTAAAATAGGAGCTATAATGCGCAGGTTCATTGTTCTGATACTAATTCTGTTAGCACTGCTTGGCGGTTGTAAAAGTGCCCTTAAGTCCGATAAAGTAAAGGTTACCTTTTGGCATGGATTAAGCGGTCCTTTGGGCGATACTTTGAACGAAATGATACGCGAGTTTAACCGAACACATGAGGATATTGAGGTTGTAGCTAATCCCATCAGCAGTTATACGGCATTGTCGCAGAAATTGATGGCTTCCATCCAAGCAAAAAAGCAACCTGATATTGCTCAGGTTTTCGAATCCTGGACATCCAAGTACATTGAAGCAGGTGTTCTCTGCAGTTACGATGAACTGATGAAGGAAGACAAGAACTTTGATCCAAAGAGCCTTGATGACATATATCCCGTTTTTTTGAAGTCCAACACCTTTAACGGCACTATATATTCCTTTCCCTTCAACAAGAGTGTGCGTGCCTATTTCTATAACAAAGATGACTTCTATCGAGCCGGGCTTGATCCAAACAAGTTCCCTGCAACTTGGGAAGAATTCAGAGACTATTGCAAGAAGCTTACAAGAGACACAAACAAAGATGGTAAGCCAGATGCCTTTGGCACCAACTTCAATGTTAACGAATGGCAGTTCATTAATCTTCTTCACCAAGCAGGTGGGACTATCTTGGACGCAAACAACCAACCCATCATTAACAGTCCTGAAGGAATCGAAGCTCTCAGCTACTTAACGGATTTATTGATTAAAGACAAAACCGTGTATATGGTGCGTGAATACGAGGGGCAAAATGACTTTCTGGCAGGCTTGGTAGCCATGTATGAAGGCTCAAGTGTGTCCATCGTTCATATGAAACAACAACCAATAAACTTCAATATCGGTTATGCACCTCTGCCTATCCACAAGACAAATAAAAGTGCAGTAAGCGGAGCTAACATAGTTATCTTCAAGAGCGGGGACAGAAAGCGCGAACAAGCTGCTTGGGAATTTATCAAGTGGTTTACCGACACCGAGCAGACAGCGAAATGGAGTGCAAAGACTTGCTACATGCCCGTGCGAAAGAGTGCTATGAATTCCCCTACGCTACAAAACTTCCTTAAAGAATACCCTCAGTTCCAAGGGATATATCAGCAATTGGATTCAGCAGTTTACGAGCCCCAAATCCCTGCATGGTTCAAAGCCAGACCAGAACTGAAAGGGTTCTTAGAAAAAGCAATGCGAGATGACCAAACCCCTAAACAAGCTCTCGATGATGCCAATGCCAAATTCAAGCAGATTCTTGCGGAAGAATCGTATGTAAAGAAGTTGTAGTCTATAGAGTCAGCATATTGCAGAAAATGTGCCGCGAACTATCCTGCGCATATTCAGGGCTTGACAATATTGGCATATCTTTAGTTTTTGACTCCATGTGAGCGGGCATAGCTCAGTTGGTAGAGCATTAGCTTCCCAAGCTGGTGGTCGCGGGTTCGAGTCCCGTTGCCCGCTCCATTATCTGACCTAGTTGCAACCTTCTAATCCCTTTCATCTCAAATTTATATTATATGGTTTTGAGCAATAATCCAGATAAAAAATGAAGCCCCGAACCAATGGATCGGGGCTTCGTCTTACGATAGTATATTATCGGCTATTTCATCATTAACATTTTGTTTAAGCTGTTGTAAGAACCCATCTCCAATTGATAGAAATAGATACCAGAACTTACCAGCTTATTATCGGCATCGGTGCCATCCCATACTATCTTATGCTCACCACCAAGGATATCTGCATCAAGAAGAGTCTTTACTAACTGACCCTTGAGATTGAAGATACTCAGCTTTGCCTTACCGGCTTTCTGAGCAGCGAATGAGATAGTTGTGTTAGGATTGAAGGGATTGGGGTAATTACGCAGGTTTGCGATGGGAACAGGAGCTAAGGGATCTTCATTAGCTACATAGGTATCCGGTGCAGTTGTGGTGAACTTTACTGCCAGTCCGGGTGCCAAAGTTGTTGCTGTTACAGGATAGGTATTCCCATGAGTGTAGGTAAGACCGCGCATCTGAGTGTGATCCTCAATGCCCACTGTGCAATAGTTGGTTGTTGTTCCAGGGTTGTCAACTGTGTGGTATTGAACAATTACATCACCATCGGTTCCTTCTCTGGGATAGAGGATAATCTGGAACTTCTCCAAGGATGGATTAACTAAGTCATCGATGGTGTATTGATTGTAAGCATCGTTCCATTGCACGATATAGCGGTTGTTTACACTATCATACCAGTAACAAACACGCATATCATTGTAGGCATATACGCCGGGCGTAGTTTCCACCTTACGACCCTTAAGATCGTCCCAGTAACCTGCAACCATGGTGTATGGACCTAATGCTGCGGGAATATAGCAGTTGTAGAAATCCGTCATGTCAGATGGAATAAAGGATATCCATCCGTTTGAGCACATAGTGACAGAATTGTAATCAACTCCATAGAACCGGAATGTAAAGGGCAAAGAAACAGTTTTTGATCCGTCGTCCTGAATTAGATAAACTTGACCTTGTCCGCCATCCCGTGGATCAATCTCCACCCAGTTGTAAGTAGGTTTCTGGGCATGACCTTCATCGGTGGAATCGTAGGCAAAGTAACCATATTCGTCAGGACCTGTGGGATCGTTAGTCCCCGGAGTACCCACTGTCACGGCATAGAAGCAGTTGCTGGTGTATCCGGTAGAGTTAGAGGCTTCGAAGCGCAGGGGAATGTTTCTGCCTTCCCAAACATTTGATGGAAGGTTTATGGATGCCGTGAATTGGGCTTCTTGGCCCGGGTTTAAGGTTCCAATACTGATGGGATTGGCTTGCATTGTCGCAGCTGTGGTGTTCGAATATGCATGAATACTGATGTCTGCCATCGCAATATTACCTGTATTGGTTATTGTGTATTGGATGTTGCTGCTTTGACCGGGTACAACCAAGCCTGAGTGAGACAGAATAACGAATGCGGCTCCGCCTGTCTTGAGCTGGAACATCTGCTGTTCTGCGGGATTGCTGAGAGCAATGGTGAAGTCAACAACCTCACCAGGGGTCAAGGAGGCAGCTACGGTGAAGTTGAAGGTAAGCTCGCTGGAAGTTCCAGCTGCTAAGGAAGCTATTGTCTGATTTGCGTTGCTAATCACAACACCGGGATTATTGCAGCTTAAGACTACTCCTACGTTGGTGTAAGTAGCTGTGCTGAAGTTCTTGAAACCAAGTGTAACACTATTGTTGGTTGCGGGGTTTATCAATGTCTCGGCAAGGCTATTGGATACCAAACCAATCGTAGAAGCTCCCGTTGGGGTGAGTTCCTTAACAAGCGGGACAAAATTAGGCTTACTGATTGTCACGATCAGGTTACCACTTTCATCAGGGTCTATGGGAAGTATCGCATAGCCATTTTGTAGTGTAGTATAAGTGAAGTCAGTGCCATTCTTGGTTCCACTTACTATTGCTCCATTCAGATTGGAGGCGTTAATACGAATGTGGCTATCGCTTTGTTGGTAGCTTAATCCACCTTCGATAACACTTTCCGGGATAGTTTGAGGAACCCTGACCCACATATTTAAGCTGGGGTCACTAAGGATGTTATACACGTGGTAGTAGAAGGGAACATACTGCCCATCAGCAATATCATTCGGGAATGTCTTGTACAACTCCATTTTGCCAATCAGAATGCTGCTCCCAAAGCCTCTTACTCCGTTATCTAAGATAGCGCGGAAAGCACCTGTGGAAATCGAATTATTCAAACGAGTCTTAGTATGTAAGTCCGATGGGCCAACAAAAGCGACTGCTCCACCGGGAATAGACATAGAGCCCATCTGCATCCATCGTTCACCGAAACTGGGATTCACAGAATTGGCGAAATCCCCTGTATTACAAACAATGGAGAAGACGATAGGCGTTCTTGGGCTGGTAATAGTCGTATTCAAGTCTGATACATGGAAGTAAGGATAATGCCATCCATTGGCGTCTCCCCATCCACGGTAGCTCACAAACTGTACACCTTGGTTGAGAGATGAGATAATGTTCTGTGTTCCGGGATTACTAGGTGGATAAAATACAGTATCAACCTGTGTATAGCCGTAATTAAGCATTTTATTCCTTAACCAACGTGACATTGATACCGGTGTAGAGGGACGTAAGCCACCCTCTGCGTAGTTACCGGCAACTACCAAGTTTCTATTCATCCAGTCGGTGTTGGACATAAAGGGTGTCTTTTCGTAGTATATTGTTTTGTTACTGATGGTGATAAACTGGCTCACATCACTGATTGAGAATCTTCCCACCAACATCTCAGGGAAGTAATCCTCTCCTTCCAGCAGAGTATAGTAATGATCATCAGCATCATTTTCTGCATATTCCGGGGATGGATAGAAGTTTGTGGGAATAGCCAAGTTTCCATTAACATCACCCCATAGCATCAGATAATCGCAGTGATGCTGTTGATAGAAGTTGGCAATATAAGCTTTAATTTCTTGCAAGGAGTTGCCTGCATCAGCTTTATTAACAACATAAACCTCAAACCCGAGTGATTTCTTCCAGTTTATAAAGGGACCTTGGTAATTAGCAAGTTGCGGATGACTGATAATCAGCATGCTGGGGCGTGAGATCGGGAGATTTCTTAGGTAGGATGTATCAAAATTATCAGCCAACTCTTTATAGGCATCAATGAAAGCGGGTGATACTGATTGAGGGATAGTTATTGGATCGCTCCCCACCAAATCAAAGTCCACTTCCAGAAGAGTCTTAACATACTGAGTGCTTTCTTTCTGGGTATTGATCTTGAGGGTGACTCCTGCCATCTCTCTGAATTGGAAAGTTCTTGCAACTTCCATGGACTCGGCATCGCGAAGCTCCTCAACGAAAAGGAAGTTATTGTTATGGTCAAACACATTCCATTTCATGTTGTTAATCCTAAGATTGGCAATGTGATATGGGAATGCGAAAGTTCTTGTAATAATTGCTGTTTGCGCTGAAGTGTCTCCTTCATCGATATCAGCTGGTTGAAGTACCATTGGCTGCTCCTGAATCTGTTGCAGTTTGGCACTAATTCCATTTCCTGTAGCTTGATACTGTTCTAGTCCCTTAGCACACAATAAACCTATGCTAAGTAGCAGTAACAATGTTATAATCTGCTTCATATGGTCCTCCCAGTTAGTATGTCTAACTTAAAAGCAATATCCCTTCCAATTTCAATAAAGTTTACTGATATATCCGCGGTTTTGGCTGATTACTTGCAACACAATCTTAGTTGCTTATTATATACAGCATACAAAGCAGTAATCGATGCAAAGGAATTACCATGAAATTTAGAATATACTTCTGTGCAATTATCTTAGTGTTGTTGGTGGCATGCGGGAAGAATACGCCTCTCACTCCTCCCCCATCACAACCGTCCACGCTAACCTTCGGAACACCTCTCACTTTGGATGTGGTAACCTGGAACCTGTTAAACTTCCCTCGCACCGAGACAGATACCAATGCACTTACTAGCTTGTTAACCACAATTGGAGCAGATGTATATGCCTTTCAAGAGATAGCTAATCCATCTTCATTTCTTACCTTTGCGGCTTCTGTCCCAAATTACGCCGGCTATGTTTCCAGTGCTTCCTCGGATACTCGTTTAGCTTTTCTTTACGACACCAGAACTATAACTGTAAATCACCAATACCCAATTATGACCGGTAATTCCAACCCCTTTCCCCGTCCTCCTTATGTACTGGACTTCACATGGGAAGGTCAAGACTACTACGTGATAAATAACCATCTAAAGGCTTTCGGAGATAATGTCATAGACGAAAGTGACTCATGGGATGAAGAGGTTCGCCGTAGGCTTGCCTGCCAAAACCTGGATCAATATATCAGCTCAAGCCTCCCCAATGAACGAGTTATTGTTCTGGGTGACATGAACGACCAAATACAGGAACCACGCAACTCCAATGTTTTTCTTAACTTCCTGGATAACACCTCAGAATACATGTTTGCGGATCTCCCCTTGGCACAAAACCCTATTAACAGTAATGTATCATATCCCAGCAGCGGAAGCCATTTGGATCACATCCTGATCACCAACGAGCTATTCGATGATTTTGTTTCGGGGGGGAGCTATTGTCACACTATTCTGGCGGAGGATTGGTATGGCAGTTGGAATACCTACAAAACATCCATATCAGACCACAGACCGGTCGGCATTCGCCTAAACAAGAGATGAGTGTCACCCGCTTTGTGGCAAAGTGACACTCTAAAAAGCCATTCTCTAATAGTATAAGTCTCTTTTCCCTGCCTTCATTTCTGCCAGTTTGGAAACAACCGAAGCTTTCATATTCTCGTCTTCTATCTTGGCAGTTTCGTTTGCTATTAATTCCAATCCTGCTTGCAGAGTCCTTTCGCTGGAGAAATCGTAAAGGTATTCGGCAAAGGTCAAGAGCGCATTCGGAGTACAGAAACGTTTCACAAAACCAGGAACGGCAAACTCCATAAAGTGTTCACCCGTTCTTCCCGCGCGATAGCATGATGTGCAAAAAGAAGGTATATACCCACCCTTGGAAAGCTCGTATATCACATCATCCAAACTGCGGGTATCTCCCAAGACAAATTGGCTTTTCTTCTTCGATTCTTCGTCCTTATGAGAATAGTCACCCACGCCAATACTGCTTCCCGCATCTATCTGAGATACACCATAGCGAAGTATTTCATTGCGTATGGCAATTGGTTCACGCGCGGTTAGTATCATCCCGGTATATGGCACACTCAGGCGCAGTATAGCTACCAAGAGTTTGAAATCCTCATCGGATACCTGATATGGAGGGGTAGTAGCAAAATCAGTCCCGTTAGCAGGTTCAATTCTGGGGAACGAAATGGTATGAGGACCCACGCCAAATCTTTCTTCCAGGTGCATTGTGTGGTACAATAATCCCATCACTTCGAAACGCCAATCATACAAGCCCATTAAAGCTCCGATACCAAGATCGTCAATCCCGGCTTGCATAGCTCTATCCAAACCATCCAAACGCCAAAGGTAGCTGCTCTTTGGTCCACGAGGATGAAGTTTCTGGTAAGTCTGCTCGTGGTATGTTTCTTGGAATATTTGATATGTGCCTATCCCCACCGATTTAACTGTACGGAAACCCTCGATATCCATGGGAGCTGCATTGATGTTTACCCGGCGTATCTCCCCTTTTTTATATTTCGTGTCATACACCGTCTGTACCGTCTCGGCAATATACTCCGGGCTATACATATTGTGCTCGCCATATACCATGATAAGGCGTTTATGACCCGTTTCCACAAGGGCTTTGGTCTCGGCAATCAAATCTTCGTGAGAGAGCGTTGCCCTGTGGCAATCCTTGTTGGATATCCTGAAACCGCAATACACGCAGTCGTTCACACATTCGTTGCCCACATACAGCGGGGCGAAGAGCACTATGCGATTACCATATATTCTCTCCTTAAGTTCATGTGCCCCTTCAAGTATAAGCTGCCTCAACTCAGGATCTTTAACGCTGATCAAAGCGGCTGTTTCATCAGGGTTGAGACGGTTTTTATCCAGTGACTTTGCGATAATCTCCCGAATTCTGGATTCACTGGCATTCTTATTGGCAGCAATATGTGCCTCAATTTCACCGGTGGGGATGAACGAGCGTACTCCTTCAGTGCTGATTTTCATCTATATCTCCTTTTTCTATCTTCAAAGTTTGGGCTTTCACTTTCACGGATTTAATCTGTCCCAGTTTACCGGAGAATGCTCCCATGTCTGCCACACTGAGTTCCATGATGAGAAATATCACAGAAACTCCCCAATCTCGCATGGGATAGCCCACGCGTAACAGAATGTGCGAGGCATAGCTGTGCAGCAGCTCGGATACTGGGTGAAAGGCATTTTCAATATCTTCCACGATAATACTTACCACATGGCGTTTTTGATCCATTGAATAAATCCTTCGAGCTGTTCTGAGGAGATGTGCAAAGGCACAAAGGGGCGAAAATAAGCTTTTCACCCTTGATGCCAGAACTTTTTGCAGTCTCTCATCGCAGGTCTCTCTTTTCTGTAGCGTAACTATTATCACCCCTCAAAAACTGGCAAGAGAAATATTCATCCTCCAATCATGCTGTTTGTGATGCTATTGTATCCTCATGGGAGCTAATGCGCTATTATTACGCACTCATTACGGACAAAGTCCGCAGTAAGTCCGTATTAACACCACAATACAAGCAAGTTTAGCATCTGACTGAAGGCTGTATTTCCAAATTCATCGATGCATCCGAAGTGAGCCATGGGAAAGGTTGATAAGTTTGACAGTTAGAAGATCGGAAGAGCACACGTCTGAACTCCAGTCACGATCAGATC
>CALDSN010000161.1 GCA_937924555.1 uncultured bacterium | reverse complement strand
TCGAATTTCGTTGGCAAGATTTGAGTAGTTCTCTTTAGGTTCGGCAGCCAGTATGCCGATGCCTAATCCGAGAATCATCAGGGTGATCAATGCTCTTTTCATTTTGAACTCCTGTGTTTTTTCTTTTCTTTAAACGCAAGGGTTGTGCCAAATCAAGAGAAAACCGTAAGACACCATACAGCAGATTATTATGAATATCACATGGCGTCATGAGTAGTAAAACTATATCAAGATGATATATCTTGCTTATCCAAATGATGTCTCTTTTCCTAATCTCACTTGCTGCATCGGTTGCCTATGCTTCAAAATCTAATCACATGGGGGTGATATGTAGAACGGGAAAGAGGGCATCGACAAATAAAGCCTTGACACTATGGGGCTGAGAATCTTTATATGCATCACTTCTTTTGGAAGTAATAACCCGCAGAGGGAAGTATAATGAAGAAGCTATACTTTGTCGCAGTACTGATGCTTACATTGGGGCTGTTGTCTGCCCTGATGCCATATACAATGGCAATACCAACTGTCAATGTAACCCAAAAGACTAAAGCCCCCAACCTCAGGAATGCCGTTAGAGAGCTTTCCCAACAAGGTTATGAGATATATTACTACAATGACATTGCAGTGATTGCCGGTTCTCCTAACAACAGCTTTCCCGGAGCCAAGATGCTTCGGGGTGGAAGCTATTATATCGTTAGTAAGCTCGGTGATGCCCGGGATGCACTTATCAGCAAGTGTGGTGAGGTATGCTATGATCTCGGCACTGCATATTTACTTCGTACTGAACTGAAGGATGTGCAGCTTAGAGAACGGATAAGCAATCCCTTTATGCTCCTTGACTTTGAACCAATGCAGTTTAGTAAGCACATGGGTACAGAGTCCATCACCGAAGCAAGCCGCACCTCGATTGAGAGCCTTATCACCCAAGTAAATCCTGACAGTGTGCTGTATTTCATCCAGTCCATGCAGGATATGCAGACCAGGTATGCCATGGCAGATAACCGTTTGGAAGTTGCAACTTGGATAAAGAACCAGTTCTTGAGGTTTGGTATCACCAATGCACAATTGCAGCAGTTTAGCTGGAACGGCACAACCCAATACAATGTAGTTGCCACCATTCAGGGTAGCAGTTATCCGCAGGAATACATCGTGGTTGGTGGGCATCATGACTCCATCACCAACACCACGCCCCTTACCTTTGCTCCCGGTGCGGACGATAATGCCAGCGGTACGGCAGCAGCCTTGGAAATGGCACGGGTGATGATGCTTAGCGGTTATCAGCCCAAATGCTCCATCCGCTTTGTCACCTTTGCAGCAGAAGAGTTTGGCTTATGGGGCTCCAAAGCTTATGCTCAATATGCTTTTGATAGTAACCTATCCTTACGTTTAATGATCAATCACGATATGATTGCCAATAACACAGGCGACGATAATCGGGTGCGCTTGATGCCCTACGACGGCTTTATTGAGCATACCGAAAGGGCGGCTCAGATATCCACACTCTACACTGATTTGGATGTAACCTATGGCAGCATGAATTCATCCTCCAGCGACAGCCATCCCTTCTGGGCAAAGGGATATCCCGTGATCTATTATTTTGAACAGAACTTCAGCCCCGTTTACCACTCCAACAACGACCTGACTTCAGCCATAGACCCGGACTATTGCGCAGAAGTGATTAAAGCTTCCACCGCAGTTGCCGCAACTTATGCCAATAAACCAGGTACTCCGCAAGGCTTGCAAGTGCGAGACCAAGGGACAGGGACGGGACTTAGTGTATGGTGGGCATTGTCGGAAGACCCCAACATTACCCAATATAAGGTCAGCTACACCAACACTCAAACAAGTGTTACCCTCACCCAGAACGTTGCTGTAAATATCTGCAATCTAAGCGGCTTGCAGGAAGGTGTGGAGTATGAGATAAGTGTAAGCTCTGTGGATGGAGAAGGGACTGAAAGCTTCCCAGTATATGGTTTTGGGACACCGCTATCCATTCCTCGAGCCCCACTGGGTTTTGAGGTAAATCCTTTTAACTCTTCCATAAGCTTAAGCTGGCATCCCAATACGGAAGTGGATTTGGCGGGTTATTATATCTGGCGTTCCGCTTCGGCAGTTGATCCCGGAACCCTGCTTGCCACATTGAACTTACCTGATTTTTGCATATATAATGACCTAAACCTAAGCGGTACTCTGGAGTATTCATATTATCGGATTAGTGCTTTTGATAATGCGGGTAATGAGAGCGCATATTCTGAGGTTATCTCTTGTCGTCCTGCCAGCATGGATCAGGGTATTCTGATTGTGGACGAAACCATGGGTTATGACGGCATCAGTCCTTTGAACCCCACAGAGGAGATGGTGGATTCCTTCTATGCAGAGCTGTTTAATGGTTATAATGTTAGCACTGTTTTAGATTGTCAGTCTATCAGCGAACCGCTTAGAATGGCGGATATAGGGGCTTATTCTGCAGTATTTTGGCACGGGAATGACACCGGAGACCAGGAATACCCCGCTCTGTCCCGTGATGTGCTGCGTGAGTACCTCAACCGTGGGGGCAAAGTGTTGTTCAGCGTATATCGTCCCGGCACCTCTTTCGAGCAGATTGGCTCTTACCCAATGAACTTCAGTCCCAGCAGCTTCATTAGGCAAGTGTTGGGGATAAGCTCGGCAGATTATACCAATAGCAGCAGATTCAAGTATGCCATACCCGCCGTTGAAGACTTACCGGAAATGGTGGTTGATATAGACAAAACCCTTGCTATCTATAATGGACATCTGGGCAAGGTGGAGGTTATAACTCCCGATGAAGGTGCCGATATGTTATACAGCTTCGGCTCAGACTATGCCCAATCCACTCCTCAAGGAGCATTGAATGGGCAAAGCGTGGGTGTGCGTCACCAGTATAATTCTGGAGATGTGGTAACTCTCAGTTTCCCGCTGTATAATATGAATCAAGAGCAAGCGGCTGCTTTGATAGATTATGTGTTTGGTGGTCTATTCAACCAGCCCAGTTCCAACAATGATTTGTTAAGCCCTGCTCTTGGCACACTTAGTGTGTTCCCAGGATACCCCAATCCCTTCCGGAACTCAACAAGCTTCACCGTGCATAGTAAGCAAAGCCACATCCCTCTTGAAGTAGCAATATACAACATCCGTGGACAGCTGGTTAACACTCTCTATAGGGGGATAACCTCCTCGACTTCCACGATCACATGGGATGGCTCTGATATGCTAGGTAAATCTGTATCTTCCGGGATATATTTCCTGAAAGCAAAGCAGGGAAAAGAAAGCGTTAGCTGTAAGGTGCTTCGCCTGAAGTAATCGGAAACCAGCCAGAATAGTCTAACCTATACCAATATAATATGATAACCCCTTGCAGATGCAGGGGGTTATTTTGTTTCACTTATAACGGGTGCTTATAGCGGCATCTCATCACTCTCTCGTGATTCCCGGGTGACTCCCGGGTGGGATGAGGGAATCACCTCGGAAACATGTGGATTTGATGAATGACAATAAAAGGAACGAACAAATTGGAGAGCGAGACTATAAGCATTCCATATCGCGAATGTTGCCCTAAGCCTCGGGAAATGCTTCACATAAAAGCTAAAAGATGATGAGTAAATATGAGGAAATGCCTAGGAAACGCTATAGCAAAGAGCTACGAGAATGTGGATAAAAAACCACAAGAAATGCCGTTATTCTCATTGACAAAAAACGTAACTTCTTATTTGGATAAATATGAAGTGCGTGAGCACCGAAATGAAAAAACGGGGTTCAGTGCGCTAAGCTAAATAGTAATAATAAGATACCGATATACGGAAAAGGGGGAACGCTTATGTTTTCGATGCTTCGGAAGCGTAACGGCAATATCGTTAGTTTTGATAAACAAAAGATAGCTACGGCTTTACAAAAAGCAGGGCATGCTACGGGGGAATTTGGGGAGGAGATAGCCGAAATATTGACACTCAGGGTGATAAATCTTGCCCAGCAGGTGATTCAAGACGAGATTCCTGATGTGGAGCGAATTCAGGACATTGTGGAAGAAGTGTTGTTGGCTTCTCCCTATAAAAAGACGGCAAAGTCCTACATAATTTACCGCGATCAACATGCCCGTATCAGGGAACTGGTGTCAACCGCCGGAGTGCGCTTGATAGACCAGTATTTGGAGAAACTGGATTGGCAGGTGAATGAGAATTCCAATATGGCATACTCCCTGCAGGGGCTGAACAACTACATTGCCTCTGAGGTTAGCAAAACCTATTGGCTGAATAAAATATATCCCCCGGAGATTCGGGAAGCGCATGTAAATGGCGATTTGCATATTCATGACCTTGGTCAGCTCTCGGTGTATTGCGTTGGTTGGGACTTGATGGACGTGTTACTGAAAGGCTTTTGTGGGGCAGAAGGCAAGGTGGAGAGCGGTCCCGCAAAGCATTTCCGCAGTGCCTTGGGGCAGATTGTGAACTTCTTTTATACTCTCCAAGGTGAGGCAGCCGGGGCACAGGCATTTTCCAGCTTTGATACGCTGTTGGCACCCTTTATTTACTATGACAAGCTTAGTTACGAAGATGTGAAGCAAGCTCTGCAAGAGTTTGTGTTTAATATAAACGTCCCCACTCGTGTGGGCTTCCAAACGCCTTTTACCAATATCACTCTGGATTTGTTCCCGCCTGATTTGTACAAAGACCAAGCTGCCATCGTGGGTGGAGTGCCCATGGATAAGAACTACAGCGAGTTTCAGGCAGAAATGGACCTGCTGAACCGTGCGTTCCTTGATGTGATGATTGAGGGCGATGCCAAGGGGAGAGTGTTCACCTTCCCGATCCCCACCTACAACATCACCAAAGGCTTTGATTGGGATAATCCCACCATCCACTACCTGTGGGAAGCCACGGCAAAGTATGGCATTCCCTATTTCTCGAACTTCATCAATTCCGATATGGACCCAAACGATGCCCGCAGCATGTGCTGCCGTCTGCGTTTGGATACACGGAAGTTGGAGGCAAGAGGTGGAGGCTTGTTTGGTGCCAATCCCTTAACAGGCTCGATTGGGGTGGTTACCCTCAATCTGCCTCGCATCGGGTTCCTGGCGGATAATGAAGAGGAGTTTTTCAGTCTGCTGGAGGAACGCCTGATATTGGCAAAGAACAGCTTGGAGATAAAGCGTAAAGTATTGGAAACATACACGAAGAGTGGGCTGTACCCCTACACCAAGTTCTACCTTAAGGGGATATATGAAAGGTTCAGCCAATATTGGAAGAACCATTTCTCCACCATTGGTATCATCGGGATGAATGAAGCCATGGAGAACTTCATGGGCAAGAACCTGGGTACCAGAGAGGGTAAAAGCTTTGCCTTGAAGGTGATGGACTACCTGCGTGCCCGATTGATAGATATCCAGGAAGAAACGGAGAATAACTATAACTTGGAAGCCACTCCCGCGGAAGGTACCAGTTACCGCTTGGCGATTCTGGATAAGAAGCAATATCCTGCCATAAAGTGTGCCAATTGCGGTGGTGATACCCCGTTTTACACAAACAGCACCCAGTTGCCGGTGAACTACTCCGATGATATCTTTGAAGTGTTGGATTTGCAGGATGACCTGCAGACCAAATACACCGGGGGCACAGTGCTGCATATCTTTGGAGGAGAGCGGGTTGAGCATGGTCAAAGCATCAAAGCTTTGGTGAAAAGCATCTGCGAAAGCTATCGCCTGCCTTACTTCACTTTCTCGCCCACTTTCAGCATCTGTGGTCAGCATGGATATCTGGATGGAGAGCAACCTGTTTGCCCCATCTGTAAGAAGGATACCGAGGTTTTCTCCCGCATTGTGGGCTATCTACGCCCTGTATCGCAGTGGAATGAGGGTAAGAAAGCAGAGTTCAAGATGCGTACCACCTTTGACCCCTTGAAGCAGCATGACAAGAGCCTGGAGAGCACTCCGGACAGTATTTTTGCGAAGCAAGTATAGATGAAGATAGGCGGATTTCAGAAGTTCTCGCTGTTAGATTATCCGGGATACTTAGCAGCTATCGTATTCGCGCAGGGATGCAACTTTCGCTGTCCTTATTGCCACAATCCGGCATTGGTTGATCCTGCCAGGTTTGGACAGACACTGGATACGGAAGCGGTGTTAAGGTTCCTCTATCGCAGGCGAAAGAAGCTTGGAGCGGTGGTGGTTTCTGGTGGAGAACCAACCCTGCAGGATGACTTACTACCTTTCATGCGCCTGCTTAAAGCCATGCGTTTCAAGGTTAAGCTCGATACAAACGGTTCGCTTCCCCATGTGCTTGAGGAACTGATTGCCAGGAATCTGGTTGATTATTTTGCTATGGATATCAAGGCACCCCTGAACTTATATAAGCTTATCAGTGGAGTGAATATTGATACCCAGAGCATTCAACACAGCATGGATATCATCCGCAGAGCAGGAGTTAACTATGAGTTTCGCAGCACCTACTTTGATGCCTTGCTATCGGTGCAGGATATCATCGCTATGCAAACCTTGTTGAAGCCAGGGGATAGATACATAATGCAAGAATGCCGCTACGGCAACACCCTGGTGGAGCTTAACAAACCCCGAAACGATATGCAACACATGGCGTTAAGCGAGATTCCCGCTGCCAAAGCGATGATTGGGTGGGGGGAAGAACACAGCATCCAGATAAGTATTCGCAGCCTATGAAGCAAGTAGATATCGAACATTTGCTTCCCTTGGTGGACAAACCCTCCCGCTATATTGATCACGAGCTGAATGCGGTTTACAAAAGCTTCGAGGAAGCAGAAGTGCGCTTTGCCTTTGCCTTCCCGGATGTTTACGAGCTGGGTATATCTCACTTGGGAATAAAGATACTATATAGCATTATCAATAACTTAGATTACGCCATGGCGGATAGAGCCTATCTGCCCTGGGTTGACCTCAGCGAACTGATGAGGGCAGAGGGGCATCAGCTCTTTGCTTGGGAAAGCCGGATTGAACTGCGCGAGTTCGATGTGCTCGGGATAACCCTGCAAAGCGAGCTGAACTTCAGTAATGTGCTGGAACTTATTGACCTTGCGGGTATAAGCATCCATGCTGCTGATCGCTTGGAGACTGACCCTATCATCATGGCAGGAGGTCCCTGTGCAACTAATCCCTTACCTCTTGCTCCATTTGTGGATGTTTTCTTCATTGGTGAGGCAGAGGAAGGGATCGTCGAGATTGCAGAGATACTAAAGACGCAGCCTTCTCGCAAAGAGCGGTTATCATTGCTTTCCGGTCTAAGTTGCTGCTATGTGCCAAGCTATGGTGAGAAGCCGGTTAGCAGCCGTAAATACACCGCTTTCCACGAATCCAAGCAGATGCACCAACCCCAGTTGCTTTCTTGGCAGTTAGCCACCCATAACCGCTATGTGGCGGAGATCATGCGTGGCTGTTCCCGTGGCTGCCGTTTTTGCCATGCAGGATACTTCTACCGTCCTGTGCGCGAGCGTGACCCCAGAGATATCATCCAAGATTTATTGAAGGAAACTCAGGCTTATGGCTGGGATGAAGCCGGATTGATCTCCCTATCCAGCAGCGACTATTCCTGCATTCAAGATCTTTTAATAGAGCTTCTTGCCACCGTGGACACTGCTAAAACCCATATCTCCCTTCCATCACTGCGCGTGGATAGCCTCAGCGAACAGCTTGTTGAAGTGATGCGGAACTTGGGGAGAGAGGGTTTAACCATTGCTCCCGAAGCAGGTTCTGAGAGATTGCGCAGGGTGATAAACAAGAACCTCAGTGAAGCAGAGATAATTAAGGGTATAGAGACCGCTATCCGCTTGGGATGGCAAAAGATTAAGCTATACTTCATGCTAGGTTTACCCACCGAAGAAGAAGAGGATATCGATGCTATTATCGCCCTTATAGAAAAGGTTAACACTATGGGCAACAAACGCTTGCAGATAAATGTAACCTTATCTCCCTTCGTTCCCAAGCCTTTTACTCCCTTCCAATGGTGTGCGATGCTGGATCGGGATACTCTATTGGATCGTGCCAGACGGATCAAAGCAGCATTTGCCAAGCCGCGTAACATCAAGATAAAGTACCACACCATAGAGACATCCATTCTGGAGGCAGCCATCACTCGCGGTGATATCGCCATGGCAAAGGTGATAGAAAGTGCATGGAAACACGGGGCAAGGTTCGATGCCTGGAATGAAGGATTCGATTTCAGCCATTGGGAGCATGCCTTTGTGGAAACTGGAGTTAAGCTTGAAGACTATTTAGCGGAACGTGATACAAGCGCAGCCCTACCTTGGGACTTTGTGGACACAGGCGTGTGTAAAACCTTCCTGCTCTCGGAGTGGGACAAAGCCCGCAGCAGCATCCAAACCCCTGATTGCCGCGAACTTTGTACATTGTGTGGGGTATGCACTCCGGAGATAAAGACAGTCCGATCTTCCCAACCCCTGCAACAAGACTTAGTTATACCACCTACCAAGGTAGTGAACCAAGAGATTGAGGCATATAAAGAGATTATTGACACCAACAAGCTCCCCAAGCAGTTCCGCTATCGGGTATATTACCAAAAGCTTGGTTTACTGCGCTTTATCTCACATTTGGACTGGATGCGCATGCTTTTCCGCAGAATCGCTATACTTGAGCTCAAGACAGTTTTTACTCAGGGCTTTTCCCCCCATCCCAAGGTTAGTTTATCCCCACCTTTACCTGTAGGAGTGGAAGGCTTTAACGAGTATTTTGACATCTCTTTCAATGCCCCATACCCGCCGGAGCTTATCCTGAAAGAGTTCCGCAACACACGTATCCCGGAGTTTAACCTGCTATCCTGCGAACCGTTAGGCAGCAAGGTGTTCCTTCCCGGGACAGAGCATATTGTGCTGAGCATTCCCCCTGGTTTGCTGGACTCTGCGCAAGCCAAGCTGAGGGAGTTTCAGGACAAGGAATGCTGCATCTTCAACAAGAGCACCCCCACTCGTAGTAAAAGCTATGATTTGTGCACAATCATTAAAAGCATAGTAATAAAGGACAACGAGATACATATACATAAGCTGCTGGAGAGTCCCTCCCTTTACGATGTGCTAAGCGCACTTTTTGCTTGGGACAAAAAACAGCTTTATGCTATGCCGTTAAAACGAATCGGGTTTGATACTTAGCAGATAGGAATAGCAAGCATCAGGACATCCCAATGAGAACTGGCAAGATAATTGAGATCAACTGCCGCTGTGGATGCCCCCTTTTCCGCTATTTCAAAGCAGGTAAGGGCAGACTGCTAAAGTGCCTGATAAGCCGCTTGACCGATGATTATGTAGGTATCAAGGGTGCGGCAACATTCTCCCGTCCCATCTGCCCCCAATGCGGTAAAGAATTGGGCATCGTCATGATGATCCACGGAGAGCCGGCACTTAAACTAAACCAGGGGACAATCGAAAGCATCAGAATATAACAAGTATTATTCCGAAAAGGCACACATCTTGCATAAATATCCAAGTTAAATATCTGATATTGGCTTGGGGTTTGGTTTTCCCCATCTCCCTTGGGATTATTACCTGATCATTACCTGTTTATTACGTACAAAACATGCAATGATTAGGTAATGATTAGGTAATGATACCAAGAGAGCATAGCCACAAGAAGAGGAAAAGATGAAGTTACAATCATTTAGCTTGAGAGCTATTATTCTGCTATGCTTAACATTTGTTTCTGTTTCGCTGTTGGCTTTGCCAATCAGTCCAGAAAGGGCAACTGAGTTGGCAAGCGAAAGGCTGCAACAACTCTATCCCCAGTTGACACTTGAGAACAGCGAATGCTTATATTCCCCTCAAGGATTGCTTCTAGCCTATGTATATCACCTTAAGCCAACAGGATACATGGTGATTGGTGCCAGAGAGGAATTACCTCCTCTATACGCATATTCCGGCTCTTCAGAGTTCAATGTTCAGGCGGTTGATAACCCGCTGATGAGCATGGTGGTAGCAGACCTGAGCAAGCGTTTGGAAAGCTCTACTGAGGGAGCATATAACCGACAGGCATGGCAGTCAGCAACACGGCAGACACGCATTCAGCAATGGCCCCCCGATGGCTACTCAAACACAGGCGGTTGGGTGAAAACGCAATGGACTCAGACCTATCCTTATAACATGATGTGTCCTATGGACACCAACACCGGTAACCGTGGAATTGCCGGATGCCCTGCCATTGCGATGGGGCAGATTGTGAACTATCATCAAACAATGAATGGTACACGGCTGAATGATTCGGACGACTATCGCCATCAGTATGCAGGACGTAACTATTGGGTGGATAATGACTACGCTACGCTGGACTTCCCCTCATTTCCTCAATTGAATGCTTACTTGGATGAGCTTAGCCACCGTTATAGATACCAGGAAGAGGTGTCCGACAGCCTGCAAGCTGCACTTGTGTTTGCCTGCGGAACTGCCTTGAAGCAAGTCTATACCTCTCAAGGATCCGGTACTTTTGGGGTGGACCAAGCACTTACGGCGTTTCATAGGTTTGGTTTTAATGAGGCAGTGCTGTTGACGGACAGCGATCCGAACTTGTTTACCCATATGGCAGATAATATAAAACATGGCTATCCTGCTTTATTGGCGGTTGTTACACCTGATTGGCAGAGCGGACACAACTTTGTGGTGGATGGCTACAATGAGAATAACTACTTTCATGTGAACTTCGGTTGGGCAGGAGCTTATGACGGATGGGTGCTATTACCATCGCAAGTACCTATGGGAATGACAGTTGTGGAAGGTGCGGTGCTGGATATAAAGCCATTGGATTTCGTGCTTGCGGTGCCCGACAGCTTGGATTTCAGTTTGATGGCTAATCAGACCTTGGAGCTTTATAACCTGCACTCGGCAGATGTGGTGGTGGAGGCTCTGATTGCCGGTGACGGTTTAAATCCTGCTGATTGGGTGATTACCCCCATGCAAGCCTTACCAGCTACAATACCGGCGAATGGGCTCTTCAGTTTCCAGATTAGCCTGCTAAACCCCAGTCAACTTGGCAATATAAATGGTTCATTGCATTTAATCTTGGGCGATGCTGTGGAAGATGTGCCTGTTTGCTACCATAATGGCTCAGCTCTTGGAGATGAAACCCAGATAAGTGCAGCAATAGCGGTGCGAAGTTATCCAAACCCCAGCCGGGGTGAGGTTACTTTCTCGGTGGAGACAAAAAACAGGGATATAGCCCAGTTGGAAGTGTTTAACATCAAGGGGCAAAGAGTGTTCTGCTGTAGCTATGAGTCAGCAGATTCGTCATATGAATTGCATTGGGACGGAAAGGATAGCAAAGGAAGAGAGCTTCCCGGAGCCGTATATCTGTATCGCATAACTTGTGGACAGGACAGCCATAGCGGGAAATTGATCAAGCTGAAATAGGCGAAATCAAGAGACGTTGTTGCTAATATGCATCAGAGCCGTGCTGAAAGGAAGTTACGGGTCAATAATCCATATTGACAGAATTAGTTCAGTTTATAGAAAGGCTTTTCGAACTGGAATGAAATCCCACATCATTCCAAAAACACTAATGTTAGAGGTATTATTGAAATGATAGCCATACCGCTTCTTTGGTTTGTAGCGCCTATTGGCGCAATCCTAGCCTTGGTTTTTGCCATGGTTTTCTTTTATCAGGTTAAGGCTCATGATCCGGGAACCGCCAGAATGCAAGAGATTGCAGGTTATGTACGTGAGGGTGCTTTTGCGTATTTGAGACAGCAATACAAAGGTGTCTTGATATTCTTCGCCGTGGCATTTGTTGTATTTCAGATCATGGCATGGGGACTTGGAGTGTTACATTGGTTGGTGCCGTGGGCATTCCTAACCGGTGGTTTCTTTAGTGGATTAGCCGGTTTCATTGGCATGAACATTGCTACGCTTGCCTCCAATAGAACAGCTCAGGCATGCACTAAGAGCCTGAATAAAGGCTTGAAGGTTGCCTTCCGTGCCGGTGCTGTTATGGGGCTAACCGTGGTTGGTCTGGCTTTGATCGATATCTCATTGTGGTTCTACATCCTTAATCGTAGCGCAGTTCCTTTACAGAGCATCACCGTTATTATGCTCAGTTTCGGTATGGGCGCATCAACTCAAGCTCTATTTGCCCGTCTTGGCGGTGGAATATTCACCAAAGCTGCTGATGTGGGTGCGGACTTGGTTGGTAAGGTTGAAGCCAATATCCCGGAAGACGATCCCCGCAACCCGGCAACCATCGCTGATAACGTGGGTGATAATGTTGGTGATGTTGCAGGTATGGGTGCCGACTTATACGAATCCTATGCTGGTTCAATTCTCGCCACTGCCGCACTTGGCATGAGTGCTGTTGCAATGTTGGGAGAGCAGTATGCCAACTTGGCGATAAACTTTGTGATTGCCCCGATGATCCTTGCCGGTATTGGTGCGATATTGTCAATTATCGGTATCTACTTCGTGAGTACCAAGGAAAGCGCAGGCACCAAGGAACTAATGTTTGCCCTTAATAAGAGTGTGTACCTTAGCTCTGTGCTCATTGCTGTGGCTGCATTTTTCATTACAAAAGCACTGCTTCCAGCTGAATACTTCTTTGGAGTATTCATCTCTACTGTGATTGGTTTGTTAGCCGGTATCCTGATAGGGTTCTTCACCGAGCTTGATACATCACACAGTTATAAACCAACCCGTACCATAGCTTCACAAGCAGAGTATGGCCCCGCCACAGTTATCTTGGAAGGAATATCTGTAGGTATGCGGTCCACAGCTGCTCCTGTGATAACTGTTGTAGTCGGTGTATTGGCGGCTTTCACTTGCAGCCACGGCTTTGCATCTATAGAGATGGGGCTTTATGGCATAGGGTTTGGTGCTGTGGGTATGCTTGCTACGTTAGGTGTAACCTTGGCAATGGATGCCTTTGGTCCCATAGCCGATAATGCCGGGGGCAATGCTCAAATGAGTGAACTGCCGGAGAATGTGAGAGAAATGACCGATAACTTGGACTCCGTGGGTAACACTACCGCAGCCACAGGTAAAGGTTTTGCCATTGGTAGTGCTATGCTTACCGCCATGGCGTTGCTTGCAGCCTACTTGGAAGAGATTCGTGCCGGTTTGGTGCTTATGGGCGAGAAAGCAGGACAGGTGTTGTTCTTGAATATCCACTATAGTCCTAAGTTCTCGGAGCAAATCCCTGTTGCGCACGCCTCCATTGCAGACTTTATTAACTTCTACCAGATAAATGTGCTCAACCCCAAGTTCCTGATGGGGATATTCGTTGGTGCGATGGTAGCATTCCTGTTCTCATCCTTAACCATCAAAGCAGTCGGTAGAGCCGCGGGTAAGATGGTTCAGGAAGTTCGCCGTCAGTTCAGGGAAATCCCCGGTATTCTCACTGGTACTGGCAAGCCTGATTATGCCCGTTGCGTGAAGATATCTACCGTAGGCGCACAGCAGGAAATGCTGCTACCTGCATTGGTTGGTATATTATCCCCCATCATCGTGGGTATGATTCTTGGTGTGGCAGGCGTGCTTGGTATTCTTACCGGTGCCTTGGCAACAGGCTTTGTGCTTGCCGTGATGATGAACAACGCAGGTGGAGCTTGGGACAATGCCAAGAAGTACGTGGAATCGGGTGCTGCCGGAGGAAAAGGCTCTGAGCAGCATAAGGCTACAGTTGTTGGTGACACGGTTGGTGATCCCTTCAAGGATACAGCCGGACCTTGCATCAACATCCTCGTTAAGCTTATGAGTATGGTGTCCATAGTCTTTGCCGGGCTGATTGTGGGTTATTCCCTCCAGGTGGAGACTATCAATGCACCGTTCAGTAACCTGAGGCTTGATAAGGCTATGCACAACGAAGTAATTGCATTGGATAAGGACAAGATTGCCAACACCCCGTGTGAAAACTGTCCTGAACTTACTCCCGAGTGTGCTGAGAATGGGGAAAAGTAACTTCGAAGGATACATAAACCGGATATCCTTGGATTAAGAGTTGTTGAGTTCGGATGAACATCCGAACTCAGCTTTTATGGCGTTCAATAGCTAACGGGGTTGCTTATCGTTGGATAAACAACCCCGTTAGCTATATCAGTTATAGTTTAGCTAAAAATCACGCCTATCTCACGTTCAGCACTGGCAAAGGAATCAGAAGCATGAACGCCATTCTCCGTAACCCCTTCACCAAAGAGAAATCTTATTGTCCCCGGCTTTCTTTTATCCGGTTCCACGGCACCTATCAAGTCCCTTAAATCGTGAATGGCATTCTCTTTCTCCACGATGATTGCCACTGTATCTGCTGAAGTCATGAACTTCACCAAACCGGGGAAGAAAGGCTTACCAATATGCTCCGCGTAGAACTTGGAAGCAAGCTCATCATCAAAGCGAAAGAGCTTCAATGCAGCCAGATGATATCCACTTTTCTCCAACAAGGAGATAATATGCCCAATATGCTTGTGTTGCACCGCATTGGGCTTAATCAGCAGCAGTGATTGTTCAATCATTTACTGTTATACACTGTCTCCAAGAAGTCAAGCGCAGCAACTTTGATGGAGATATCGCGGTTTAGCACCATACTCATCTTGATTTTATGTTTCAGCACATCGGTCCAGATGTCGAACAACTCACTTGGCTTAAACTCCACTCCTGTATATAGCTTCAGCATATCCACATAGAAATCGTCTCTGTCTGAATCCACTCTGGCTATCACCAGCTTATGTGAATCGGCACAAACATCATAATCCTTGTAGCGGACATCCACCACAGCATATCCAAGCTTTAGCAAGTTCTCGAAGTTTACTTGTAAATCTTCATGATTAGGCATCTTTATTCTCCTTGGGTCAAATTATCCTCGACAAAAAGTAGGCAATCCCTATCTTTGTTTGCAATGAAGTGGATTTTGGCTGTGGTGTCAAGCACTATTTACGATGCCTGCAAAGCACCATTTATCATGCATTAGCCAAACCGGTAGCAGCTAGCAGCTTTACCGCAACATATTATACTAAGGGGATTCCGATGTCTTTATTCAAGTTAGTAAGTGAATACCAGCCCTCAGGCGACCAACCTGAGGCAATAGACGCACTGGTTAGCGGGGTTGAACAAAGCAAGAAGCACCAGGTGTTATTGGGGGTTACCGGTAGTGGTAAGACTTTCACCATTGCCAATGTGATCGAGCGATTGAGATCGGAAGAGCGTCGTGTAGGGAAAGAGTGTAGATCTCGGTGGTCG
>CALDSN010000160.1 GCA_937924555.1 uncultured bacterium | reverse complement strand
TACGAGATCTGATCGTGACTGGAGTTCAGACGTGTGCTCTTCCGATCTGCTGCTTATGTAATTATGGTGGATATATTTCTGCAAGCGAAGCTCCCAGACATCAGCAAGCAACTTGGACCCTATGTGGGTCTGATTATTACCAATTGCATCCTAATGGGTAGAGCAGAAGCTTTTGCTTCACAGAATGGGCCTTTCGCTTCCCTGATTGATGGAATTGGGGCGGGCTTTGGCTACACACTTGTTCTCTTAGTTATTAGTTTTATCAGAGAGTTGTTTGGCTTCGGCACAGTGTTCGGTGTAAAGGTTTTGGGTGCATGGTGGACGAATTGGTCTATCATGGTTATGGCACCAAGTGCTTTCTTCATTCTGGCAATGCTGATCTGGATCATTAACATCAAGTATTATGGCAACAAGGGATAGATCATGGATATAAGTGCTTTTATTCTCTTTTGGGCTGCGATCTTCACCAGCAATATCCTATTAACCAATTTCTTAGGTATGTGCTCCTATCTCTCTGTATCAAAAGAGATTGAATCTTCATTTGGTTTAGGAATCTCTGTGATGTTTGTGCTTACCATAACAACCGGGTTAAATTGGTTGGTGTACAACTTCTTGTTAGTACCCTTTGGTATTGTGTATTTACAATTCATAGTCTTCATCATTGTGATAGCTGCCTTTGTTCAGCTTCTGGAGTTAATCTTGGAAAGGTATGCTCCCGCCCTATACTACACTTTGGGAATATTCCTGCCCTTGATTACAGTTAATTGTGCGATATTCGGGGTCAGCTTGTTCATGGTTATCAGAAACTATAACTTTATCCAATCCATTGCCTTTGGTGCGGGAAGTGGAATTGGCTGGATGCTTGCTATCCTGATGCTCGCAGCAATTCGACGTAAGCTGAAAGAAAAGCTTGTACCTGCCGGACTTCAGGGAGTGGGAATCAGCTTGATTGTTACAGGTATCATGGCACTGGCGTTCGTAGGATTCTCCGGAATCGTTCAGGTTCAATAGGAATAGCTTATGTTTTCGATAGTTTTAAAAGACGTTGGTATTCTTAGCGCAATTGCCCTGGTACTTTCTGTTATTATGGTTATAGCCCAGAGATGGCTTAGCAATTATGGTGAATGCAAGATAGACATTAACGGCAAAAGAGAAGTGACCGTAACTGGCGGAAACAGCCTGCTTAGTTCTTTAACTGAAAAGCAGATATTCCTTCCTTCAGCTTGTGGGGGTAGAGGTAGCTGTGGAGCTTGCAAATGTAAGGTAGTTTCAGGTGGCGGGCCATTATTGCCCACTGAGAAGCCTTTTTTGAGCAAGGAAGAGTTGTTAGCAGGGGATATCCGTTTATCCTGCCAGGTTAAAGTGAAGAGCGATGTAAAAATAGAGCTGCCTGCCAGCATCTTTAACATCCGTAAATACCATGCCACTATCTCTGAGATTGTGGATTATACTTATGATATCAAGGGGTTGACATTCAGTTTTGACGAGGGTGAAACTGTAGATTTCCTTGCCGGGCAGTATGTGCAACTGAACACCGAGCCGTATGAAAAAGTGAAGGAGAGAGTATCAAGAGCATATTCTATTTCTTCCAAACCAGAGATCAATAATGCCTTACAGCTTATTATCAGATATGTTCCCGAGGGTATCTGCACCACCTGGGTGCATCGGCATTTGAAAGTTGGGGATAAGGTAACTTTAACCGGTCCTTATGGGGATTTCTATTTACGTGATACGGATGCGGATATTATATTCGTAGCCGGAGGATCAGGCAAGGCACCCATAAAGTCTATCTTGGAGCATCTTATGGAAGTAGGTACGAACAGGAAGATGACATATTTCTTCGGTGCGAGAACTCCTAAAGACCTATATCTTACCGAAGAGTTCAAAGCTATGGAACAGATCTTCCCGGATTTCAAATACGAGCCAGTACTTTCTGCTGCCACACCGGAAGACAATTGGCAGGGAAAGACCGGATTTGTTATGCCATATTTTCCTCAAGCCATTCGTGATCCCAAGAATACCGAAGCCTACCTTTGCGGAAGCCCGGGGATGATTAATGCGGTAACGAAAGCCCTAATGGAAAATGGAATACCCAAGGATAAAATATACTACGACAGTTTTGGATGATGTTATGAAAGAAACGACAAAAGAACAAAGAATCAGAGCCCGCATGCAACCCGGGGCAATTACCTTAACCGGTTTTATCGGTAAGGATAAACGCAGCCTCGGATCAATCATCAATGCCGATGAGCAAGAACTGAACAAGTTGGGACGTAATGCCGAGGAGATTGCTGCCAGAATGCAGTATTTCTCGGACGCCAGCTTCAATACCTTTGATGGCTCCATAACTCTGGATGAGAACTATCTGGTGGAGACAGAGATCACGCGGGGTAGAATCCCCTGCCCTTATGCTGATGGTGGACAACATCGCAAAGCAATAACCAAACTAACGAATCTTAAAAAGAACAAAAGTGTGAGTTGGACTGCTCTCAACATCCATCTTATCAAAGAGCATCATTTCTTTGAAGGAAAAGGCTCAACTTTCAGAGTAGAACCCTCTGTTTTGGTAGAAGTGCTCTTCGATTAAATCGCCAAAGAGCTACTTATCATACAATTAAGCCCCGGTAACAATTTGCCGGGGCTTTGATATTAGGGGGGGTAAAGTCTTAGTTCTCTTCCGAAGCGTGGGTGTAGTTTCTCACCCCTTTATCTGCCAAGGGAGTAGTGTCATTCATGGAGGGGACATCTGAGAAGTATTTACTATACACTATGCGTAGCTTAGATTTGTCATTGTTCAGAGGGGAAACATCAGGAAGTTCGTATAACAAATCCACCGAACCGTTTGGGTCAACAGATGCCTGCTCATAATCAATTGTTCTCTGATACTTTCCCTCTTCATCAAACAAACCTAACAAAAAGAAGCCTGATATAGGTACGGAAAGCTTATTCTTCAGGGTAACATACACATCCGCAGGATGAGGCAGGTTATGAATATCATATAGGAAATACTCATCGTTCTGCACCGGTACCACAAAGATCTCACTATCCAGATCAAAGGCTTGTTCATCCAGCCAATTACCTGAATATGAACGCGCAGAGCGAAATCCGCCGAAATACGCCAGAGTCCTTTGTTCATATTTCTCCATACCGGGATCATTCACAAGGTAAGATGATGCTTTCTCTGGATCACCATTCCGCTGCGTCACCAGCACCCAATGGCTTCTTCTTCCTGCAACCTTAACAATCACTTAGATCGGAAGAGCGTCGTGTAGGGAAAGAGTGTAGATCTCGGTGGTCGC
>CALDSN010000159.1 GCA_937924555.1 uncultured bacterium | reverse complement strand
AAAGGACTTCCCAACTTATTGCAGTACAGAATAGTAGAACCTACTATTGTAATAAGGGAGGCGCTGATGAAAGCGACTTTTGAAGCTCATCGGCAGGGCGGTTTATGGCAAGACCACTGTGACAAATTAAGCACTGTGACAACTGTCACAGTGGTTCAGGAAGAACATGAAATGCCGGAGATGCTGAATGGGAGAGGCTTTGAGCGCTGTGACATATTATCTCCCGAGAATTGTGTCACAGTGCCAGGTATTAATGAACCCAAAGTTGGTTTGTGTGGTGAACCAACTTTATCTCAGGATGGGCATCAAGCTATCACTGCTGAGGAAAAAGATCACTCAGTAACGGAGTATCCTGATCTGAGCAAAGATGCCAATCTGCCTTTGCGGAGATTGGAAGAGGCAAAACTGCTGGGACATTTCTGCTCTGTTGTGCTGAACCGGCTGCGTGATTGTGAATCCAGAACTGAGGAATGGAAACAGATAGTGCTTGATTACAACCGTGGATTATTGGTGCCGGAACTGTATCAAATGCGGAACAAACGCTGTGAGCGGACTATCCGCACCTGGATAGAGCAATATCTGCAATCGGACTACAACATGTTTGCTCTTGTACACAGCAATTGGAACACTATCCGGAAACGCAGGGTATCAGAGCTTGAGAGCCAAATCCTGCTGAGCATGCTACTGCATCCCAATCGTATCAAGATCGGTTCCGCCATCAAACTGCTGAAAGCCCAAGCCCGGCTTGGCTACTTTGAATCGAGGAGCAGCATTCCCACCCTGAGAAGGTGGTGTACAGACTTCAGGAATAACAATCCAGATATCTGGCAACAGGCTCGCATGGGCAGCAAGTTTGTGGCAGAGCATATCATCAAGACCATCCACAGAGACAGCAGCTTGCTCAAGGTTGGTGATGTGTGGGTAGCGGATGGACACAAGCTTGCCTTTGATATCCTCGATCCCAAAACCGGGAAGGCAAAGCGCATGATGCTGATTCTGGTACTGGACTGGGCAAGCCGTTATCCGGTGGGAGCTTCTCTTGCCTTTACCGAGGATAGCCAGCATATCCTGGCTGCCTTCCGCAATGGCTTTCTGAATACAGCCCAGTGGCAAGATAGGGATAGCAATACCAATGTCAACGCCAGAGAAGAAACCAACCAGCCCTTTGCCTTCTTACCCCGATATGTCTATCTGGATAATGGCAAAGCCTTCAAGAGTAAGCTCTTTCATGACAAATGGGAAAACCATGATCTGGCAAAGGAGCTTGGCGGTATCTTCCCAAAGATGAACATCGAAGCGGTGTTTGCCGAAAGCTATAATGCCAAGGCCAAGGTTATAGAGCGGTTCTTTCAGACCTTTCAGGAGCAGTTTGAACGCTTCGTCTCATCTTTCCGGGGTTCTTCAGTTGAGGATAAACCTGCCACTCTGCTGCGTAACGAGAAATGGGCAAAGAAACTCTACAAGGCCGAACCACCTACGATAGAAGAAGCCATGAGTATGATCGGTTTCTACATTAGACACATTTATGGTGAGACGCCGCATAGTGCTTTGGCTGGCAAGACACCCTGGGATGTATTCAGGACTGCTGAGATCGCAGGCGAGCGATTCATTGAGCCCTCTGAACTGAACTTCCTGATGCTCTCGGCAGAGAGAAAGGCAGTTCGCAGTGAAGGCATCATCTGGGGCAAGCTGCATTACTGGCATCCAGAACTGATAAATCACATCGGCAAGCCTATCATCTTTCGCTATGACCCGGCAGACATCAGATGGATACTGGTCTATGATACTAAAGACCAGTTCATCTGCCAGTCAGAACTGCGCAGGGCACAGCATCCCTTTATCAAACTGGCAGCAGATCAGCCCATAGCCCGGAAGGAACTGAACAAGGAATATCAGCAGATCAAGAAACTGCAAAGACAGACGGAGCAAAGAACCAAAGTCTTGGTAAAGAGCACTCAGGAGGCAGTGGATAGGCTGCTCAGTCCCCATATCAAAACAATAACTCAAGCTGCCAATCCCACCTTCATCCAGACACCGATGCTTACAGCACCCCAAGCAGTTATTGATGAATCAGAGCAGTGCGACGGTATAAAGAGCTTTGCCGAAATGCTCAGGTTTGCCGGTATCAGATAGGAGACACAAATGAAACAATCCAAACTGGTCAAGACCCGCAACGTAGTGGAGGCAGATGCCTGTATCTCCTTTCTGAAGAGCAGACCCAAGCTGGAAATGGTGGGCT
>CALDSN010000158.1 GCA_937924555.1 uncultured bacterium | reverse complement strand
ACCACCGAGATCTACACTCTTTCCCTACACGACGCTCTTCCGATCTCTTGATTGTGACCCTCTCAGGATTAATGGCAGTCCCCCGCGAGCTTGTTATCATTGAAATTGGAACCGGAACATGGTGTCCCTATTGTCCCGGAGCTTCAATGGGTGCTCATGATCTCCTTTCTAATGGTTATCCTGTGGGAGTGGTAAAATATCACAATGGTGATTCTTACACCACTGCCCAATCCAATGCCCGTAACTCTTATTACTCCATCTCAAGTTTCCCCACCACGCTTTTTGATGGAATGAACAGGTATGTTGGGGGAAGTAACACCCAATCACTTTACTCCACCTTTACTCCCAGAGTGAGTGCCAGACTTAATGTAGAATCGCATTACACACTTAGTGCTACTGGTGCTAATAACGGCAACAATTACATGATGATTGTAAATGTTACTAAACCAGAAGCAGATACCAACACCAATGTTGTGCTACACGCTGCTTTAACTCAATCCAATATCGCTCAGAACTGGCAGGGACAAACACAAATAAACAACGCCATGCGACTGATGATTCCGGATCAAAATGGCACACCGGTTGATTTGGTTACCGGGGAACAAACCAGCATCCCCCTAAACTTTACAGTCAATGCATCCTGGCCCGTACAGAACCTTGAACTGGTGCTGTGGTTACAAAACACGGTGACCAAAGAGATACTTCAAGGGAAGAAATATGCACTTGCAGAATTACAACCGGGTGCGTCTGTTTCAACTGACTTCATCGTGTTCCCAAGTGTCTCGATTAATTCTACTTCAACCCAACGCTTTATGCTCACTAATTACAGTGCCAACACAGTAACCGGGACAATATCCGTGGACAATCTTGCCTTTGATAGTGATATCAGTACTTTTACAATTCCTGCACTGTCAGCTCAAGCGGTTAATCTCTCCTTCTCCCCCACTCAAGCTATACCCTATGAGGGGATTCTCACCATTAACGGTAATTTCGTGGACTCCCAGCAGTTCGACATTATCCTGAACGGGTATGCCTTCAATAATACTTCTCCTTCTGTGAGCGAATTGTTAGTATCCGGTCCACCTGTATTGCACCAAACATTAACAGCAAGCTATACTTATGCTGATCCGGAAAACCATCCGGAAGGTACATCAATGTATCAATGGTTCAGAGTAAATGGCAATGCTACACCAATTCAGGGAGCTACCGGGCTTAGCTATCAACTAACTGAAGCTGATATTGATTCAAACATCTACTTCAAGGTTATTCCCTATGATATTCATGGTCTTGCCGGCACTGAGGTATTATCCACACCAACCCAAGCGGTTATCCCCCTGCCCGCACCACAAAACTTCACTGCCATTGTCGAAGAACCGAGTAATGTCATTTGCACTTGGCAGAGGCCACAGTACTTTGAAAGTAAGAGTTTATTGGGCTATAAATTACTTCGCAATGACTTGACTATTGCCACTATTACTGATGCCAATACACTAAGCTTCACGGATACTAACTTAAATGATGGCGTATATGAGTATAAGATTTGCTCTGTATTTCAAAACCCCTATTATATATCCAATCCCAGCCCTGTTGTGACTATCACCATTGGAACCAGCAGCATAGAGGATGAGTTAGTACCTACTCAAACAGGAATCAGCGTTTATCCCAATCCATTTCATTATAGTACAAACTTCAACATCTCCCTGAAGGGTAATAATCAGGCAGAATTGTCCATATACAATGTTAAAGGACAGCTTGTCAGGAAGTTTGACATTCAGCCTGATGCCAAAGGGATGATAGATATTGTTTGGGATGGCAGAACAGAAAATGGAGATATGGTGGTTAATGGTGTATACTTCTACCGTGTCCATAACAGTGAGAATGAGCTTAACGGGAAAGTGATAGTAATCAAGTAACCAAGTAACAACGAAACAATAAATGAAAGAGGGATTCAGCATGCTGAGTCCCTCTTCTATAAGTAAATTCTATGATTTGAGTTGTTTAATCTCTATCAGATCGGCTCTTATCCTTTGTATTTTCTTTTTCGCTTGCGCCCAATCACAAAAATGATACAACTCTGTTACCTCCACAATTTGCTTATCATTGATAAGCAAGCTGAAGCCAATGCGATACTTGTCAATTGACATTGGATCTCTGCCATACTCCTGGATTGGAGAAACATCTGTCACACAATTCAAGTCTATAGTCCTGTTATCTGGTAAGTTATAGTACATTATAAACCTCGTGAAGTTGATTGAGCAATGTTTTTCAGATGCCCATAAAGAGGACAAGAAAAATATTCTTAACATGAAGTTAATTCTATGCATATTGTAGATATTTGTCGACACTTGCCTTCGGCTGATAAGTGCATTATAGTATCTATATAGGAACAAGGAGCTTCAAAATGAATGATAAACTAAACTCAATTTTCAATGAGATAAAAGCTAAGCATGATAGCTTATTGGGGAAACGGGCTTTTCATGACACAGATGCATGGAGAAGCCGCAAAGAAAATGAGGATGTGATGCGCAGTAAATTTGCTGTCGATCGTGATAGAATTCTTTATAGCGGAGCATATCGTCGCTATCATGGAAAAACTCAAGTCTTTTCCTTTACCAACCTCATAGATGAAGAAATGACTAACCGGAACCTACATATTGCTTATGTCTCTCAAATATCAAGAACTATAGGTAAGTACTTGGGATTGAATACGGAACTAATTGAGGCCATTGCCCTGGGACACGATCTTGGGCACTGCCCCTTTGGTCATGATGGAGAAAAAGCTCTTTCAGAGTGCTGTCAAGAAAGCGGAATTGGGCACTTTCATCATAACATTGAGAGTTTGCATATTGTAGATTACATTTCCCGAAAAGGAAAGGGATTGAATCTTACCTTTCAAGTGAGAGACGGTATTATATCGCATGATGGTGAAGTTCATAATACACGTTTACAGCCTGATAAACTTAAAAACGAAGCAGGAATTCAAGAGTATATCTCTTCCAAAAAAAATGGATTGAATGTACAATGGATGCCGGCTACATTGGAAGGTTGTGTTGTACGCATTACTGATACTATAGCTTATATAGGACAGGATATTGAAGATGCCATCCGCTTTAATATCCTGAATAGAGATGAGCTTCCAAAGGAGCAAGTGGCTTTTTTAGGCAATACCAACAGCCAGATTATTGAAACCTTGATAAAAAGCGTTATAATCAACAGCTATGATCAGGATTGGATTGCCTTCGATGCCGAAACTTCGGAGCATCTTTTGGAGTTAAAGCGTTTCAATTATAAACATATCTATACCGATGAGAATGTTAAAAAGAGCAACTCCATCATATACCGCACAATGCACTTGATGTTTGACAAATACATCCAGGATATCCGGGATAACAACAAAGAATCCAAGGTCTTTAAACACTTTTTGGATCACAAAACCAAAGAGTATCTTGATAGATTCACTCCCGCAGAACAAGTTAGGGATTTTATCGCGACAATGACAGATAGATATTACAATGAAGAGATCAAAGAATACATGCTTCCCTGGAGAGGATGAAGAGCTAAATTATCTTATCGTACTTTTTCCATGAAGCGGAAGCTCATTGAAATAAGCAATATTGTATGATGCAAACGGATTGTTCAAGCTGTCACACCAAGAACCTGCATCTTTATACAGGTTTGCGAGTTGCGTATTGCATTCTTGCAATATTAACATGAGTGTTGACTCCTATACACAACATTTTATGTGATTAGATAGCTTGATTGACCTTTTTTTATTGACAGCCAAACGCCTTTTGCAAAAGTGTTCTTACAGCGTGCCGAAGTGGTGAAATTGGTAGACGCAGTGGACTCAAAATCCACCGGGCTTTGCGCTCGTGCCGGTTCGATTCCGGCCTTCGGCACCAAAATATTAAGGAGCATGCGGATTAACTTGCTATCCTCGGCAGTATCTGTGCAAAACTGTGATATAGGCATGATTTGGTTGGCTTTATTCTCTGAGCTGGCTAGATTGTTCAATTGGTTGAACAAGTCAGGCATGATTTATTAACCCTGAATAGTGATCCATACCATGTGGAGGTATAATGCTAAAACGTAATATAGTTTTGATGAGCCTGATAGTGCTATTAGGCTTACCTTTTGCTCTTGCGGGGATATCCCAAGGGTCCCTGCTCTTCCTTACTTTTGAACCCGGTGGTCGCGCTAATGGTATGGCCCGTGCATATTCTGCCGTTGCTGACGATGCATACGCAATGTGGTGGAACCCAGGTGCTGCTGCTTTTAATAGAAAAACACAGCTTGCTGGAAACCACATTCCATGGTTACAAGGTTCGGGACTTGACGATATGTTCTACGAGTATCTTGGATGGAACCAGTATTTCCATGGAATCGGTAATCTCAACGCTCACATCATCTGGCTTGATTCGGGTACACAACCCCATACTGGTCCAAATCAAGAGAACTATGGTGACTTCCATAGCTTCGATGTTGCAGGAGTAGCCGGATACAGCTATGAAGTAGTTCCAGATAAGATTGGTGTAGGTGGAAACTTTAAGCTAATCTATTCTTACCTTGCCCCTGGAACAGGTGCAACAGAAAAAGAAGGTAGTGCCTTTAGTTTTGCCTTTGATTTGGGCACTAAGATCAAAGATATCGGTTTAAAAGGGCTTGATGGTTCAGTCGTTATTCAGAATATTGGTCCTGATGTCACATTCGTGGATCAAGAGCAAGCTGATCCTGCACCAATGACATTCCGTTTGGGTACTGCTTACACCTTATTCAACAGCCCCATTAATCGTATGATTGTTTCTGCAGAAGCAAGCAAGATGCTCACTAATGATGATCCATTATATGAACGCTTCATCTCCGGGTGGGAGAACTTTGATGAAACCATCTACGCAGCGGGTGCTGAATATACCTATATGGATCTCATTTCGCTTCGGGGTGGATACTTCGCGGATAATGCAGGTGACATTAAAGGTATAAGCTATGGTGTAGGTCTCCAATATAAGTTTGATCAGAAATACAAGTTATCAGCTGATTTCGCCTTGGTACCCGCCGGAGGCTTAGTTGATTACAATAAGATATTCTCGCTTGGGTTCGAGTTTTAAGAACCAGTTTATAATAAGCTCAAAGTCCCCATTAACGGGGACTTTGAGTTTAAGCTGATAATTATGAAGAGATTCATCATCTTGATGCTGAGTACATTGTTGTTCTCAGCACTTAGCGCACAAAAAATGGTTCTAACACGTTATGATAAGCAACCGAAACCAAAGGAACACCCCTACATAAATCTACTGCAGAGACAAGCATCACCCTTTGAAGCCTCGAAATCCGCAACCTTCCAAAGATTGTTGGTTATTCTGGTAGATTTTCCCTTGGAATCACCCGATAACCCTAGTACTACGGGTAACGGAAAATTTCAACTGAATGCTGACCCTAACTACCTTCATACTATAGGTTCCCCCCCGCACAACAGACAATACTACGAAGCAAACCTAGAGGCTATGAAGTACTACTACAAAGCCGTATCGGCAGAGTCGTACCAATTGGAATATGATGTTTATCCGAAGAATAAGCAGGCTTACACACTTCCCCAAAGTATGGGTTATTATAACCCCGAAGGAGCAGATGCGAGCGTATTTCTCTCCCGGATGGAGGAGTATTTTAAAACAAGTTTCGAGTTGGCTGATACTGACGATCCAGAGATAGATTTTTCTGCTTATAGTCATTACATGATAATCCATGCCGGCTCAGATTGGCAACATGATGTTAACGGAGATTCTCCTTCAGATTTACCCTCCTTTTTCATCCGGGTGGGCGAAAACAAAGAAGCTGTGGTTGATGGAGGTGCTGTTCGTATTTCTCACGCATGTAATGTTCCTGCCACAATCTCTCAAGATTTCTCCACTTCAGAATCTAAGGGTCAAGTAGTGCATACTGGCTACGGAGCTTTAAATGCAGTTCTATTTCACGAGTTTGGCCACTCCTTGGGCTTTGTTGACCTTTACAATGTTGCAGACTTCCGCCCCATGGTTGGTAGCTTTGACATCATGGATAGTGGTGGATCTTCAATGATGGTTGATGAGTTGGATAATGGTGATCTGATTCTAATCGAAGGCACACTACCTACCATGCCGGGAGCATTCTCAAGACAGCTTGTTTTTGGTGATTACTACAAACAAGCAGGCTATATGCAAGAATTGTCCGATCTCTCCCTCTTTTCTCCACAAAGTCTATATGCAGTCAGTGCAAAACAGACCAGTTTGATTAAGGTACCGCAGATAATCAAGATACCTGTCAATGAACGTGAATACCTCTTGGTTGAGAATAGAAATGTAGATCCTGATGGTGATGGTGCTACTGCTTTATTTGGAACATTGGATTCCCGAGTAGTGCTCTACCCCACTCCTTTTAATGACCCTAATAACAATCCAAGTTATGAGTATGACTTTATGCTACCATCTTTCACTAAAAGTGATGGTTCTTTCATAGGTGGTGGATTGCTTGCTTGGTTAGTTAACGATACAATCTTATATGACGAAGGTTACTATGAAGCTAACGGAGAGTTCGTTAGCAACTTCTCCAACAATTCAATAAACACCAGATATAGTCGTCGCGGTGTTCAGATTATTGAGGCAGACGGGTTGACCGATCTTGGTAATGATTACTCAATGTATTGGACGGGTACCCCATATGAGTACTTCCATGCACATAAACCATTGTTGAACTCAAATGGTGAATTCGTTTCCTGGGCTAATACGCCTTGGAAGCCATCTCTTAATGCCAATACTACGCCTGCATTAGTGGATAGTTATGGATATCCCGGTTTGTATGGGCTATCCAACATTTCTAATCCCGCCAAGGTAATGACCCTGCAACTCACCAGTGGTTTCTTTGATTCGACAGCCATCAAGAGCTTTAACACCCCGCATCTCATACCCACAGATGTGATCAACTCTGGTTTCAACTCTCTGGATATTCCTGTCTTCCACTTTGGTGCAATAAACCTGATTAGCAACATTGATGGAAACTGGCAAGACTTGATGGGTAATTATCACAGCTCAATTAGCCTATGTTCTTTCCCACCGCAAACTGTAGATACCAACGATGACGGTTTCCCTGAGATCTGCTTAACTTCAGATAATAATGTTCATTTACTGGACTTCTCGGATGTACAGCTCGTTACTCATCCACTGGTATTCCCTTCAAATATAACAGTGACCCCTCTTCCCTACAACTCAAACCTATATGTTGCTACAGAAAGCTGTATCTATAAGCTTCATGACTTCAGTGTGTCCAATTTTATCAGCTGCGCTAATGCGCTTAAGCTGAGCGCATTCGACAATAAGCTATTGGTTTTAGGTAAGGATTGGCTTAATGTATACGATGCTAACACTCTGCAATTACTAAATCATCTCTCCCTTAGTGGTACCTTTGGCAACATTGAACCTGTTACCTATCAGAATGTGGATAAGAGTGTAACTTACATTTATCTCATGTCTGATACCGGGAACCTATACCGCTATGATATGGTCACCTGTGAACAAATCTTTACCAATAGAACTACAGATACCCCCGGGCAAATAGCTATAAGCAAACTGGGTGAGACCTCACCTGTAATATTCTTTGGAGTGGGATCAACATGTTACACATTGAAGGCAGATGGCTCGATTCTCCCTGGATTTCCACAAATTGCGTCACAGAGCATATCTCTTTCTCTTAGCCCTAAATCATTATACTTGCTTGGTGAGGATTACCTTTTCTTCCCGACAGCTAACAATGCTTACTTGGCTTTTAACGAACAGGGAAGAGTAAACAACGCATATTCCCTCAGCTTTGTAGGTTTATCCGGAACAGACTTCGTGCACTATGCTGAAGCCGAAAACGAACTAATCTGGTACTATTCTGACAATGCGGGGAACCTATACATCCACACCATGGATAATGTTACAGAGAATCCCATTCTATATTCCGGCTTCCGAAATGGCAATGGTGGAAATTTCACAGCCCCCTTCACGGAATCTGTCTTACAAGATTCCAAATTCAACGCTTTCGTTTATCCCAATCCTATAAAACATGACTATTGCAAACTGAGAGTATCCAATTCCCACGGCGAGATATCGCTTAAGATATATGATATATCTGGCTCTCTTGTTTATTCCAAGAAACTGCAATCATCGCTTAATAATCCTCAAGATATTGAACTTGACTCGCTTGATCTTAGCTCCGGTGTTTATATCCTCAATCTGGAAAACAACGGAAATCGCAAAACCCTCAAATTAGCTGTAGAAAAATGACAAACAGGTGTTTAGTATGAAGAACTTATGCCTATTAATCTTGGTACTTATTGCATGCCAAGGACTATTTGCCCAAGCTAAAGGTAATAATGATATTGATCAATGGCTATTCGATCAACCGTCAGATAACAACCGATTATCAAAGCAGGATTCGCTTGTTACCAATGACCTGATAACAGTTAACTATGAACGAAAGGATGCTAAGCTGGCAATGCTTATGTCGATGGTGCTTCCCGGGGCAGGACAATTCTATGCCGATAAAAGCTCAATTACTACCTATATTTTCCCCGCTTTGGAACTTGCATTTCTGGGAGGTTTAATATACTTTGACAACCAGGGAGATAAAAAAACCAAAGAATTCGAGAAGTATGCCAATGGAGAAACCATAACTTACAATTATGGAGCAGGAACATACACGGGACCCAGATACAGCCGTAACTTCCAAACTGCCGTGCAAAACATCATGATCGATATCCTACCTAACTCCCAGACACAAGTGGCTGATATCTATGAGCCATCCTATTTCCGATTGGACAGCAATAACACTCAACATTTCTATGAGGATATTGGTAAGTACGGTCATTACACTTTCGGTTGGGTAGATTGGTATTATCGTTTCGCTTATGACAATGCTACAAACTCTCTTTCTCCACAATTCAGGTTTGAGAATGCGGGCACTGCCAATGCCAGCTGGATTGGTAATGTCCCTCTCAACGATGGTGTTACCGCCACTATAAAACCAGATAGCAAATCTGCCAGCCCAATGCGCTATGAGTATATTGATAAGCGTAATGCTGCCAAGAGCGAATATGCCACTTCCCGCTTTTTCACTTTTGCTTTGGCAATGAATCACCTTATTAGCGGTATTGATGCAGTTCGTCTAACTCAGAAAGTAAATAGACTTTCCATTTCGCAATCCGTCCCACAAGTTAACATGTATGCTGCCATGTCCAACGGTAACATTACGCCCATGCTGGGTATGAAATGGGAATTCTAAAAGCATCTATCATTCTCCTGGTCTCATTGTTGTTCTGTCTCCCCTTAACAGCAACACCCCGTATTGCCTATGTTGGTGCATCATTGCTGCTCCCCGGAAGCGGAGAGTTGATGTTGGATCATACTACAAGAGGCGCAACGCTTATGGGAATAGACCTTATTTCCATCTATGCGTTTTTTGCCACGCAACGGGAGATTGATTTACAGAGAACAAACTACATGCACTTTGCTGAAGTGTATGCCGGAGTCCCCTATGGCAAGCCTCGCAATCATTACCAAGATATCCAGGAATTCCCCAGTAGTGATTATTATAACGAGATTCAGGAGATGATCCTCCGCAACTACTATCTAATCTCAGAGTATAATCCCGAAGCATACAATCAAGCTATGAATGAACTTATCTACAGCGGGGAAGATACTTGGAACTGGCAGAGCGATAAGAAATGGCAGGAATATAAGGATATGCGTACTCGCCATCAACGCACAAAAATGAGCCATAACCTCGCCCTTGGTGTTATGCTCCTCAATCGTACCGTCAGTGCTATAGACAGTGCTCTCCTCTCTGGTAAGATAAACAAGTACGGTACTTTGTATTTCAGCCCATCCCAAACAGATGGTTTAATGGTCAATTATCAAATAGACTTTTAAGGAGCGGTTTATGAAGAAGCTAATCGCAATTAGCCTTCTGGTCTCAATCTTCTCACTTTCGTTTGCAGTAAGCCGCGGGGTTGGTTTCCTGAGAGCTTTGGCAGTTCCTGGATGGTCTCAGATAGCCTCGGGACATAGTTACGGATATGCTATGGTTGCTTCTGAACTGGGCATCATTGGCTCACTTATGTATTTTGGCAATGAAAGTGATGTTCTGAAGCAGGATTCATACGAATACGCAGTCAAGTTCGCCCATCTTAATCCGGGTTATTATGACAGTAAATTCTACAACAATCTCTCGCGTTATGAGAGCAGCGGATTTGATGCCAATGGTTATAACGCCATGGTGCGTCAATCTGCCATGACCATGTTTCCTTACGATGCTGCCGCTCAGCAGAGCTACATAGATGAGAATGGCTATTTTGAGAACAAGTATTGGTCTTGGGACAGTCCATCCGATCGCAGCCAATATAATAAACTGCGTAATAAAAGCCAGGACTATGAAGATTATGCCTCCGTTACGGCAGGTGTGTTGATTCTAAACCATTTAATCAGCGGAGTGGACTATCTCCTTTTCTCTGAAAGAGATAAAGAGAAAGCCAATGTGTATATGAGCGTCAAGGATAACGAGCCTATCCTGTGCTTTAAGTATAGATGGTAGTTAGGCGAAATCTGTTTGTTGTTATGGGGAGCCTTACATAGCTTCCCTTTTTTTGTTTAACACTTGAACCCTATCCTTGATATTATCACGGTATCATTACAGGCTCATTACGCTCTTTGTATGTATTAAGTCCGTAATGATACCGTAGTGATATATGGGAAGCCACCATATATAAAGGACATGATGTGGGGTAATAGAAATGTTAGAAAACAGCGACTAATCAAGGTTTAGCCGATGTCCAATTAGCCTTATCAGAAGGGGATTAATCCACAAAATCAATAATAGAGCCAGTATGTACACTGATGTACTCACCCATCTCCTTGCGCACCAAAAGATACCCATTGGCATCAATCCCTAAAATCTCTGCCGTGATCTCCAAACCGCTAATCTCAATACGTGCCCATCTCCCCCTACCGAACAATTGGTCGTTGCAATAGGTTAAGTAGTTCACAGAGGAAGACCGTTTATTGCACTCACCTTCGACACCTTTTATCAAAGCCCGGCACAAAAAACTGTTGGACACTTCAAAGCCAAGGATTTGTTTCAGGCTTACCGCCCCGAACTTCCCTAATCCAGAATCAATATCATTGTTAGTATTAAGTCCCACACCAATGGTATAGATTTTCTTCACTGATTGATAACGGCAAAGGATACCTCCCAGCTTTTTGCCGGCATAAATGATGTCATTTGTCCATTTAATCTTGAGGTCGTCTTTTAGTGGATGAAACAAACTTCCCAGGCAATGATGCAGGCAATAGCCAGTAAACAAAGCAAAAGAAGCGGTGGGATTTGTGGCAACTAAATCAAAAGTAAACCATAATCCTCCGGGAGGTGATATCCAAACATGATCTCCTCTGCCAACTCCATCATTCTGAGTTCCTGCCCGAACGCATATTGGTTCGGGATTAATCTCTTTTAGTCGCAGGTATTCGTTCATAGTACTGTCTAAATGGTCATAGTAAAAAAAGCTTCTCATCTCAATCCTCAATGAACATCGCATCTCCATAACTAAAGAAGCGATACTTGTTCTTAACTGCCTCTTCATAGGCTTTCATCGTAAACTCATAACCCGCAAATGCAGAAATCATCATCAGCAAAGTGGATTGTGGCAGGTGGAAATTGGTAATCATAGCGTTGATTACCTTGAACTGATATCCGGGGTAGATGAAGATATCTGTCCATTTTGAGCCATGGGATAGTATCTCGTCATTCCAAAAGCTTTCCACTGTTCTGGCACTCGTTGTGCCCACTGCAATCACTCTTCTGCCTTCTCTCTTAGCGGTATTTATTAGCTCCGCATTTTCAGCAGAGATATAGGCAAGCTCAGAATGCATCTTATGATGGGTAATATTCTCCACCTTAACAGGACGGAAAGTGCCAATACCCACATGCAGGACTACGTCAATTATCTCCACACCCTTTTTCTTCAGAAAATCAAGCATGTTATCATCAAAGTGCAAACCTGCTGTTGGAGCAGCAACAGAGCCAATCTCCTTGGCATAAACTGTCTGATACCTGCTGAGGTCACTAAGCTCATCCTTACGGTCAATATACGGGGGTAAAGGCACATGCCCGATGCGATAAATCTCATCCCAAAAAGCTACCGTACAGGTAAACTCAATATCCCGCAGACCTTCGCTATCACCCTCGCTAACATATGCTGTTAGATAATCGGAGAAGCTAAGTGTCTGAGCTTTCTTAACCCGCTTTCCGGGCGATATCATACACTTCCAACCCATCGGAGAAGTCTGATGTAACAGTAATACTTCTATTCCTGTCCCGTTTTCCTTCTTGGCAAAAAGCCTTGCAGGAAATACCTTGCTGCTGTTAATCACCATCACATCACCCTCGTTCAAGTAAGAAGAAATATCGTTGAACTGTTCGTGCGAAATCTGTTTACTCTTCTTACGCAAGTGTAGTAGCCGGGATTCTGTTCTATTCGCAGTGGGCTGCTGTGCAATAAGCTCTTTTGGCAAACAATAGTCATAGGCACTAAGTTGGAGAAGGTTAGAATCGTTCATTTAACCTTCAAAGGTACTTGAGATGCGCTAGTAAGAGTTGCTACGAAACTTCCTATGGTAATCTTACTCTCCAGCTTAACAGGAATCTTATACTCATCATCAGTCAGCCAGATCAATATTCTACCGCTTTGCTTGAACACCGCATCTCCACGAAGTTTTGGCTCTATCACAAGGCAATTGATATTACCAAAAATAGTCTTTACTTTCTCTACCTTGTGCACAACCACTTCAGTGCGCATAGCTCTGCCATCAGCGGTGATGTTCATAAATACAGATTTACCCACCACCAAAGGCATTGATCTCACTGAGTAAAATGCACTCAGGATATCCTGCGAATCCTTGGGAAGCTCCATCACAGTGTTATTGAAACGACTTTTCTTATAATCCCACTTCTGGTAGGTAGTTTTACCGGCTATATGATCGTAGATATGAACTCTATGCTGTTTGTAATTACCTTCCTGGAGATTCTTGGCAAACTTGTATGGTAATAGCGTATCTTTATCCCACCATGAATCTACTCTGTCCCTAACCTTGAATACTTTATCGAAGAACTTGTGAGTTCCGGCAGTTGTTGATAGCTGCCACACAGGGTTACCCTGATACATTGATGTACGCACCTCCAAGCTTGCTTGTGCAGCATTGATAAGTCCATACTTCACATCGAAGTTAAGCTTCTCACCGTCCATGAACGGCACGGCAAAAATACTGCCGCATACAAGCATAAGTAACACAGCAGAGATAATAGCTTTCATATCTGTTTACTCCGTTCCAAGAAATATCTCCTTCCCACTTTGGCTTTTGTCATTGGAGTGGATAATCATGTCTATAACTTCCTTGATTTCTTCTTTGCTAACTAACTTAAACCCCGGATTCTGCGCAAGGTAATTTGCAAAATACTGCTTGCGGAACTGAAGGTACTCCCCTTGGAAATCCTCTTCCAAAGCAGTCTCCACCGGAGCCGGTGAGATGCAGTTTATAATCAGGTCTATGTCATTGTTCTCTCGTGCAACGCTTTTAGCTAAGTTCACCACAGCGGTTTTCGCAGCAGCGTAAGCACTTCCACAAGCTAAGCCTGTTTGGGTCACATTACTTCCAAACAGCACAATTCTTCCATACGCTCGCTCACGCATCAACGGCAAAAGCGATCTTAGAACATTATAGGTAAAAAGAACATTAGTGCAAAGCACTTCTTGGAATATAAGCGGATCTGTTTGGGCTAACGGTTTTGCATCATAACTTCGCACCGCGGCACAATGTATGATAACATCCGGACAACTGCCATGCCTATCGCAGCAGTTACCGATTGTTGTATCAAGATTCGTTAAAGCAGCCAAATCAACGGCTTCAGCATACACTCTACTACTTAGCATAATACTTTCAATGCGTTCTTTACGCCGATGGTAAAGCAAGCTTAGCAAGTGACCCTCTTGAAGGTACTTGTTCGCAAGATAGCTGCCCACTTGGCTGTTGCCAGCAGAAATCATGATGTGCATTACAACTCTTTTATCAAGTCTATGATACGATGCGCAATATCAAACTTGCTTCCGTTTAGCTCTACGCTACTGAACTCATTAGCATCAGGAACAGGTTCATGATCCGTAAATTTACCAACCACAGTTACCTTGCTATCTATTTTCCCGGCAACCCCAATATCATTCACACATATCATATCCAAGTTTTTACGCTTCAATTTATCCAATCCATACTGCAAGTGCTTATCAGTTTGTGCAGCAAATCCTATCAGCTTCTGTCCCATAGCTTTAGCCTGTCCCATCTGGGCAAGAATGTCCTTGGTGGCGCATAGATGCATACTTAGGTTTTCACCCTTGGGAAGCTTGTTTGCATGTTTCTCGCAGGGCGTGTAATCTGCAACCGCCGCACACATCAGCACCCAGTCCATGCCTTTGTAAAGGGCAGAAACTTCCCTTTCCATTTCAGCAGCACTCTCTGTAAATATACTTGCGGCAAGATAGTATGGAATAGAGACTTCAATTCTACCATGAATCAGATACACTTCAGCACCTCGCAGAGCAAGATTACGCGCTAAGTTTATGCCCGTAAGCCCACTTGAACGGTTGCTGAGATACCTCATGGGATCAATTGCTTCCACAGTTGCCCCTGCGGTCACTAGAACTTTCTTCCCCACAAGATCTTGCCCATAAGACAGATAGGTGCTGATGGCGCAAACTACTTCATCATTAGGAGGATACTTCCCCTTCCCTTCATAACCGCAGGCTAACATACCCCGATCAGGCTTCATCAATATGTTATTTCTACTCTCCAGCACCGCTATATTGCTCTGCACCACATCGGATTCATACATGTGCACATTCATCGCAGGGATATATAGAACAGGCTTCGTATGAGCCAATAGTACCGTGGAAAGCAGATCATCACCAATACCATGAGCTGCTTTGGCAAGAATATTGGCAGTGGAAGGGGCAACTACCACCAAATCTGCCCAATCTGCCAAGGTGATATGCGGAACAGGGTCCGGATCACCAAACATTTCCACATGAACACTATTGTGGATAATGGCTGAAAAGCTCGCTGCTCCAACGAACTGCAAAGCATTCTTAGTGAGAATGCACTTCAGCTCATAATCCAGTTTCACCAGCCTACTTGCCAAGTCTATCGCCTTATAGGCTGCAATACCGCCTGTGACACAAAGGAGTATTCTCTTCATGGTTACTTATCCTAATATTGTAATATGTTCTTGAAATCTCAATAGCATATTTGTGTCAAATGAAATCAGCTTTTCTTAGCTTTCTATTAGCAGCTCCTTTCTGACATTAATTTAGTCGGCTGGTACTAATCATTCCACTCCACTCAAGCAAATGTTCAACGGTATCCATCCGCAATACTTAGGTAATAGTAAGTGATTCCTTCAAGTTGAATGTCCCTTCATGAAGCATTGCCCCAATTGATAAACTTTAGTATATACAGCGAAAATGCCTGCTAAACTTGGGTAATCCATGCCACCTTACACTTGCCTAACAAGGTGTTACGGTTATCCGCACAGGCGCGCATAAGCCCATCACAAAAGGCATATGAGACAATATCTGTGGCTGTCCATGCAGAGAAAGAATATGGGTAAAACCCGAGCAGGGGGTGATTATCTCAGTTCAGACTCATGGATGATTTCTTACAACTCGGAAGCCAATATTGGAGTCTGTGTAGGATGCGTAACGTTTCTGTTTTTGATATGAAGAACAATTCGAATAATTGTTAGACCAGCTTCCTCCGCTAACTGAACGGTAGTTTGCGTCATCCAAATCAGAAGCTGCACCATCATATACGTCCCAACACCATTCCCAAACATTACCACTCATGTCGTAAGTTCCAAGTTCATTTGGTGCCAAAGAGCCAACATCCCAGGTATGCCCACCGGAGTTTTGGTTATACCTTGCCACATAGTTGGCATTATCACTGCCACTATAATGATAACCTTGGCTAAGATTTGCCCCAATGGCGGCAAATCTCCATTCTGCAGCTTTTGGTAATCGAAAGCCATTTGCAGACCAATCACAAAAAACATATACATGGTTTAGATAAGTGCTATTCCATCCCAAAGGCCAATTATCAGGATTCGTGCCAAAACTAGGTTCTTCACCAATGTCGTAAAAATAGCATGGTGTAAGCCCATCCAGCATACTTCTACGATTGCAGTATTCTATGGCGTCGAACCAGGATACCTGCTCCACTAGGCGGTTTGGGTTGCCACTGAAGAATGATGGAATTTCCCCCATAACGGCATAGTAATCAGCCTGAGTGGTTTCGTATACACTTATTATAAATGGGGCTAAAACCGTCACCGGTGGATCACCCATGTCTATCGACCCGCCAGGCAGCTGGATAAAGTTGATTGGGATAGAGTTTATCACATACACTGCTGTATTTGTTTCGCTCGCATTCCATCCAACTTTATATGCCTTTGCCTTAAGGGTGGTGTTGACTGATACATCAATTGGACCGGAATACAAAGGGGAGGATTCGCTTGGTTCGCTACCATCGCTGGTATAGCGGATTTGAGCTCCCCCATCGGGTGAGCTTATAATAACGCTTTGTGCCGAGTTATAAGTACCCGAAGATGGTTGAAAAGTGGGAAGTGCAAGCTGAAGCAAATATACGCCTCTAACAACACGGAAGCCAAGCTTACTTTGCACGGTAGATGGAGTTATATGATTCCTGCTTATTACATAGCTCGCTATTTGGATGTCAGCATAGCTACCCCCACGGAACACACGGTCAGAGCCACTCTCTGCACCGGTGGGATTAGTTTGAGGAACCACCGGTTAATTGGCATAAACATCCCAACACCATTCCATAACGTTACCGGTCATATCAAAAGTTCCAAGCTCATTTGGGGCTAAAGAGCTCACATCCCAGGTATGCCCACCGGAGTTTGACGAATACCTAGCCACAGCACCGATAGTATTACTGCCACTGAAAGTGTAGCTGTTCGTCTGGTTGCCCCCCTTTGCAGCAAACAACCATTCCATCTCGGAAGGCAAACGGTAACCGTTGGTGTTCCAGTTACAAGCGACATTGGCATGGTTGGCATCAACCGAGTTCCAATCCACCGGCCAGTTATCCGGGTTTGTGCCATAAGTGTTATAACGATAGCACGGTGTTAGCCCATCTTGCATACTTCTACGGTTGCAGTATTCTATGGCGTCGAACCAGGATACCTGCTCCACCGGGCGGTTTGGGTTGCCGTTGAAGAAGGATGGATCTGCCCCCATTACCGCGAAGTATTCGGCTTGGGTAACTTCATTCTTATCTATCCAGAATGATGAAAGTGTTACGGATGAAGTAGCAGATCGGAAGAGCGTCGTGTAGGGAAAGAGTGTAGATCTCGGTGGT
>CALDSN010000157.1 GCA_937924555.1 uncultured bacterium | reverse complement strand
CGACCACCGAGATCTACACTCTTTCCCTACACGACGCTCTTCCGATCTTCTCCGGGTCCACGCAGTTCCAAATCCTTTTCGGCAATCACAAAGCCGTCAGTAGTGGCGGTCATGGTTCTCAGGCGTTCCCGTGCAACCTTGCTGATAGGTTGGTGTTCTATCAAGTAGCAATAGGACTGAGCCGAGCCTCTGCCTACTCTCCCCCGCAACTGATGCAATTGTGCCAAGCCGAAACGCTCTGCATGCTCCACAATCATCACGCTGGCATTGGGCACATCCACCCCTACTTCTATCACTGTGGTGGAAACCAATACACGGGACTTTCCCTCTTTGAAGGCAAGCATTATCTCGTCTTTCTCCGCTGCCTTCATCTTGCCGTGCAGCAAGGCACAATGATACTTGGTAAACACTTTGGTGGATACAAACTCATACAACTGCGTGGCATCCAGCAGGGCAATCTTCTCCGATTCTGCCACCAGCGGACATACGATATAAACTTGCCGTTCTGCCTCCAGTTCCTTCTGCACCTGCGAATACACCAGCTCTATCTTGCCCGAGGAACGCACCAGGGTTTGCACCTGCTTGCGGGTGGGAGGTAATTCGTTGATGATGCTTACCTCCAAATCCCCATACACGGTCATTGCCAAAGAGCGTGGGATGGGAGTGGCAGAAAGATACAGCAAATCTGGATGAGATGCCCTTTTCGCCAATCTTGCCCGCTGCTCCACCCCAAAGCGATGCTGCTCGTCCACACAGGCGAAGCCAAGCTTAGCAAAGCTGATATCCCCCTGCAGCAAGGCATGAGTGCCAATCACCAGTTGCGCTTTTCCCGTGGCAATATCCTCTTTCTGTTGGTTCTTGCCTTTGTATGCCCCACCTTTTAGCAGGCAAATCTCCAGCCCCATTCCCTCCAGCATCTTGCTGAAGTTAGCATAGTGCTGATCCGCCAATATCTCGGTGGGTGCCATCAATGCTGCCTGATAGCCGTTTTCCACCGCCAGCAGCATGGCAAACAGGGTCACAATCGTCTTTCCGCTGCCCACATCCCCCTGCAACAGCCTACTCATCTGCTTGGGGGAACACATGTCCGCAAACAGCTCACGCAAGGCTTTCTTTTGCGCCCCGGTTAGCTGAAAAGGAAGCTTGTGATACAGCTTAGTGGTGAGGTCTTTCTTGTTTTCGAAGCAGATACCCTCATCCTTCTGATTGTGCAGC
>CALDSN010000156.1 GCA_937924555.1 uncultured bacterium | reverse complement strand
GCGACCACCGAGATCTACACTCTTTCCCTACACGACGCTCTTCCGATCTCCTAATGTCGTGCAATATTTTGTGTGCTCTGAGAGCATTAAGAATCCTCACAGCAGAATCCTTGGGAATTGAGGAGAGTTTAATGAAGCTGGCCGTAGTAATAATGGGGCTAACAAATAAAGCATCAGTAGCATTGATAGAATACTGAGAGTGCGTAATAGAGGGGATATCTAGTTTAATCCTATCATATAGCTCTTTAATTGCCCTAACTTTAATTATGTTCTCGTTTGCCTGCTCAGTAATGCCGTTTAGAAAAAAAGAAATCCAGCCGTTCCAATCACCATTCATAGATATTGACTTTAAACGATCATAGTACGTATCACGGTTATTATCCAAGTATGAACTCAGATAGAACATTGGGCTGGAGAGCAGTTTCTTCTCGTATAAGAAAAGGGGGATCAGTATTCTCCCTATTCTACCATTGCCATCAAGAAAGGGATGAATTATCTCGAACTGCCCCTTAACAATAGCAAGTTGAACAAGAGCATCCTTTTCAGTGCCGTGAATATATTTTTCCCAATTACTTAGACAAGGCATAACCATATCTGGAGAGGGAGGTATATACGAAGCATCTTCAATCTCTGCACCTGGAGAGCCGATATAATTCTGGATTCTTCGAAACTCACCAGGAGTTTTATTTCTACCCCGGACACTATCTAATAGAATGGCGTGTATTTCTTTTATCACGTTAAGGGTAAGGGGTAATGTTTCTAATGCAGAAATCGAATATGAGATAGCTCTGCGATAGTTTACAATCTCTTGAATATCGGCTTGTTTTGCGGGAGCAAGCTTTTCATTTGGTTCGGCATCAAATTCAAATACTTCTTCCATTGTCGCTAGTGTGCCTTCTATACGTGAGGATAAAACGGCTTCCTGGGTAGTTAATGGCGTAAGGAGCAAACTCGGATTGACAATGCCTTGTAGCATGCCATCGTATCTTGCTAGGGCTGCCTGAGCCCTGCCAATACTGCTCACATGAGAAACCCAATCGATCTTGGCTAAAGGTAACTCATCAGGGATGAAGGGCTTCATTACAGCCTCCTTATTATGTTTTGCTTTCATACTTTGTCTATCAGCGTACTGCTTTGGTGTGGTATTCAATATAGTTCTCATCGCAGTTACTATAACCCTTTCGCGATCTACAAGCGTGATTCCTGTAATCTGGACACTACCATTGATGATGTCAAGCACCCATTGTTTTGCTTCTGCGGGATGTGCTACAACTGGATATATACTCTTCTACAATCGGTGTTTGTGGCAGCTCGTTGGTAACTATATTAATCGAAATCCCCAGCCCCTCAGCGACTTTGTATAGGAACTCTATAGTCGGATATCTGCCCAGTTTCTCAAACCTGGCTATTACGGATTGACTAACCTTCAGCTTATCTGCCAGTTCTTTTTGGGTCATTTTGTTTCTTAGCCGATATTGGGTAAGCTGAGCAACCAGGTTATATACATCTTTTTTCCATTGCGGGATACCGGAGATCTGGGCTTCCAGGCTGGCAGGTCTATCCTTATGGGGCACTACCATTATTTCGCTGTTGCCAAGTGTTTTCTTTTTCATCTTCTCTCCTTTTTTGGGGAGTTTTTTGTACCTTTTGTCCACACTTTCTTTATGCATATCGTCCAGTAATCATCTTCCACCACAAACAGCATCCTCAATACACCACTTTTACAATGAGGTGGAATTCTGTATTCATACGCATTTTCACTGGGTATATACTTTATCTGTTTTGAATTTGCACTTTTCGCAAGCTCTTCCTGTATATGAAACTCCAGTTCCGCAAAATCGAATGTCTTAAGCTTCCTAAACACCAGCATGTAAAGCTCATATAGCTTCGGATAAAGCCTTGATATCTCTATAACCTGCTGATGGACATCTTCACATTCGTAATATAGTATCACTCAAAGACAATCTATAGCCACATGGCTATATTGTCAATTCCTTTATTCGGTTTCTAAGCTCTAATTTAACATACTTCTCTGCATTGGATAGTTGTATATGCCGAACATACCGTCAGTAAAAAACCTTGCAGCGGTAAAAAAGATGAAATCTATAGAACCGCTTGTTTGGCACTGGGATAATCTCCTTTTAATCTTCCAAATAGCGTGCTAAGTACTTAAAAATCTGGAACACTTGTATCTCATTGTTGTACTGCCTCACACAAGATGGGATAATATCATCAGCGGGTAAACTATCATAGAAGAAAATTCTTTCTTTACTAACACCATTCTGGAAGCCATCCATGTGATCAACAGCAGCTTGTCCAAGGGTTCTGAAATTAAAACCAACCACACCTGAATATCCGTTATAAACATGAATTATGTTTCTAGTAATTGCTTCTTGGATGGTTATATATTTCTTCTCCGGATTCATTTTATACACAGCAACTATGCTCCGTGTAGTTTGTGCTACATTACGACCTCTCCAATGGCATTTATAACCATTGTCATGGAACAAACCATCATGCTTGATAACTGAACAGAAATATGGATCAGAATTGTCGAGGTAATCAGCCATGGTTATAACATTCATTTTCCACTGTAAGCAAGTGCATTCATACATCAACTGACGGTGCTTCTCGTTTTTTGGATTATAATAGACATCATTACTTCGAAAGTGCTGTCTAAACAAATCTGTATACGACTTAGTTATGTTAAAAGCTATCATTATTATATACTCCTTCTATCTTGATATTATCTCAGACTGTTTAATCAATTGCAAAAGTTCGCTAGCAATCTTCTCTTTAGAGCTTTTGTTTACGTCTATGGGCAAGTGGTTTTGCTTACAGAAGGCAAGAAGTTCTTTCTTTGTATGGCTTACAACAAACTCTACTATTGTGGCGTAATCATTATTGATGTAAGCACCATATAAAGTGTTGTAAGTTGCTACTAAGTCTTTCTCACTAAAACTGGAAACACCCTCTTTTGTAATTTTCTTTTTGTCTATGTTAGATGTTGAGACCTCGCCTAATTTCACAACATCTGCTTTTAACGATAGTAGAAGCTTCTCCATCTTTCCAATCTTTTCTAGTAACTCGTTTTTCATGCTTTCTCCTTTAGGTAAGTATATGTTCTATTTCTTTAGCCAGACTTTGGAAGTCTACCGCATATTCTGCGGGAAAGCTTCTAGATGGTATGGCTCGTTTAATGTTGACCCTCTCTGGAATAAATGAGTTGAGAGCAACAAGATCGGGAAAGTCTTTGGATTTTTCTGTAACAGTTTTTTGGGTGTCTATCCAGAACCGACTTGTTTCTACCGTCATATTCCCCAATCGCTCTTTGGCCCTGTTCATAAATACAGCCATTTTGGACTTTGGCCAGTTTTCGATGCGATATCTTAGCCCATCTACCATCATACCCACACCACGAGCGGCGAAAATATCCGGATTTACTGGGATAAGAATCAAGTTTGCACAGCTTAGCACAGAATAGGATAGTGCGGTAAAGTTTGGCGGACAATCGAAAAATACATAGTCGAAGGCAAAGCTCTTGTTGTTGGCGATTTTACCGAGCAGGGCATGAATAAAGTACTTAACCTTATCCCTATCTATCACATCCAGTTCTAGCCAGTATAGATCTGTACATGATGGGATAAAATACAGGTTATCGCTTTTCTTGTAGATAAAGCTATTATCTATTGGAAAATCAAAACATCCCTTATTCTGGTTGTCATACTTATCCAAGGCATCTAGTAAAGTCTTGTTCTTCGCTTTGTGTAGATTTTCATACCAATCACTAAATTCCTTTGGTAAGTTGCCGGAATCCTGCATCTCTACTGCCAGAGTTAAGCTCATTTGGGCATCGGTATCTACTACGAGTACCTTTTTTCCCATGTAATCTGCCATATACTTTGCCATAAGCCAGGTGATGGTGGTTTTACCTACGCCACCTTTGAAGTTGATTGTTGCAATGCTCTTCATTTATTCCTCCATATATTTGTGTGTTGTTAAACTCTATATACGATACAAAATCTCCAGTTCTCTCTCTCTCTCTGTCTTCCAGCAGCATTGCCTTGATATCTGTTTTCTACAAGGTGCTTAAAACCCATAATATCAATGAAAGTTACTATGTACTCGCGATACTTGGTTATGTTGTTGGCCACTTATCTCCCCTGTTTTATCACTAAACCTGATGATTCTGGTAAAGCACAACCGCTTCTGCAAATAAAGCAGGCTTGTATTTGGCAAAATCCTCTTCCTTGACGAATAGCGGTGAAACACTTTCCCCGTTCTTAACTCCGTTGATATCCGAGCACCATTGCACCAATCTGTTCCACTTATGCATCACTTCAATATCTTCCAAGCCTTTGGTTTCAACTATATACAGCTTTCCGGAAGCAGTCTTGACAAAGAAATCCGGATAATAATTCGAGATGCTCCCATCCGATTTTACATAATCAATGCTGAAGTGCAAAGCCAGATAGTTTTTGGCAAAGGACACAACATCATCACATCCGTCCAAAAAGGCAGCGAACTTCAGTTCAAAAGCACTATCCCCGATTATCTTGTTAAACACACTCTTGCGGGGGACAAGGAAGGGCTGCTCTTGCACCACGAAGGGGCGAACATCTCGAATCTTAATGTAGTCCTTTATCTCGGCATTGCCTTTATCCCTCACCAGAAGTCTATTGATGGCGTTTTTGAAGGACTCCACAATGATTTTGTTGGCACTAAGCTCCGAGAGGTTTCTAAGCGTATTTAGGTTATCAATCTCAATAGGCTTATCAAACAGGTGGTTTCGGATGAAATCCTTCATAAAGCCATACAGGATATCATATCCGCTAACCAAGCGCATCTCTTTCATTACCAAGGAGGTGAAGTAACCAATCACAGCACGGTAATCTGTAACTGCACCGGAATCCAGATAGGTGGTGTGAGTAATCTCTCCTGTGGTTATATCCTTGAACACAATCTCCCTTTGCTCCATTTCACTGAACTGCAGGTAAGTTAACTTCTGGTTATTCATCTCTGCCACATTCAGCTCGTGTAAGTTCTTAAATTCCCTGTATATCCTTGGGGTCAACAGGGGGATGATGATGTCCAGTTCTTCCATCTGCTTATGTTTGTTATCGCTATCCACCTCTATGATGATGGGTGCTTTGGGGACAGTACCCCCTCCCATTGGTTTGCGTTCAAACTCCACGCCTTCGCTTTGGATGGATTCCACAAAATCCATGAAGGCATCTGTGCCTACCACGCTAACATATTCTTTGGCATCGATTCCCGGATACATCCTTCGCAAGCCACGCCCAAGCGTTTGCTCCGGCAGAATGTTGCTCTTTGCGGCATAAGCGCGCAAGCCCACAATGGTGGTTACATTGCGCACATCCCAACCCTCTTTTAGCATCAGCACAGAGATAATAACCTTGTAAGGACTGTCCCAAGCGTCAATCGCATTGGCTGCATCACGCAGCAAGTCCAGTTCTTCTTTGCTTTTCTTGCTATCGCTCTCCGACACTTCGCCATTGTTATTGGTGTGGATGGTAAGGATTGCTCCTTTTGTTTCGGGATAGCTGCTTTCCAGATACTCCGCCACATCATCGCAGTTCTTGGTATCATCCGTCATGATGAAGAGGATGGCTTTTTTCCCCAGTTTTTCGTGTTCCGGATACACTTTGCGCCATTCCTCCATCCCCAGGGCAATGTAATCAGCATAACGCTCTGTGTATCTGCTGCTTTGCCTCTCACCCAGCTTTGTCCTGCTGGCTGCATCGGGTAACACCGGATGTTTCACCACATTTTGGGTGATGGCTTCCACCAATGGATAGTCCGAAACGGTTTGCACGAATATGGCACCGTTATTATGTTTTGGCGTGGCAGTTACATCAATCTGAAGCGAGAGGAAGTGATCTTTCTGTTTCAAGCGATGGTGAATATCCTGTATGGACTTGAACCATGCCAAGTGTTTGTCATGGATATGGTGCGCTTCATCATTTATCACCACCAACTCATCAATTTCCCGCACGATTACGCCCAAATCTACTTTGGAGTCGTTCGTTTTACCCACAGGTTTTTTCCCCAGGAAGTAATCTTCCAGGTTATCATCATCTATACTGGGCATAGCTTCATTACCGGCATAAACCCGATGGATGTTGGTGAGGAACAGGTTACCGGTTTTCTTGATTATGGATACATCATCCTGGATATGCAGGGTAAGCTGGAAATCATCCTGCCAGTTTTGCCCAACATAACCGTTTACGGGTAACAGCGGATCCCGCCAGAATATTTTTAGTCCGTCAAAATCCTGACGCAAGCGGTCTAAAACAATTATATTCGGGGCAATCAGCAGGAAGTTTGTGGAGAGCTGGGACTCTTCTTCGTACAGCTTATGATAATAGCACCAAGTGATAATCATGCTGATAACCTTGGTTTTCCCGCTTCCGGTAGCCATCTTAATCACCATGCGCAGCCAATCCTCATCGAAATGCCCGGTGGATACCGCACTGGAGGAATCATAGCGCATCAGATCATATTTATCTTTCACTCTTGCTACTTCGTATAGGTAGATAATTGTTTCCAACGCTTCCTGTTGGGCATAGTAATAGCGAAACTGCTGCATTGAGCCATCTGCCATCGTTGTAATGTGCTCTTCCGCAAACCACCAGTTCAGCAGTGCTCTGCTGGTTTCAGAGCAATTTTGGTATCCCGAAGCCCGCCAGGTGTGAACAGCTTTACGGATTTTATGCACAAGAGGTGGCAACAGTTTCTCATAGGATGTTTCCCGCAAATCCTCATCCGCAGGGAACCAACGGATATCGGGGTTTAGCAGTTCGTATGGCGATGATGGGAAATCCGGATGTATAGCCATTAACTCCTCCTTTCCCAAGATTGTATTGTCCGTGATTCGGTTAACAGCTTCATCTGGTGGATGGCAATCTCATTAAGCTTTTTAAGCCTCATCGACTGAGGCAGCCCTTCATTGATTAAATGTGCATTCAAGTTTTCCAAATTTGATAAGCAGATTAGCTGTGCTGTGTCTGCGTAATCCCTGATGTTACCTTTCGAATCAGGGTTGGCTGCTTTCCAAGCCTTAGCTGTTTGCCCAAATAATGCCATATTTAACACATCTGCTTCCTGAGCATAGATAATTTCTACCTGCTTTGGGGATAGCTCTGCGGGAATTAGGTTTACTTTTATTGCATCAGTATGTACGCGGTAGTTTATCTTTGCCAGGTTGCGCTTGATATCCCAGCCAAGCTGTTTCTGTTCATCTTCTTTTAAACGCTGGAATTCCTTGATTAGATATAGCTTGAACTCCTGCGAAATCCACGATGCAAATTCGAAAGCAATGTCTTTGTGGGCATATGTGCCCCCGTACCTGCCGGTTTTGGATTTTATCCCTATAGCTCCAGTCTTTTCAATCCATTGCTTGGCTGTTAACACGAAACTGTTTAAACCCGCCTGATTTCTAATCCCATCGAATTCGATGGGATTAAAACCGGGATTATATAAGTGCTCCCAAATACCCAGAAACTCTATCGTATTGCGGTTTCGCAACCAGTTTTGAATAATGTAGTCTGTTCTTTGGGGGTCTTTGTATTTTGCTATATCAGTTAAACATACATAATCATCATCATTCATTCTCTGAACAGTTATCTCTGTGTCTTTAACCACTATCTTACCCATCATTCCCCTCCCGTGCCAATCTCTATTATGCGCATGGTATCGTTACCAAAGATGTCCACCACCTTAACCGCCACCTTACGGCGCTCTTTACCCAGTTCCATATAGGGGGTAATAAGTTCCAGGCTTCTGTCCTTCTTGGTGCGGAAGCTTTGCCACTCGTTTTCAAAGATGAAATCCCCCGTCCACAGTTCTTCCATTTCTCCTGTGGCATCGTTCTTGGCGCGCACAATCTCCCGCTTGGATTCAAAATCAAAATCCACGCTCCAATAGTCTATCCAATCCGTCCATTTCTTGGTTAATACTTCACGGGTTACAATCCCTTCTTTGCTCTTCATCACTTTTATTATCTGCCCGGCTTCCACCACAATTTTGCTACCTCCGTCCTTCAAGCCTGTGGCAGCGTTATCCACGCTATCCTGGCTGTAATACACCGAGAAGTCCGTTAGTTCGATGGCTACGCTATTCTTGTTATAATGCGGGGTAACCTCAATGTAGCTTACATCGTGGAACACCACCTGATTCTTTTCTATCGCCCGTTTGTCGAACACCTCGCGGGGGATATACTTAAGCGCCATATCTATCCCCTTGGCTTTGGCTTCTTCTTGTATATTGGGGAACAAACCCATCTCGAACTCGAAGGCAAGGATATCCACCCGGGAGATGCGTTTGCTGCGGCATTCCAGGATAACCTGCTCGGCAAAGAGCCTGGTTACGGGCAGGTTCACGGGACCAACCGCCACCATCCTGCCAGACTTCTTGCCGTGAAATACGCCGCTATTCTCCATGCTCTCCGCTTTATATGCCTTCAGGATGAGGGCAATGAACTCACTCTCTTTTTGCCTAAGCTGCTGCTCTGCCTCCGCTTCCCGCAGGGAGAGGTTAACCCCAATATAGTGCGCCCGCTCGTATTTGCCCAGGTTCAATATCTCAAAGGCACGGAAATCCTTACCCTCGGCTTTAAGCTGACGCTGCACCTGTATCATCCGCTTACGGGTGGTGTGAATGCTGAATTTCCCCAGGTCTGTCCCTATCCACTTGCGCCCCAGCTTCTCCGCCACCGCACAGGTGGTGCCACTGCCCGCAAAGAAATCGGCAACGATGTCGTTTTCGTTGGATGAAGCTTTGATGATACGCTCAAGGAGAGCTTCGGGTTTTTGAGTGGGGTAGCCGAGGAGCTCTGCTGAGGCTGTGGCAACTCCAAAACCAGGGACATCTGTCCAAATTGAATCGAGAGGGATTGTATATTCATCAAGATAGTATTTTTTATACTTCATTCCGCTAGATGAAATATAGATATAGCCATCTTTTTCCATTTGTGCTATTGACTTCTCAGAATAGTCTCCTAGAGTTGTACGTTTAAACTGTCTGCCATCTGGATCTTTATAATGGAACTCTTTCAACTGTTTTTCAGTGATTTCGCCTGGTACATAGTTATATATGGCATCTTGTGATTTTGCATAAGCCATAATATTCTCAAATGTCTTTGGCCAGTGTTTAGATTGCTTTTTTGCACCTTTACCTACTGCGTCCTTCTTCCATATGATTTCTCCCTTAAATAACCCTGAAAACACTTCTTCCATTACCAATCTGATCTGGCTGTTTAACCTCCAATCGCAATGCACATAGATACTGCCATCATCTGCCAGTAAGTCACGCATCAGCACCAGGCGTTCATAAATCATGCTGATAAAGCTATCTGCGCCTTTGCCCCAGGTGTCACGGTAGGCAATTTCTTCCAGGATGCTGGGTTTTTTGGTGAAGGTATCTTCGCCAATCTCGATATCCATGCTGAAATCCGCACCCACATCGAAGGGAGGGTCTATGTAGATTAGTTTTATCCCGCCGTTTTTTTCAATCTCTTCGCGCAGGGGACCGTTTTTCAGGGCGGAGAGAATCAGCTTGTTGTCGCCCCAGATAAGTTTATTGGTCCAGCCGGCTTTTTGTCTGCCGCGCTCATCAAAGATATCAAGCTGCTGTTTTGCCTCTTCCGGTTTTTCGGCACGGGGTTCATCCACCTGTTCAATCACTTGGAAGGGCAGAACGATGTTGCACACTTCGTTTGTTTTACCGTTCCACACCAGTTCCACTTCGCGTTTATCGTCAAACAGCAGGAAGCGGTATTTATCGGGCAGAGGTCTATCTGCTTCCAATAATTTGATTATTTCTCGCTTTTCGCTATCGCTCAGTTTCATCCCTTCTCCTAAAGTAAGCCTTTAATCTTTATCTGCCGAGCGAATAATACCCGCCTTTATGCCACAAATGATAAGCGGATAAATTGCATTCATTTGTCAAGCATATTTGTGCCTGAGGTATTTTATCGGCAGAGGAAATAACCTGCAAAGCCGGTATATGGCTGCATAGCTCCCGGTGGGCAGAGCTGGTTAGCTGCCTGTGGAAGAAGAGGCATACGTTTTTGTTCAATAGCGGCCATAAAATCAGCCCACAGCTCCGGGAT
>CALDSN010000155.1 GCA_937924555.1 uncultured bacterium | reverse complement strand
TAGGGCTTAGATAGATTTTCGACACATACCTCAACACACACATGGGGGCTCCCCGCCCCCTTTTTTATTTGTGAAGTAAAAAGTGAAGCTTCGCCCCTTTGTTGATAATCTCGGCTAGATCTAGGGCATCTTCGATACTCGCTGCCCTACACACCAAACCATGTCCTTGCCATATAAGAGCTTGTTTATCGGCAATACAGTTGTTGCTAAGGTCAGCCAAAACTTTACTACCCGGTTTGGCATAAGGACTGGTGGCAATGCCCTTGGGAAGGTAGAGTGGAAGCTCAGGTAACAAAACGCTTAGATGTCTATTCAGTAAAGCTTCGTCGCCATAAATTTGTGTGTGGGAAAGGGCAATGATTTCTGTGGGATGAGAATGTAAGATGCAGGGATATAAGCCTTGGACATCGGCTTCATGCAGTAATCGGTGGCATTTCCATTCTGAGGTGGGTTTCGCACTTTCGGGGAGGTAAAACTCTTCTTCATTGTTGGTAAAGACAATCAGTAACCCCTCAGCTGGATTATCTGCCATATCTCGATAACGGCTTCCGGTCCTGGATACGAGGTATGCCTCGCTAAAGTTAGCTTTAACACCAATATTTTGAAAGTGCTTTCGCACATACTTACCAATACGGAAGGAAAGGTTCCCCGCATTGGCTTCTGCCCAGCCTTGATTGTGAAGCCAAGATGAAACTTTAGCAATTCTGGGAAGCAATGCGGAAAGCTCTGCGATATCCCAGATACGCAATCTCTGCCATGCTATCAGGTTATCATTTTCCATTATTGCTTTTCTCTCTACATATCGTCTCAACAGCACGGAAATTTACTTTCCCGCTTGCCATCATGGGGATATCTTCAATAACGAAGAATTGACGAGGTACGGCGATGGCAGGTAGTTCTTTTTTAAGTTGTTTCATTATTTTGTGCATGTCAAAATCACCTGTGGCAACAGCAGCGACTACATCTGCACCTTTGGTAGGGTTAGGAACATCAACCACGCAGCAGATAACATTCTCGGGAAGCAGTTTGCTTAAGAGGTCTTCAACTTTCACCAAGGAAACCATCTCGCCCCCCACTTTAACAAAGCGCTTCAGTCTGCCACGATGCCAAAGGAAGCCATCATCATCAATGATGCCGATGTCCCCGGTGTCATACCAACCATTATGTATGCGAAGTGAGGTCTCCTCAAGATCACCGAGGTAACCTTCCATTACATGCTCACCCCGAACCAGAATCTTCCCTTCCTCGTTTTTGCCTAGTATCTTATCAGTTGCAATATCCACGATACGTACATCAACTCCGGGGATAGGTTTGCCGATACTGCCCATTTTGTGGATGCCCGGGTAATTGGTGCTGATGACAGGGCTGGTCTCTGTGGCACCATAACCTTCAAAAATGGGAATACCATGTTTCTTCATAAATCCCTCATATACTTTATCGGGAAGTTTATCGGCACCTGCAATGGCAAAGCGCAAAGTGGAGAAATCACCGGGATTGGACTTCTGCAAATATCCATAGAAGAATGATGGAGTGGCAGCCATAAAGGTGGCTTTATACTGCCTAACAAGATCAGCGACTGTTTTATACTCCAAGGGATTGGGATAAGTTACCATTGAGGCACCTAGCATTAAAGGAAGCCAGAATTCTATGGTTAGTCCAAAGACATGGAACATCGGGAGAATACTCATGAATACATCATTATAATCGAGATTCACCAATTTAGGGATGGCATCGACATTATGCAGAATATTGCGATGAGATAATTGAACAGCTTTTGGCTCTTTTTCGCTACCGCTTGTGAAAAGTATCACGGAGATTTCCCTAGCATCTCCACGATGCATAGAATTGAACAACAGAGGTGCAGGAAGCTTGGAAAGCATTGCGGCTTTTAGCTTGTTCACTATAGTTACTTTTGCCAGGATATCCTCTACAAATATCATGTTATCTATGGGTTTTAAGCCCAGCTTTTCCAAGAGCTTCTTGCTGGTGAGGATAGTCTTAAACTGGCATTTATTGCGGGCATATAGGGAATTCTCTATTGCTCCGGTGGCATAGTTTATCATCACAGGAATCTTCCCGTTCATTAAGGTGCCGAGGATAGATAGCATGCAACCCATCGAAGTGGGGAGCAGGATGCCGATATACTTGCCCCTAATCTTGGCGATATGCTCCTTGAGGATTAGTGAAGCAATCAGCATTCTGGAGTAGGTGTAATCCACATTTGTGGCTTTATCATATACGGCAATGCGAGAGCCGTATTTCTTAGCAACCAATACGAAGCGTTGGTGTAATTGAAGCATAGTTAATTCCTTATAATCATCATATAGAGTGGATACAAAGATCCTCAGTAAATATCATAGTGCAATGTCTCAGAAAATCAATTAATAATATGCAGCCAGTCTTTTAGCAGAAATTCCAGCCTGCCAATAAGAAGAGAAATGCGTGCCATAACGGTGTAGCCAAAGGATGCACCGAAGCTTATCATGAGAAACCAAATACCAAGTTTGGAGGGGACTGCTGATATTCCCTCCTGTTTCTTACTGAAATAGAAGTAGTAAACTCCACAGATTGTACCGATAATGAGAAGAATATTGCCCATCACAATCGAAGGAGAAGACGACGCAAATGGGTTTATCATGGTCGCAGAGATTTGGCTAAGGAGGTCACTTTTTGTGTAGCGAACCATGTTTATCCCTGCAGAAGTTCCTATCATAATAGCTATAGGGAATCTACTTACCCATTGGGTTTTGGGAAAGATGCGAAGGAGCATCATAATCCCCAAAGCTGCGGGTATAAGCAGAATGATGTTACCTCTAAAGTCATGCACAAGCTTGGTGAACAAGTTAGGTAGCATTATGCTGTAGAATAAATACACCAACCAGTAAGCTGCGGAGAGACCCACAAATATTTGCTCTGCCAATTTGTAGAAGGGGTTGTCCTTGTACAAAAAGCTAAAAATGCTGAAGGTGAAGAAAACGGATAACCAAAGTCCGAAAATGCTCATGAAGTTACTCATTGTGCCCCCTCTTCCTTGCTCTTAGTGCTTTGATGTTGCCAACTGCGATGAGAAACAAAATCAGGATGTGGGCAACCGATTGAGAGTCCATCTTAACCGTAGCAGGACCGATAACATCGATAAGAGATTCATATTCGGAGGCAGCTTTAAGTCCGCCCAATAAGCCAAATAGCTGTTGTTGGCTGTTTACATAGGGTATCAATCCCGGTGCACTAACCGCAGTTGTCCCGCCCGTTACAGGGGTTTGATATACATCTCTAGCTGCCATAACCCATTCTTTTATTCCGGGGACACCTGTTGAAAGCGAATTGATATAAGCTATGTCCTTCAATGTTTTCACATCATGGAGCATCGGGATATCTTGGTATTTTGTGCCAGATAGATCAGCTGGGAAAACTTCTGCCATATTTTTTCCCATAGATTGGATAGCGACAATACCGGCAACTTTGTATCCCATATAAGCATAATCAATTCCGTATCTCTTATCTGGATACTTAGCCAGTATCTTGGAAAAGGCTTGTTCTGCCATCTGCATACCTTGGGGCCAAAGAGCCATTACTAAAACTCGATGATTGCGTGAGAATGCGTGATCTAACATTGCTTCCGCCATTGGCTGCAATTCTGTCATTGAGGAGGGATCATAATCAAAGGAAAAGATTGCCACAGACGAATCAGGAGCAGATTGTATTAGATTCCAAGCAAGTTTGGAGTAATTTGATACTTCTGTCTTCCAACCCAAGGGAAAGATTAAAGGCAGGGCAACTGCAATTAGCAGCAGCAAAAAGACAATACGGCGTTCTACTTGTGAACTGCTTACAGCACTCATTTATCACTCCCCAAATATGATCTTTCGATGCCCAAGATGATTCTTAGGCTGCTCCCAATTATACCCAGTGCTGCACTGATCATAATGGCTCTTTGTGCAGCGGAATTGGGATACTCCATAATGAAATCACTGAGGTTTGGCAGGTGCCAGAATTTCAAAGATTCAGGTAACCAAGATGTTAACATACCGCCCAAGCTGGTTCTGCCCAAGATCACAATGATAGCCGTAATCATTAAAAGGTTAGATTCAAAACTACGAATTATAAAAGCACGATACGCTGCTGAGGCAATGAAGAATGCTAACAGGGAAAACATCGTGGCCGAGAGTGGTTGGTAGGCATAGTCAAAAAGGTAATCGAATGGCTTAGAACCCATTGCAGCTTGGATATTGGCACCATGACCAAAAAGACCACCAGTTTCTTGAGTACCCCAGAATATGCCAACCAAGAGCATAATGATGAAACTGATAAGACCTGCCAGATAGTACATCCAGCCGCTTTCTCTTTGTTGTATCTTTGCCAAGTTGGATTGAAAGAGACTTATCTGTCCGAGGAGAATCGCAAAACCTGAGATTATCATAAACCAATCTTGAAGTGTTTGGATCATCATGCTGAAGGGGCGATGGGGAATAAACTCCGAAACTATGACCAGGATTCCACAAAAGAAAGCGAAGAAGAGAGGAAGATTGCGCTTCATGATTGCACCCCCTCAAAGAATATCTTGAACCAATGCCAACCTATCATTTCCGTGATAACTCCCAAGATTATGAGGATGATAACCAAGACCTTACCAAAATCGTGCCCTTTGAGACTGCCCAATTGTTGCGGGTCACGCGACAAATATGCAGAAGCGGCAAAAAGCTCTTCACCAATCAAAGTGTAATCACAGGAAACCACAAAGAAAGGTAGCTGACTGGCTTGTGCGGTGCCTGAAGTTTGAATAGCTCCCGTGTTATACCCCGTCTCAGCCAGTATCAGGGACTCTGCATAGAAACTGCCCAAAAAGAAGTTTGCCGCAGGCTGTTCACGAACCATGATTCCATCAATACCTGCCACATATCCAAATTGGTCGTCAGTTAGATAGAAGATTCTGTCCTCTTTGTAAGCATCCGGTTTGCCAACTTTAAGATAAGCTTCTCTAACCACTTCTCTTGCAGCAGAAAGAACCATTGAGAATCTGCAGGGGACAATCAGTTCCGTGTCATATTCGGCAGATTTCTGAGCCAAATGACTCAAAATAGTCAGGCTGGCAATAGTCTGGATATCGTCCAGATCACCGATGCCCGGGACGAATAAAATGGGTTTTCCCTTCTCAGTTGCTCTGCCAACGGCTTCTTCCATAGAGTCCAAACCACTTATTCTGCGAATGAAATAGTCCTTTCCTCTACGCGCAGTTTGAATGTAAAACACAATGGCAATGCTGATGATAAGTAGAATCAATAGGTATGATAGCTTATGAAGGTAAAACCATTGCTCCAACGGGCGGGCTTCCGCAGTTACAAATGAGCTATCCACCGCCATTGGAATCGAGGTAAAGCGATAACGATAGGTCTTGTTTGGCACGAGGTCTCTATCTGTGTAAGAAGAAGGAGTGCTATTACCCAAGAATATGGGTTGCCACACTCCAGCTGAATCAGCTTTTTGGATTAGCACCGAATCAGCATCTGTATCCCAGAGGAGGTTCAACGCTTTCCCCTCGTCCCAAGGAACATCTTGTATGTAAAAATCTGTGGCTGCCATCAGGGGAAGTACAAACAAAAATCCTATAAGTATGGTGAGACAAATTGCTTTCATATCATCCTTAGAAAAGTTAAGGGGTGCCGTGTGGCACCCCTTAGCTAAATGTTATTTTTGGAAGGCTGCTTTAACCTGGTCTGTCAATTTAATTATCTCATCCAATTGAGCTGCCGTATAGGTCTTGTTGTTATCCGCATCAATTACTGCTTTTACCTTTTCTACAAGGGCTAGAGCCTCTTTAAACTCGGGTTGATTCACGATATGCTCTGTTTTAATTTGCTTCAGATTACCCAAGAGACTGTTAAATGTTCCTTTCTGGTCAAGAACCTGAGTTCTTTCCACCTTGTAGTTTTGTTTCAGCAGCCATGCTACTCTATTGGCAGCTTCCACCCAGCCACCCATCAACATAAGGGTATAATTGTCATAGCTTTCACTATCCCAAAGTTTATCTTCCACTTTCTTCTTGTGAACATCAAGGGCTGTTTCGAGTTCTGTCCAGTTCTCTTTTTCTATTAAGCTCTTGATATCTGCACCCATCTGGTTAACTTCGCTTTCCAAACCGATAAGAGTTGTAAGATTCATCATTTGAGCGGAGATATCTGCCAAACGGGTTTTGTTTCTGCCTTTTGCTGCCAATGTAGCATCAGCAGTTAAAAGTCCGAGAGAAAATGCGTTACGCACTTCTTCCTGCTTTGCCTTATACAGGGTGGAGGGGATTGCAGCGGAGATGTCCTTTACCTGAAGCTGATCCAATACACGGAACACTTCCTTGAAAGTGGGTAGAGGAGCATAAGTGGTTATCGCTTCGCTTACCTCTTCTTGGGGCAGCGTTTCAGCTTTCTTCTTACATCCTACAATTGCAACTAACGTCAATGCAATTAACACGATGATCATTCTTGTCTTCATTAGTCTCTCCTTATTCTTTGAAATAATATTTAAGTTTTACAGCCGTGATGCCGTTGAATATCATTAGATACATCAACATCACAACAACATTGAAATTCCAAGTTCTCACCAAGTTACCATGGAGTGTTTTGTAACTGGAAAGGAACATATCCCGATTTTGGCTCATGACTTCACCATCCATCATGCTTACAGAGGCATTTAAATGATGGTTCATCACCAGATCAGGATTCCATTTCTCGGCTATCCTAACATTCTCATAATATAGTTCAGATTTAATCCTGCTGTATTCAGCAGCAGTTATTTCAGCCTCTCTGAACCTATGCATTTGTGTCAATTTCTTTTTTTCATATCGCGCCATGCATTTGTGAAACGCTGAATTTTTTGCATAAGATGTTGCCATCCCTTCAAAGAGCCACCTGGATGGAATCACTTGCACAATCTCAGGAATCGGGTGCTTATAATATAGGGTCAAGTTACGATTCATCCGCTCAAACTCAATAACAGCCCCTCCAAAGATAATCTGTGGTATCAGCAGCAAAGGAAGTAGGTTTATGATGGCTTTTTTCTCTTTGATGAAGGACGAACACAGTAAACCCAAGGATATGCCAGTTAATCCCGAAAGAAAGAGAAAACCTACACTAACCCAGAACAAACCTCTTATACCAAGAACAATGCTTGCCAACCCTTGATACAGCAATGCCTGAATTATCACAAACAGTGACAGGGTGATTAGCTTCGATATCTGATAGAAGCTTATCTTAAGGTTCATCTGGCTTTCTCTGATGATGATCTTTCGCTCGTCAATTATCTCTTCAATGCTGTTGGAGATTCCCAAAAAAATGAAAGCAATTACGCTTACAAATACATAGATACCAATGTTATTATTCTCTGTATAACGGTATTGACCCGCGTTTGGCGTATAGCGAAGAATGAACGAGATGATCAGACCCAAAAGAGGTGCTTGAATAAAAGTGATGTAGTTATTGGTTTTGTTGCGAAGCTTCATCTTCATGCTTCGAGCGATGAACCCCCTTATCTGCTCCATACACGAGGAAAAAGTAAGTTTGCTGCGCTTTCGTTTGGTTACCAAAGATGGGTTTGGGTTTCTTCCCGGTTCATGATGTATTAGTTCAAAGAGCATTTTACGCTTGTATTTATCCCTCCAATACTCTGGAGAAAAACGGCGTTTAGGCTGGATATATTTATTTATCTGCTCATAGACAGGTTCGTTGAAAGTATTATACTCAGGATAAGCAATAATATCATACATGAAATCCGAAGTCATAAGCAGCTTCTTCCGCTCTATTTCATGAGATCGCACAGTAATTAAGGATAGTTCCTCATCGAAATACGAAAAGCAATCCACAGGAGAGCCATAGTATGCCATCCTACCGCCCATATCCATCAGGAGCACTTGGTTGAATTTCCGGAATATGCTGCTGTTTGGCTGGTGAATGGTTATTATCACAATCTTACCCTGTTGAGTCAATGAACTTAGGATGTCCACAATCTGTTCCGCATCGGTGAATGACAGCCCACTGGTGGGCTCATCACAAATAATCACCGTTGGCTCAAAAAGCAGCTCAAGGGCAATGTTTAAGCGCTTCCTTTCTCCTCCACTGAGGTTTTTCTTCTTGTAATCTCCCACCTTTGTATCTCGGTGGTGCGCCAGATTTACTTGATGGAGAATGTTGTGAATCTTCTGGTCAAGACTAGCTTTCGAGATGTGAGGCATCCTTAGTCGAAGCCTATACCACAAATTCTCATACACCGAAAGATATGGGTATAACAAATCATCCTGAGGGACATAGCCAAAATACTCCAGGTAATGCGATGCATTTTGGAAGAAATCTTTACCATCGATAAGCAACTGTCCATAGGTAGGGATCAGCTCTCCGGATAGAACTTTCACCACAGTGGATTTACCACAACCACTTTGCCCCAAAATCCCTATCAAATCTCCCTTCTTGGCTTCAAATGAAATACCGTCCAAAGCCAGTTGTCCATCGGAGAAATAGTGTTTAATATCTTGTAGGTTTAGGGATTGAATCTCAAATGGTGTTTCAATTAGGTCATAGAAGTTGTTTATCCTGAAGTTGCGATTGTTAATGGTAATCACATCGGAGTTTAGTGTGATAGCTCGTTTATCATCCAATATATCCTGATTGATATAGATTTCCCACTCAGCTTCCGGGGGGTAGATGGTGAAACCAACATCAGTAGATTCAATTCTAACAATGCTTTTTTCGGATTCTATGCGGTTGATATAGAAGTAATCCTTATCTTTATTGAGGAAGAGCTGCTTGGGCACCAGATCATCCAAGCCTATGCTGCTTCTGTTCTCAATCAGGACAGTTAGGTTCCATGGAGCATAATTTCGTATCTGGATTTTATCGTCATAGTAAATTTCTATTCGGCGGTTATGAAGCATTTCCCTGTCGTTTATGCTTATGTGTCCACCACGGATCAACACCGAATACCAGAGACCCCGCTTACTAATGATAAAATCATAGCTGCTCTTATGGAATACTATCTCATCATTGGCATCCCGATGTTCATAAATCTTCTGTAAACAAGCATAGGAGTATCCTATCCCGGCAAGGAACACCTTACTGTCTGGATGTAAAAGGACTATGCTGTTAGGAGTTACCGGCATATCATTTAACAACATTGATGAATTGCTGCCAACTCCCACAAAGATATGGGTGTCAATGGCATACAGAGAAAGGTCGTATGAAGGCAGGGATTGGTTTCTATATCTGATATCTGCACTCAATGATGAACCGAAAACAACATAATCAGAGAACAGAGAATGGCGCACATGGGAAACTGAATGCTCGCATTCGATGGAGATATTACCGCTACTGCCGGATTCAAAATAGTCTATCAAGGCTATAAATCCATCTGGGTTCAGATCTAGTTTCTTGCAATAGTCCAATATCTCGGTGATCTCAGATATCCTTATCTCACCCTCGGTTTTAGCGAGTATCACCAAGCTTTGCAGTAGACGGACTTTATCGAGCTGAGATAATTGGCGGTTCAGAAAGTCCAACACATCGTCAATTTCATATTCACTTTCAATGATGTCTCTTAGATACGCTTCCCAAGACACATCAACATGCGCGAAGAGATTGGTTAGTAGAGAGTATAGTATTCCAATTTCTGCGGAGCTTATCTCGGAATCCTTGTTTAAGGAATACACATACAGCCTGGTCACCATATCAATGGTTTTCTTCTGTCTTTCCTGAGCTTCTCTTGGGTTTAGCTTAGTCATTATTTCTCGTGATCTCCATACATTCATCACAAAGGTTATACTTACAGGTGCGATAAAATATATTCATCAAGCCTTGTTGATATACGGATTTGCTGTTCACCAGTTTAGTCTGCCCCGGGTTTATTTGACGGCTCATAAAGCGGGTGATATAATTCTCTTGCAGAGAGCTAAACTCCATCCAAGATTTCAAAACCGATTCCTCCATATTACTATCTGCCATTTTGGAAGCATACAGATACATAACAGGAAGATAGATGTTGAAATAGATGTTGTTCACCACAGAAGCCCCCAATCCTGTTTGAGGCATGCCATACGGGTTATCCATATTACTCATTAGCTGCTTGAACAGCTTATACCTCAGCTTGGAATCGGGCTTCTTTTGCTCAATTTCCTCAATCAGCTTGTTCAGTAATCCCTGCTCCAAGCTCTTATACACAAAGTCTGTAAGATAGCATAACCTCAATATTGGATGGTTTCCCGGTCTTATCCTGAATAACTGCCAGTCCAATTGTATCCGCCTTGCAAAGTAAGCTTGGCTTTCATAAGTATCTTTTAACTTCTGGAAAAGGCTCTCCGGCAAGCGACCCTTACTCAATGCCAACAACCCGCTACTACCTGTTAGGATGCTTAGCATCTCCAGAGAACTCATTCCATCTTTCTGCCAGTCTTTGAATCTGGCAATTGCTAACCTCTGTGCAAGTTGCAACAGGTTCAGCTTGTTTTTATCATACCCCGCTGCTTCCATCATTCCTTCATACAACACCTGGTCAAAATCGCTGAGGGTCAGGCTGGCATTGAAACGGCGCACTTTGCTATGGAAACGCTGCTTCCCATGAAAGCTAAGGATGGCTTGCAGCCTGTCATTGTCGATAGCGGATAGCAAGCTACAATAGCTACCCCTGGTTTGTGTGCGTTCCTGAGGGGGATTGGCGATTAGTTTTTGCACATCATCGCTAAGTTGGTCCTTAAGCTCAAGAATTTCGGCAAACTCACCATTCTCTTTCAATGTGCTTTTTCCCACCCCATTGTGATTCAACACAACATGGAGCACCACATTGTTATAGAAATGGTCTTCATGATGCGAATGCCTAAGCCAATCTTGCGTAGAAACATGAATTTCAATATCCCCACGGATATCTTCACCCCCCAGATTGATGTAACTATTTACAAAATCCGGTCCTCTGAAAGTGTTAAATTGCCCTTGATACTTTATCACCAAGGGTTTGCCACTCACGGTTATCAGCTCATGTTTCAGGTGCCCCGCATCCCAGATGTGATAAAGAAGTTTTTCTTCCATCAGAAATATCTTTGGATAAGTTGATACCGCTGTCTTGCCGAAGCAGATTTGTAATAGGTTTGTGGGCTGTATTTAATTGGGTTCGTTAGGATGCTTATCATTTTGATGGATTGCTCTCAGGATAGGTTGTTGCAGCGCGTGCCATAGTAATATTGCGATGCGGTTTCAATCCCATAGATTCCCTTGCCCCATTCCACATAGTTAAGATACAGTTCAAGCATCCTCTTCTTGGTCATACACACTTCCATAATCACGGTTACCTGTATCTCAAGATACTTACGCAGATAATTCCTATCTGTGGTGAGGAACAAGGTTCTGGCAAGCTGATTGCTCAAAGTGCTTGCGCCAAAGCGTATCTTTCCGGCTTTCTTATTGCGTTCGTATGCCTCTCGCACCATGCGCCATTCGAAACCGAAGTGTTTGTAAAAGTTACCGTCCTCAATGGCGATAAGCATACTCTGTGTTCGTTTGGGTATCTTCTTGAGGGGCACATACTCTCTGTGCCGAATGGGGTATCCCCTGATGATGTATCTTTGTATCATCAGCGGGGTTACCAAGGGGTTGATGAAGTTATAGATTAGGCACAGTACGGCTACAATCCCCCAGAACCATAGATGTGCTTTTAACAGGAGCTGGGGAGCTCTCCGTAGGAAAGAACCTTTGGCTTTCATAGATAGAAAAAAAGCCCGGTTAAGGGCTTAAGTTTGTTATTCTGCTTTGCTCTTGTTAACGAACTCAGCCAGTCTGGCTTTGCGCCTGGAAGCTGTTCTCTTGTGGATAACTCCCTTCTTGGCAGCTTTATCTAATTGGGAATACAGCTTGGAGAGCATTTCATCGTGGGCTTCAACAGTTGTCTCAACCTTAAGTTGCTTGGCTAAGGTTTTAATGGTGCGCTTCACATAGTTGTTGCGAGCCTGTCTCTTCTTGTCGGTCTTCATTCTTTTGCGGGGTGATTTGTGTTGGGGCATGTTATCCTCTTTGCTTAGTTATTTAATTCTTTATACCAAGATAATTTGGGGCACTTATCTGTCAAGCAGAAAGCTGTGGTTTTTTGCTATTGTTCCATATCCACGCCTTCGGAAAAGTTTGTTTTGCTTTCGGTGCAGGCAGCTAACAAATGAATTGCTACGATGTTACAATAGCGAAGTTATCGCTTCCACCTGCTCTTTCACTTCCAGAAATTCTATCCTTCCCTGCGGGTGACAGTATTCATTGTTAAGCCATTTGGAATATAAGCTTTTAATGTATTCTGCTATTTGGAAGGGGTCTATGCTCACCAATCCGCTATTTGTCCTGTTTATCAGTTCTTCCGCTTCTCCACCCGGCTTGGAGATGCACAAAATGGGGGTGCGAGCGGCGATATATTCGAACAGCTTGGTGGTAAGCATCCCTTCAAAGCCCTGGTAATCGTTTATCACCAACACCACAAGCTCTGCGTTCACAATCTCCCTAATCGCCTCACGGTGCGGAACAAAAGGCATCTTACGCACCGGCTGGGTAAAGGCGGGAACCTCACCGGTGCCAATGAAGGAAAGCTCTATCTCAGCTAATTCTTTGCAGGCTTGCAGGGCTTGCTTCAAGGGCTGTATATTCTGCCCGGCTGTTAACTGCCCCACATATTTAATCCTGAATTTATCGCTCTTCTGATACTTATGCTCTGTAAAATCCTCTGCGCTGTAACCGTTATATAACACGGCTTTGTTGCCCGCGGGTAAAGCATGGGCAATAGCCTTGCTAACCACCAACACGGCATCAGAGTTCTTTATCACCTTTGCTTCCAAGTATTTGTGCGCCAACATGGTTAGCTTACTCGGCTTGCCAAGTTGCAGGTAATATATTTCGCTCCAGGGGTCCCTGAAATCCGAGAACCAGCGCACTCCGTGCTTCTGCTTCAGTTTATATCCTATCAGGTGTGTGGAGTGGGGAGGACCCGTAGTTATCACTCCGTCATAATCCGCTGTTCGCAGCTCGGTTAGTGCCAGTTTATATGCGCTTCCGTTCCAGCCAATCCGCGCATCGGGGATAATAACATTCAATCTTATCCAATACAGCGCTCTTTTTAGTAAGCCATCCTCTTTCTTATGCTCCAAACTGCCATAGGGCAATTCTTTCTGCCCCAATGCTCTCCATATATGCGTAAAGCTGAAGGGACGGCTACGCAGAACCTTTATTTCACTTGGCACTTTTGCCAACAGGCTTGTGTCTATGTGAGGATAGTCCCCATTTTCGGTAGTGATAACCGTAACTTGATAGCCTTTATCCACTAAAGCGGGCAATAAGCGTAGCCACCTTTGCACGGCTGCCCCGCCACAGGGAGGGAAGTAGTAGCTTATGAGAAGCAGTTTCTTGCGCTTAACTGGTATCTTTCCCTGTTCAATTATCTTACACAGCGCTTGCCACGAGTTCTGCTCATTATGTTTGCTTATCGCCTCGCGCATGCTTGAAGCACCCTTTTCCAGATGCCCTATGATGGTTTCTGCTATCTTTTGTGGGTTGTTTGCCTCCACCACATAGCCGGTTTCGCCATGCCTCACATACTCGCTTAGCCCTCCCACATCCGTTACTAACACAGGGACGCCAAAGCTGTATGAAGTGGCAATCACCCCACTCTGGGATGCGCTTTTATATGGTAATATACACAGCGTAGCCTCGCCAAAAATCTCTTGTATCTCCGGCTCACTAATGTAGCGCAGGCTTAGTTCAACGGACTTTCCAATGCCCAAATCGCTAATCTGCTTCAGATACATATCCGCCTCGCCATACACTTCACCCGCTATTTGCAGCTTCACCTGGGGGAATCGCGCAAGCACCAAAGGCATGGCATCAAGCAACACATCCAAACCTTTGTATGGCTTAATCAAGCCAAAGAAAAGCAGCTTGGTGCCATGTGAAGTATCAAAAGCTGGCTTGTTAGAATAACAGCTATAGATTGGATGAAAGCCTAAGATACTCTTATTATACACCGATAAAGGCATAACGCTTTTAATCTCGTTCATGGATGCACGGCTAAGCGTCACTATCTCATCGGCATGCATAAACACAAGCTTGGTCAGTTTATCCATAAACAGCCATTTCTCGTGAGAACTAATATTATGCGCCAGAAGCACTTTGCGCACATTTGGCAATAGCTTCATTATCACCGCGTAAGCCGGGGCAAAGAAGGGGATGAACCAAGAAATAACTAAGATATCGGGCTTGAACTGCTTTATCATCTGCGCAGTTCTAACCCAAGTGTGTGGTAGCCAGGGAGTAAGCACTCTCTGATTGGGGAATTCCCTCTCATCCAAGCTGCTATCTATCTGCTCTTTTCCGGGGAACAACAGCTTGGGATACTGCTGATGGAAGTTAAAGAAGCACAGCTCGTGTCCCGCTTCTGCCCAAGTGCGTGCAAGCATCAAAGCAAACAGCGAAATGCCTCCGCGATAGGGGGGAGCAGGCCCAAGGATGGCTATCTTCAAGCTATACTCTGCAAAAAGAAACGGCGGACAACATCCGCATTATGATATTTGCCAAACAGCGCCATCAGCTTCAGGCGCACCTTCACTCCGCGCATATCACCTGCCAGAATAGCCCCCATTTCGTGCAAATGCTTTCCTCCGCCATCATAGCCATATTCGGGCAACACCCTTCCCGTATAGGTGCGCGAGGCTATCACCATCAAGATATTGGCATCGATAACCGCCATGATATCGGGCACCAGATGCTTGGGCAAATTGCCTCTGCCAAAGGCTTCCATCACAATTGCCACTGCTCCGCTTTCCATACTGCATCTAAGGAATTTGCCATCAATGCCCGACACTGCTTTTATCAAATCCACCCGCGTATCGAGCTGATCTGTCCACACGCTTTCCCGATACAAGGTTGAACGGTGATACACCACCATATCGGGGTCAACATTGCCAATTGGTCCATAGCCCATCGAGATAAAGGCATCAACCTTGCCGGTATCGGATTTCACCACATCTCTGGCGGTGTGTATTTCGTCGTTCATCACCACCAATACCCCTTTATCCATGGAGTCATGATGGCTGGCAACACGCACTGCGCCCACAATATTACGCGGACCATCCAAGCCAATATCGCTTCCGCTGCGCATTGCCGCGGTGAACACCACAGGCTTGCGGGTGGTAAGCACCAAATCACACAGATATGCGCTTTCTTCCAGGGTGTCTGTGCCGTGGGTTATCACCACACCGTCATAATCGATTATCTTCAGGTCTATCAGCTTTGCCAGGTCAAACATCATCTGCGGGGTCATATATGGGCTGGGGACATTAAGATAGTCCATCACATCCACATGTGCCACACTGCTAAGCTGGGGGAACTGCCTTAAGAACTGAGCAAATTCCGTGCTTGGCACAACGCCTGTTTCGCCAGAGGCTTTCATGGCGATTGTCCCGCCGGTTAGGATGATAAGTATATTTTTCATTTTTTCACTCTATATGGTATTGGGTCGCAAAAGCCCGCTTGGGAAAAGGCTCTTAGGCGCAAAAGGCAACTGTCGCACTCCCCACAGGCTTGTTCGTTATCGATGTAACAGCTCCATGATAGATGAAGCGGGGCATGCAGTTTCATGCCCAATTTCACAATTTCCATCTTACTGAGGTTTAGCACGGGGGTTGCAAGCTTAATCCCTGCGCCTTTTTTACTACCGGATGCGATGGCGGCGGAGAAATCCTTAAAAAAGCTCTCTCTACAATCCGGATAACCGGAGCTATCTTCCTCCACTGCGCCAATGTATATCCTATCCGCATCTATCACTTCCGCCCAGGCAACCGCTGCGCAGAGCAATGTGGCGTTACGGAAGGGGACATAGGTATTGGGAACTTCTTCGCCAAGCCCGCTGGTGTTAACTTCCAGCTTGGTGTCAGTTAAAGAGGAACCACCAATCTCGCTAAGCCAATGGTAATCCACCACTTTGGCTCGGTGGGGGCGATAGTGCTCCACCAATGCCTGAAAGCTTTTCAGCTCTCTGGCTTGGGTGCGCTGACCATAGCTGAAATGCAAGAAGTTTATCTCCTCACACTCGGATGCAGCGCATGCGGCGCATACGCAAGAATCCATCCCTCCGCTTAACAATACGATAGCCCGGCTCATAATCCATCCATTAAAGTTCTTTTAAGCTATTCTGCTTCATAGGGCTTTTATGTCAAGAGGCAAAACAACTATGCCCAATAATCCTTCTGTTCAACCGCAGAGGATGGATAAACAAATAGCAAGCATCCCCCCGAAATTAATAGGGCGAGATCTATGAGCTGTTTACTGGAGG
>CALDSN010000154.1 GCA_937924555.1 uncultured bacterium | reverse complement strand
TTACCTGATCATTGCATGTTTCATAGGTAATGATTAGGTAATGATCAGGTAATGATGCCAAGCACGCGGTAGGATTGAGAGGAAAAATCATTGACAGTTTTACACGGCTCAGAGAGCCTGCCAAAAAATAAAACTATCTCTACTGGAGGAGAAATGACCTATCGTGTGCTCGCGATAAACCCCGGTTCCACTTCAACTAAGATTGCCGTGTTTGACGACAAAGAACCCCTTTTCGAGAAAACCCTGCGCCATGATCCTGCCGAATTGGACAAGTTTGGCGGAATAATTGAGCAGTATGACTTCCGTAAGACCCTAGTGATGGAAGCCATGGCAGAGCATGATGTAAGCCCGGAAAGCCTTCATGCCGTTGTGGGCAGAGGCGGGTTGGTGCGCCCGGTTAGCGGTGGTACCTGGAAGATATGCCAATCCATGTTGGACGACCTGAAAGACCCCACTCGTTGGGGACGCATTCACGCATCCAACCTTGGCGCATTCATCGCCAAAGCTATTGCCGATCCGCTTGGAATCCCCAGTTTTATCGTGGACCCTGTGGTGGTGGATGAGTTCGATGATATAGCTCGCATTTCAGGTATCCCGGAGATTGAGCGCAAGAGCTTGTTGCATGCCCTGAACATCCGCTATATTGGTCGCTTGCTGGCTACAGAAATGGGCAAAGACATTAGTGAAGCAAACATGATAGGCGTGCACATGGGTGGAGGTATCTCCGTTGCTGCCATTAAAAACGGTAGAGTGGTGGATGTGAACAATGCCTTGTTGGGAATGGGTCCCTTCTCTCCGCAAAGAGCCGGTGCATTACCGATTGGTGACCTTTTAGACCTTGCCTATTCCGGCAATTATACCAAGAAAGAGCTGTGCAACTATCTTACCAAGACCGCCGGATTGATGGCATACCTTGGCACGGATAGCGGTATTGAGATAAACAAGCGCATTATGGAAGGCGATGAATATGCCAAAAAGATTCAGGATGCCATGTGCTATCAAGTTGCTAAGGAGATTGGCGCATGTGCCACAGTGCTTTGCGGCAAGGTAGATGCCATCTACCTCAGCGGTGGATTGGTGTATAACGCTCATGTGGTGGATGCCATCCGCGAAAGAGTGGAGTTCATTGCCCCGCTGCATATTTATCCCGGCGAAAAAGAGATGGAAGCCCTGTCCCAGGGTGGTGTACGGGTGCTGAGCGGCTTGGAAGAGGCTTTGGATTATCCCTATTGAGAAAAATAGTCTTACTTGCATGGATTCTGCTTTCGGCATTGGGGATGCTCGGTGCCGAAGGCTGGACTGTGCTTGTGTATATGGCTGCGGATAACAATCTGGAGCAATATGGCAGAGAAGACATCAATAGCATGGAGAGTATTGCCCAACCTGATAGCCTGAGTATTATTGTACAGGCGGATTTCAGTGATGGTGCCAAAAGGTATAGGATAGAACAAGATAGCTCCTTTGATATCACCTCTCCCGTGCTGAGCGATTTGGGGCACACGGACAGCGGAGATTTTAACACATTAAAAGACTTCATCAATTGGGGGTATGCGGCGTATCCATCCAGGCGCAAGATGCTGGTTATCTGGTCGCATGGGAATAGCTGGTACAAAGGCAATGAAAGCAAATGGATTTGCTCCGATGAGAGTAGCAACAGCAGTATAAATGTATATAACGGCGAATTAGCGCAGGCATTTTCAGGTACTCCCAAGCTGGATATATTGCTGTTCGATGCCTGTAGTATGCAAGGAGTGGAAGTGCTGGGTGAGGTGTATCAAGCAGCAGAATATGTAATTGGATCGGCTGACTTGGTACCTGCAAATGGCTTCCCTTATGAAACGATGCTACCTCTTCTTGACGGGGATATAACCGATGTTCTAACACAGATACCAACTCTATACACAGAATCCTATCTTCCCGGTATGGGGATAAACCCAGGTCCCAGTATATGGACAACCACCTGTTCCACCATAGCTACAGCGCAGTATCCACAGCTTATGGACAAGTTTCGGGAGTTGGTGGAGGTCTATTGGGAGCAAGAGCCTGACCTGATGGGGCTTCGCATACAGTGTTTTGAGATGAATGACGGTTTGGCAGATGTGGATATGCGGGACTTTTTCTTTAGACTCCGCAATGCCGGATATGGCAGTATGAGTATATCAGCCGGGGAATTGGCGGATATATGGGACGACATGGTGTATAGCAGTGCGTCCACGGATGCCGGCAACACCCCCCATATCGGTAGCGGAGCATTATGGTTCCCGGATTATAGGCTAAACTTCGCTTGGGGTTGGCAGCGTTATAACCGCCTAAACTTTACTCAGACGGGGTGGTTAGGCTTGATTAACCACGCATTGGGGGATGATGTTCCACCCGTATCCCCGCCCCTTTTGTCCTATAGCGCAGATGAGAACTTCCTCCATCTATCATTGGCTGGAATTGCCGATCCCGATCCTATACGCTATGAGCTTGTGTTGACAGAGAATAATCAAAGCCGAACCATGATGTTCACACCTGATAATGGAAACGAATCGTACCAAATCCATTCACCCATCAGCGCATTTGGAAGCTTTCGTTTGGTGGCGATTGACCGCAACGGAAACCGTAGCGGGGAAGTAACAGGTGAGTATAGCTATTACCTCTTGCGCATATACCCCAATCCCGTTAGAGGCAGGCAATTGGCAAATGTTAGTTGGTTGGCTGCTGAAGGTGCCAGCGGTGAAGCGAAACTGGAGCTGTATAATATCCGCGGTCAACGGATGTTCAGCCGCAAGCTGGGCACTGCTAACTTCGGTGCGGGATCATACCCCTTGTTTGCGGATGAGGAGTTTAAAAGTTTAAGCGCAGGCAGATATGTTTTAAGGATGAGCCTTGGGTCTGTAACATTAACCAAGAAGCTCATTATTGTATATTAAAAAAGGCTTTGCGATGAGTGTGGATAAGATGTGGATAAGTATTGTGGATAATCAGCCACAATGCGTAATGTACAATAAAGGCAGTAAGTTAGAAAAAGCTATTTATCCACAGGGAATGTGGATAAGTGTGTAGATAGCTGAATTTATGCTATTTAAGGTGCAGGAGAAAACAGGATGATTAATGAGCTTAGCAAGGCACAGGTAGCCAGCCTCTCCAAGTTGAAACAAAAGAAATATCGCAAGTTGGAACAGAAAGTGGTGGTAGAGGGTAGCAGACTGCTTAATCAACTGGCAGAGTGGGGGATATATGCTCTTGAGCTTTATCTGAGAGAAGATGCATCGGCTATTCGAGCAAACAAAACGTTCAGGGTTGGAGAAGAGGCAATGCAGCGGATTTGTGACAGTGACAGTCCGCCGGCAGTAGCGGGGCTGTTTCCCATTCCCAAAGAGCGTGAGCGGGAATTTCGTTTTGCTTTCTATCTGGATGGAATCAGTGATCCGGGGAATATGGGCACAATCTTCCGTATAGCTGCAGCTTTTGGGGTAGACTGTTTGCTGCTTAGCCCCTCTTGTTGTGAAGTGAGCTCTCCTAAGGTGATCAGAGCATCATTGGGGGCAGTGTATAAAGTCCCGTTCAGAGAATGTAAGCTTGAGGAACTGAAAGAGGCAGGTAGCAAAGTTATGATTTTGGATATGGAAGGCAGTGTCAGCTTGGGTGATTTGTCCCTGACACCAGAACCCTTGGTGATCGTTGTGGGGGGGGAAGCCCATGGAGTAAGCGTGGAAGCCAAAACGATGGCAGACCTTAGTATAAGAATAGAAATGCCGGGGCAAATGGAATCCCTAAATGCTGCTGTTTGTGCAGGAATCTGCGCTTATGAGCTATGCAAGAAATGAGTAATTGACAAAAAGCACGCATTTTGTGTGTTGGTAAATTGGGATTATAAGCGAGAAAGGAGCTACGAAAAGTGAATATTATTAACCAGAAGACTGGCTGGATTGAGGTTATATGCGGTAGTATGTTCAGCGGTAAAACCGAGGAACTTATTCGCCGCATCCGTCGAGCTGAGTATGCCAAGCAGAGAGTTTTAGTATTTAAGCCCGTGATTGACGATCGTTACGATGCCAACAACATCGTATCCCATTCTCAGATGCAAGCTCCATCCGTTCCCATAAATGAACCAAGCGAGATATACACCTACCTGCAAGATGATATCAAGATTGTAGCTATCGATGAGGCGCAGTTCTTTGATGAGTCCATTGTGGGCATCTGTAACGATTTGGCTGATCAGGGCTACCGGGTGATCGTTGCCGGTTTGGATCAGGATTATAAGGGAGAGCCATTCGGCAGTATGCCTCAGCTTCTTGCCGTGGCAGAATATGTAACAAAGAACCTTGCCATCTGCATGAAGTGCGGAAACCCCGCCAATCGCACTCAAAGAACAATACATAAGGGTGAAAAGATATTGGTGGGCTCTACGGAAGCCTATGAAGCCAGATGCCGTAATTGTCATGAGGTTTTAGATTGAACTTCCCCCATTCATTCACCGGGGCGGCGATGTTCCTGCTGGTGCGGGTGATTGAGATTTATAACATATTGCTCTTTGCCAGAGTGATAATGTCTTGGTTTGTGAGAGATTTGGGGAATCCCATATTCAGGTTTTTGTATGAGATAACTGAGCCATTGTTAGCTCCAATTAGGCGGATTATGCCCCCAATGGGCTTGGATTTGTCACCAATCATAGCTTATATGCTGCTGAGCCTGCTTGCCAGGTTGATTGCATCGCTAAGTTAACAGGAGGAGATTATGCCACTGTTTCCAATAGATATTAAGCACCAGGAGTTTTCCGGACAGATGTTCGGGTACAACAAGAAAGAGGTGCGTGCCTTTTTAGAGCAGATAGCCGGAGAGATTGAGGAGTTCCAAAAGAAACAGGAAAGGGAACTAGCTCGACGTGAACAGATGCAATATGAGGTTAAGCAGGAGGCTGTGCAAGCCGGTAATGCCGTGGAAGACCTGAAGCGTAGAGAAGAACTGATTAGCAGAACACTTGTTTTTGCCGAGAAAACCAAAGCGGATATCGTTGCCAATGCCCGTAAGGAAGCAGAGAATATCATTCACGAAGCAGAACTGAAAGCAAAGAGAGCGATCCATGAAGCAAAGCAATACCTCAGTGTACTGGAACACCAATACCTGCAAGTGAAAGAGCAAAAACGCCAGTTCCTGATGCAGTTCAGGGTAGAGTTACAGAGTTTCCAGGATAGAATAGGCAAAGACCCATTGTTGAATAAAGACAGCGAACTGCAACTTGACAGTGAGTTCCGCCAGATTAAGGAAGAGATTGTCCCCAAGCAGGATGATAGACCAAATAACTAAAGGATAACCTATGCTTAACATACAAGAAACAGCCGCTTGGCTGAAGGCTAAGCTTCCTCAGCTCCCCAAGTTTGCAATTATCCTGGGGACAGGGCTAAGTGACATGGCGGAGGCTTTTCCCTGCCTTTGTAATATTTTATACACCGAGATACCCGGTTTTGTTGCCAGCACAGCTCCGTCTCATAAGGGGCACTTGGTGCTTGCGGATGTTGAGGGAGTGCCGGTGCTATTCCTACAGGGACGCTTTCATTTCTATGAAGGCTATGCCATGGAGCAGGTTGTCTTCCCCACTAGAGTGATGGCAGCGCTTGGTGTGCAAGCATTGATAGTTACAAATGCAGCAGGGAGTTTACGTTTGGAGCTTCCTCCAGGGGCGATAGTGCAACTTACCGATCATATTAACTTTATGGGGACAAATCCCTTAATTGGGCATAACGATGAGACCATTGGGGAACGATTCCCCTCCATGAACCAACCCTATGATCCCCAATTCAGGCAGCTATGTGATGATATCGCTGCTGAACAGGGGATAAATACTCAGAAAGGTGTATATCTGGCAGTAACTGGACCCAGTCTGGAAACCAGGGCTGAATGTGCTGCCTTTGCCGCATGGGGTGCAGATTTGGTGGGGATGTCCACTGTACCGGAAGTGATTGCTGCCCGGCATGCGGGAATGAAGGTTCTTGCTTACTCCATTGTAACTAATTACAGTAACTTGTTTCACGAACAAGCTCATTCTCAGGATGAGATAAGACATCATGCGGGAATATCGGGTGCTCAACTAAAAGGTTTATTAGCTGCTTTTATCCAAAGAGTTGCAACTAACTTTTCATTGACATAAGTAACGGCATCGCATTACTTGGTTATTCTCATTTTTTCGAGTATTATGCAAAGGAGATAGAGATGGCAGCAAATAAACTTACTGCTGAGCAACTTAAACACTATGAGGAACTTATCCTCAGGGAACTCCGAGAAAGCGTTAGCTATATCGAGAATATAAATAAAGATCAGAGCATTGGGGCACGCGAAAGCAGCGGTGATCTTTCCAGCTATGCATACCATCAGGCAGATCAGGGTTCTGATACGAATCTAATGGAACAAACTGTGATGATGATGGAAGGTGAAAGGGAAAAGATACGCTTGTTGAACGATGCCATGCGCCGTATTGCGGATGGCTCATATGGTATTTGTGAAATGTGCGGAGAGCTGATTCAAGAATCCCGCCTAGAGGTTATTCCCTATGCCATATATTGCTTTGGTTGTAAAGAGAAAATGGAAGACAAGAAAAGGCGGCAAAGACGTTGAGCCTCTTACCCAAAACGGAACTTAAAGTTAGCCCAGCTTTCTTTATCATGATGTTATCCTTGGTTTTAGACCAGTTAACCAAGACCCTAGTGCGGGTAAACCTTGAGCTGCATCAATGTATCCCCATTCTTAAAAACACTTTTGGCGACACTTTTATGCTGTATTATGTGCAGAATTCCGGTGCTGCCTTTTCTCTCGGATTCAATAACGATGCATTCAATAGATGGTTCTTCATAGGTGTTACAATTTTAGCTCTAGCTTTTATCCTCTACCTGTTATTCCACAGCCAGCACCGAATCCAAGTCTTTTCCTTTGGTTTTGTTCTGGGAGGAGCATTGGGAAACATGGTAGATAGAATCATTTACGGCAGCGTTACGGATTTCTTTAGCGTTGATTTCCCGGATATTATTATGCAGCGCTTTCCAATTTTTAACATTGCAGACAGCTCAATCTTTATTGGAGTGTGTTTGTTGATTATAGACATGATCTTTATAAAAGACGCTTCAGTTCCGGCTCAGGTTGCTGAAGCACAACCTCAAGAAGAGATTACTACCAAGGAGATATAAATGAAAGGTGTAGTTATACTTTTTATAACCCTTGCTTTGAGCATAGGGCTTTCTGCACAGGTGCTCACCTGTCGTCAGATTCAGGAGACAACCGCAGTTAACGGCAACTCTCCATACATGGATCAGATTAAGCAGGTTAGGGGTATTGTTACTGCGGTTAAAGCAGGAGCAAGTTTCTATTTATCCGATCCCGTAACTACCGGTTATGATGGGAAATGGACTGGGCTTTATGTCTATGATGCTGCTACAAGCAATACAGTTCATGTTGGAGACATGGTTCGCTTGACAGGAACGGTAAAAGAAATGAATGGAGTAACCCAACTCCGTTTGATTACTGATAGCACTATCGAATCACCAGGTAACCCTATCCCTATTAATCATGTTACCACGGCTATGTTGCCCTTTTCCGGGGCCACAAGTGAGCCTTGGGAAGGGGTTATGGTTAGCCTCAACAATGTAAAGATAACCACTTCGGTGAACATCTTTAATCAGTTCCAGATAGCTGATGCCGGTGTAGCAGGCGTGGCTGAATCCAAAGTTGATGATTTCTTTTACAC
>CALDSN010000153.1 GCA_937924555.1 uncultured bacterium | reverse complement strand
TACGAGATCTGATCGTGACTGGAGTTCAGACGTGTGCTCTTCCGATCTGGATGTCTCCTGCGCTACCTCCAACATTCCAGCCCATACCTGCGTTCTCTGTATTTATCTTGTGAAAACCGGTCAGCTCAAATTCATCGAATTCTATCCTGAAACCATTGGTGTTTTCCACAAACCACAGATTCTCAGCTATGCACGATGAAGTGGTTAACTCATCAGACCTGAAATACCTATAGGCATAGTTTTCAGTTATCAGTCCCGGGGTGAAAGTGTAACAGTTATCATCTCCACCAAGCTTATCAAAGGGAAATCCTTGCAAGCCGATGTCGTCGTTTTCGAACATCCATGGTCCGGTGGTGCTGGTAGAAAGCACATTTTCGAGATGAAAAGTTATCGGGACTGCTTGAGCCACTACTGAACTAAATGATAAAAGCAACATGCTTACCAGAGCTATCAATCTGAGATAGCTCAACTTCGCGGTCATAACTTCTTGTTTCATAATTTCCTCCTTAGGAAAAGTATATGCCGCTCTAATAATCATGTTGCGTTCCACATGATTAAAGTGGATTAAGGAGAAATTGCATCAATACATAACAAAAAGTCATACAAGCAGATAGCACAAGCTAATTGAACTAATCTCTCCGCTGGGGAAACCCCATCTAAGTGATTATTGTATCATAAACGAACAGTGTAAAAGCGAACAACTGTGCGTTTATGTAACAGTATCTATGCCATTGCTGTCCGATTTATCTGCTTCATCTTTCTAATCAGTGCATGCCGAGATATTCCTAATAGATTAGCCGCTTTAGTCTGGTTGTTGTCAGTATGTTGCAAAGCCATTTGCACAAGATACTTTTCGTGTTCAGCCAGGTTGAAGTTCTTTGTTTCCTCGTTTTGCAAGGGCAGAGATGGCGAAGAAAGCATTAAACCATTGAAGTCCGATGGGTTAAGCACTTTCCCGTTGCCAATTAGCACTGCTCGCTCCACCAAGTTCTTCAGCTCCCGGACATTGCCCGGATAGCTGTATGACATCAGCACTTGCATGGCTTCATCCGATACAGAGCACATTGGTCTCGCATACTGTCTGCTGAACAGGTAAAGATAGTGCTCCACCAACAGGGGAATATCACTAATTCTATCCCTCAGGGCTGGGATATGTATCTGAAAAGTGTTGATTCGGTGATACAAATCCAATCTAAACTTCCCCTCATTCACTGCTTTGCCAATATCCTGATTTGTGGCAGATATTATTCTTACATTCACCCGCACAGGTTTATCCATCCCAATCTTGGTGATTGTTCTATCCTCCAACACCCGCAACAGCTTGGATTGCATGAACATCGGCATTTCTGCCAATTCGTCCAATAGCAGCGTACCCCCATCGCAATATTCAAAATATCCTTTTCGGTCGTTTATCGCTCCGGTAAAGGCTCCCCTTCTGTAACCAAAGAACTCACTCTCCAGCATGTTATCCGGTATGGCAGAGCAGTTTATCGCAAGAAAGTTTCTGTCTTTTCTGGCGCTGGAGAAATGGATTAAGCGTGAGATAATCTCTTTTCCCGTACCGCTTTCTCCGGTAATCATCACAGGTAAATCTGCATATTCAGATGCTTTTTGGGCAAGCTCATACACCGATTTTATCTGAGGGCTTTCACCGATAAGCCGATGCTCACTCTTCTTGTTATATTCCTTCAGTAATATGCTGTTATCTGCGTTTAGGCTCATAATCTCAGCTTTCATCTGATGCAGCTTTTGGGTTCTTTCCATTGCCAATTGCAACTCGTAGTGTCTAAATGGTTTTTTTAAGTAATCACCCGCTCCGGCTCTAAGTGCTGCTATCACTGTATCCATATCTCCATGTCCGCTTATCACGATTACATCTAGTTCAGGATAATCCGGCTTTATCTTGCCTAGGAACTCAATCCCCCCAATATCCGGTAACATCACATCCAGAATCAACAAATCTATCGCTTCATGCTTCAGCATCTCCAAACCTGTTAACGGGTTGGGTGAGCCTATTGCTTTATGCCCCATATGAGTAAGATATTCGCAAATCTCGGTTAGAACTCGCTGTTCATCATCAATTACTAAGATATTCATGATATCACTCCTTACGGGCATCTATCGTCTTATTTGCCCAAGTTACAGGCAAGGATATTGAAACATTCGTTCCAACTTCCGCTTCACTTTCGATATGGATGCTACCTCCCATATCCTCAACAATCCCCTTGCTGATAGTTAAGCCCAAGCCTGTACCTCTATTCATATCTTTGGTGGTGAAAAACGAATTGAATGCCTTTTCTCTGGTCTCTTCGTTCATCCCTTTTCCAAAGTCCTTGCAGATTATCATCACATTGTCCTTGGCAACAAAGGTACTCAGTTCCACTTTCCTACGGCTCTTATCCATATCTGTAACTGCATCTCGGGCATTGGATAGCAAATTTAGCAACACTTGCTCAAGCTTAAAGGGGTTGCCAAAGAGATGGGGGAGAGCAGGCTCAAGTTGGGTGATTATCTCCACTCCCTGTTTGGTATATTGCTTCCGGATCAAAGAAATAGTTTGCATAACGGCTTCATTAACATCGAAATCTTCATCAGGAATATCGGACTTCTGCCGTGAGAAGTGCCGAATGTGATCAATAGATTTGCGCATCCGTGAAATGTCATCAAACAGGTAGTCCAGCTTGCTGTTCAGATATTTGGGGTCTGCCTCATTGCTATTTAGATACAGCAGCATATTATCCAGCGTGAAAGCCAAACTGTGCAATGGTTGGTTCAATTCGTGGGCAATTCCCGCTGCCAACTCTCCCAATGAAGCAAGCCGGGCTTGTTGAAACGCTTTTTGCTCGTGCAACCGCCTAATCTCAATTTCTTGTTCCACCCGCTGCTCCAATGATTGGTTCATGGCTTGCAGCTTGGCATCATTTTCCATCACCAAACGGTTTATCTTCCGCAAAGAGAGATACCTCCACCAAAGCACCAGAGCTGTTATCATCGCCAAGGCAATAATAATCATCAAATAGTTGCGTAACAGCTTAGATTTCTGCACAATCTGCTTATTCAGCTCGATGTTTTGACGCAGAATCTCAATCTGTTTTTCCTTGCTTTCCAATTCATACTTGTTTTCTTGGGCAGCGAGGCTTTTACTGTAGCGATTTGCATTTATGCTGTCCTGCAGTGCTCCCAACTCTTTATAATACCGCAGGGCAAGAGGATAATCCTTCACAATTTCGTGATACAAAGATAGCTGCTGTAATAGTTTAACCCTCAAATCAGGCTGGTTTATCCCCACTGTAAGGTTCTTTGCTTGTTCCAAATACTGTTTTGCCAAGGCAATATTATTCCGCTTCGTTAAGTATATATCCGACAAATTAAGATACACACTTGCCTGCGAACTCTTATCGGCATTCTTGGTATGTGTTTTAAGTGCCAGATTGTAGTAGGATAATGCTTTATCTATCTCGCCCAATTTGGAATATAGCACCCCCAAGTTGTTTTGTGTTTGAGCCAGTCTTCTTTCGTCTGATGTCTTTTTATACAGCTTCATCGCTTCCAGATAGCAGGAAAGTGATTGTTGATATTTACCCAACTGTCTGTATGCCACACCTAAGCTGCTATATGCCGATGCCACTCCAATCGCATCTGCACTTATCTTTTTCAGTTCTATCACTTTCGTGTAATGCTGGATAGCTTTCTCATATTGCTCCAACCTGAGATATAGAGAGCCAAGATTAACTAACACCATAGCGATATCATTGGGCGAACTATTCTGCTCTTTCAGCTCCAGAGACTTCAAATAACAGTTCAAGCTCTGCTCATAATTCCCCATCTGCAAATGCGAAGTACCCATGTTATTGTATATTTTCGCCAAAGAGGTGTTATCCTTCAGTTGCTCCATCAATCCACGGCTGATTTCAAAGTACTCCAACGATGTGGGATAGTTATCAATCGCTTGATAGCTGATTCCCAGATTGGTGGCAAAATACGCCATATCAAAACTATCGTTACTTATTTTGCTAAGCCGGTATGCTTCCGCAAAACGCTTTATGGCGTTGCGGGTGTTATTCTGTTTACCGGCGCAGATTGCCCAGATATCCAACGCATCGATAATCAACTTTTGGTCTTTGCTCTTTTGGGCATAGCTATATGCTTGTTGCAGATAACTATCCGCCTTTGCCAAATCATTCTTGCGCAGATAAGCATTTGCCATAGAGGTGAAACACCTTGCCAAGCCCGCATTGTTTGCCTTTTGACGGAAGATATTCAGGCTTGCCATATCGCTCTTTATGCCCTTTTCATCCTGATTTAACTGGTAGTAACACATGGCGATACGGTGCAGAAACGCTGCTTCGTTATCCTTGTCACCGCTCTGCCTTGCCACTTTAAGAGCGTGGTTATTAAGCTCCAAAGCCTGTTTGGGGTTTACTCTCAAATACTGCTTGTGATATTTCTCCGAAAGCTCAATCAATCTAGCACCCTCTGCACCCCGGATGCTATCCACAAGAGCTTTCTCTTTATCTATTTGCTTTGCGGGCAGATAAATACACAATGCAAGAGCAAACATCATCGTAACTATGTGCTTTATCCCTCTGCTTCGGCTGAACTTTCTGCTGACAATCATATCCACCTCAGCTTCCAAACATCAGGTCATACTGCAATTCTGTCAATTGAAATTGCACAATCAACACCCACCCCCCTATTTGGGATAGCTGGATAATAACGTCATTTCTTCTTAAGCTATGTGTATTTTACCACCTATTGCCTCTGGCTACATCTCCCTATCAAGATGCGCATAATCGTACACCTCAGGCAGTAAACCCGCTTCCACTGCCTTCTTCACACTGATGCAAGGCAGCTCACGCGTGTAAATCTCCTCACGGGTAAGGGTTAACAGGTTAATAGTACTGTCCCTCCGTGCCATTTCCCGCATCAGTTTCAGGTACATGTTCACCCAGGAGCGCACATATTTGCCTTCGTTCTCCCGCAGGGTGTTATAGCGGCTTAAGTAGGTGCGCATATCGTTTTTGTAGCCTTCGGATGGCTGTAATCCATGTAGATTGGTGGTTGTGTTACCCAATTTGTGGTTATTCTCCGTGAGGGTGGGGTACACATACTTGCGCACCAACACCAGCCCTTCCCGCCGATAGTGACAGAACACCACCTCATCCAATTTGCCGGAATATGCTCCGACTCCATTGCCAAACCTTGCTCGCATCATAAACCTCCTGTGTTTATCTTGTTTTGTTTCTTTCTATTTCGCTTTGTTACCATGCTATGCACTCTCTGCCGCACCTTGTTTACTGCCCAACTGCATCCTGCTTTTCTGCCAGGAACATCAGCGTGCTAACACGGTGCATCCATTGTCCATTCAGCTTGCATGCAAAAAAAGATTTGTAAAGCAATATAGGAGCCGTTTCTATGATAATGTGTTATTCATCAGCAATCCATTAGTAATTCTCTTATCCCATTAGGGAATGATTAGGGAAAGACTAATGAATGATTAGACATCATATGCATGGATGTTAGATACCCTAAAGGTGAATATATTAGGATAAATCTAGGATAAATCTATTAAAAGTTCATGCAATATCTGCGTCGATGGCGACATTGCAACCCAGGCAGGGGAGATTACTAAACCACATAAAAAGGCTATTATCAATAGATTGAGGGCATGGTATTAATCCCATATTCTCTACGTTAGAGTTCCATCGGGACGCCATTTTAGATAGAAAAGAGGCAAATAATAAACCCCCATTCCCCCAACAATAGAGTCTCTGCGGGACGATATTTTCTTGCTAGAATAAAAGTCCCCTTAGAGATAGCATTGCATGTGATAATGGTCGTAAATGACATACTTGGCACAGATATGCTCCTTCGGAGCATAAGATACTAGCCTGGGTGTGTAAACCCCAGGTTCCCAGTTTCCACAAATATCTTACTTGACACATAACTCACACTGCATAGGTTGTTTCCTCAGATAAATTTACCCATGAGGTTAAAATGAAAAAACACTTGTTACTAATGCTATCCCTACTAATGGCAAATATGTTTCTGAATGCAGAAACAACTACTGACTGGCAGGAAGCAAATCTGTTTGGCAAGGTGAAAATCTTAAAATCAGATTACGAAACTACCACTTTCAATGCTTCCGGCTATATGGAAGCTGTTATCAACGGTAATGCGAACTGGTATGATGGAGATACGATTTACACGTATGATAAAAATAACCGGCTGATAACTGTGATAGGCCATGATCGCGCTAAAAAAGAATGTGTCCGCATCAACAAAACTTACGATACAAATGGTCTGCTTATCAAGGAAGTCAGAAAGGATTACACTGTAGAAACAGAAAAACTGGAATACAATTCCAAGAAGCAACTGGTGTGGAAAAAGACATACAACGAAGATGGCAGCCTTTATCATGCCAGTGAATTTACCTATAATAGCGCCGGGAACCAGATAAGTGAAAAAGAATATGATGAAGACATGAAGCTATATAATAAGACCATTTGTACCTATGATTCTAATAATAAGCTGATGGAGAAGCGTGAATACAAAGTCCGTGATACAGAAATCCTGGATGAGGTTTACTCTTACAACGCCGACGGAAATCTGGTGGAAGAAACAACTTACGACCAAGGTGAAGTTTACTCCCGGAGGGTTGTAACCTACGACGCAAAAAGCAATGTCTCTTCAGAGATCACCACTGAGCCAAGTTATTCCACATCAACTACCTATTCTTACGAGTATGATTCTCAGGGTAACTGGATCGTCCGGGAAAGGTATGAGAATGGCAAACTGAAAGGCACAGAGCGCCGGGAAATCATATACTACTAAAGACTTCTGCATATCATTGTCAGTCAACAGCTTGCGCCACCGGGGCTCATCCCATACCTTCAGTTGTGTGATATGACTTAGCACACAATGTGCACAGTGATGTTCATTCCATGGCTGCCGACCAATTATTGTGCCTGATTCCAAATCAAGTTTGGCATGACGAGTTAGTGGGGAAGGGTAATGGCGTGCGGCATTACTTAGCTTATTATCGTTCAGATGGTTCTGCGAAGGAAACAGGGAGAAAAACGGCAACTAGCGATAATGCACTTGACACGGATTGTGGCTCCTAGCAAGATGCAAAGCAGATTAATAATCCGTATGGGAGTTGGAATGTGTAAGCGTTTGGTGCTTATCTTAACAATAATGCTGTTGCTGCTAAGTGCATGTTCACAGAATGGAAGATACTATCGCCGAGCCAAGAAGAGCTATGAGCAGGGGAACACAGATGCAGCGGTAGTGGCAGCTTGCAGGTCACTGCGCATCAAGCCGGAAAACGGCAAAGCACAAAAGCTGTTGCAAACGGTTTGGCAGCAGGCGATTGAAGATCACAACCAAGCGGTGGAAGAACTATTGGAAAACACCGATACCGATACCTGGGATAGGATTTTGCAGGAGCATACACGCTTGAAAGAGCTTACCTCCGAGGTGGAGAACCTGCCTATCCTGGTGGATCCCGATACGGGTTATCGGGTGATGTTGCCCATCCCAAACTTGAAAGAGGAGATAAAAGCCAGCCGGGAGAATGCAGCCGAGGCACATTATCAGGCGGGTTTACGCTATACAAAGATGTCCTCCACTGCCGATATTCAACGCAAGGCTGCATTGGAGTTTAAGGCAGCCATGAACTTCATTCCGGACTATAAGGATTCTTCGCTAAAATATAACGCAGCGCGTAAATTAGCGGTGCGCAGATTGGCGATTGCGCCGTTTAACGATAAATCCAACACCCGTGGCAGATATGGGGCGGTTTCGGAGCTGATAACTGATTACATCACGGGAAAGATATTGAGCCAAGGATATTTGGATGAATTTACCGAAGTGATAGCCCGAAATCAGATGGACGCAGTGTTGGCGGAGCAGCAGCTTAATGCTTCGGGCTTGGTGGATGAAGCTAGCACGGTTAATCTGGGTCAGCTTGTGGGAGCGCATGAGGTGCTAACCGGCAGCATCCAGAATATAAGTGTAAGTCCCGCACGAACAGTATCTGTGGTGCAAAGCTCCAAAGCGAAAGTGGTTACAGGGAAAGAGCCCTATGTGGATGAAGAAGGCAACAGCAAGGAGAGGGAGCTTATCAGCGAGGTTAGCTGCGATTACAAGCGGTTTACGAAAAGCGCAAATGTTACGATATACGGCTCTTTCAGCATTCTGGATGTGGAAACGGGCAGGCTTTTACTGCAAGACAGCATCGAGGCAAAAACCCCCTGGCAGGATAGCTGGTGCAGGTTTGTGAGCGGAGATGAACGCGCTTTGAGCAGGGATGTTAAGAGTATGATAAATAAAGCGGAGCCTTTCCCACCCGAAGAGAACGAAATGGTGCTAAGCTCGCTGAGGGCAATGGGAAACTCGGTGGTGGAAAAGCTGAAAGGATACCTGAAATAGCATGAGAACATATCTTTGGCTGCTGGGCTTGTTGCTGCTTGGTGCCTGTAGTTTTGGCAATAAGGAACCGCTGTGGATTACGGAAAAGCCCACAGATGCGGAGTATTACAACGCCGTGGTGCGCTATAGCCGCAAAGCACCGGATTATGTAACGGCTGCACGGGAAAATGCATTGCGGGAGATAAGCACGCAGATAAGCGTGAATATAGATTCCGATATCTATTTGAATGAGACAGAACTAAACGGGATACCATCCTCGGAGCTGAAGAGCCGTATCCGCTTGAGCAGCAATAACAAGCTGAAAGATGTGCAGTTTGTGGGCAGTTATGAAACGGAGAAGGACTATTGGGCATATTATCGCTTATCCAAAAGCGAATACCGAGCCTGGCGCATCCAGCAGAAAGAGCTTGCGTTGGCACAGGCAAAGGAACTGATGCAGGAATATGACTCCACAATGAATAATGCCGTAACAGGGATTGCTGCTCTGCTGAAGGCGATGGAACTGATGGTGGATTATACCGATTTGGATTTGAGTGTTAGCTACAATGATAAGCGGGTGAATCTGTATAACGAGATATCATCACGCATAAACGGATTGCCTGCTAAGCTTATCCCGCTGGTGGAGGATGCAACAGTGGAGGTGGTGGCAAAGCAGAAGGAAAGCCACAGCATCCATGCTAAAATGATGTGGGTTGATGACACCGGAAAGAATGTCTGCTATGCTTTTCCCCTGTTAGCCAAGTTCAGGATTGGCAGTGGAGAACTAACCGATAAACAAATGACAAATGAGATGGGGGAGAGTGAATTCACGCTGAAAAGGGTGAATGAGTTTACCAACCCGCAAGAAATAGCTATTGGAGCAGATAAAAGCTCTTGGATGCAGAATATCCAAAATCCCGTGGTGCGGGATTTGTTTGCAAGGATACAACTGCCTGAAGTGGGAGTTAAGCTGAATGTGCGGCGTCCCAGGGCATATATAGACTACACATTTAACAAAGAAAGGGGCTCCACCTATAGAGAGTTACTGCTGAATAAGCTGTTAGACTTGGATCTGGAGGTGGTGAATGATCCGCAAAAGAGCGATTATATCTTCAAAGTAGGGATAGAAAGCCACGAGAGTGATTATGTCCCCAGATTGAAACTGTATTCAAATTTAAGTG
>CALDSN010000152.1 GCA_937924555.1 uncultured bacterium | reverse complement strand
TTTACCAGATAAAACTACCCGATACCCTTCCCCCCGAAGCTACTTTCGAAGCGGGAATACGCCGTGCGCCAGACAGAGGACTGGAGCTGAACAAAGCCGAAATTGCCCAAGCGCTAAAGAATGCTTTAAGGTATGTTCCCAAGCAGCTTCATAAGGAGCTTGCGCCTGAGTTCCTGAACGAGTTGAAAACTAAAGGAAGAATATACGGCTATCGCTATCGTCCGGCAGGTAGATTAAAGGGCAAACCTATTGATGAGTATAAGGGTATCACTGCTGCCAAAGCCCTGCAGGTGATGATAGATAACAATTTGGATTTTGATATAGCCTTGTATCCTTATGAGTTGGTAACCTACGGAGAAACCGGACAAGTGTGTCAGAACTGGATGCAATACCGGCTGATTATGAGCTATTTGGAAGTAATGACCGAGCATCAGACACTGGTTGTGGCATCGGGACATCCCCTCGGCTTGTTCCCATCTAAACCGGAGGCACCCAGAGTTATCTCCACCAACGGTTTGGTGATCGGCAAGTGGGATAACCCCACCGAGTTTAAGCGATTGACAGCCTTAGGTGTGGCAAACTATGGACAAATGACCGCCGGAGGATGGATGTATATTGGTCCCCAAGGTATAGTTCATGGCACATATATCACCCTGCTCAATGCGGGGAGAAAGTATCTTGGTATCCCCCAAGACAAGGATTTGGCGGGTGTGCTGTATATCTCTTCGGGTTTGGGGGGTATGAGCGGTGCTCAGAGTAAAGCAGTGGAGATTGCCGGAGGCATCGGTGTTATAGCCGAAGTGGACTATAGTCGCATTGAGACAAGGCATAATCAGGGATGGGTTGCCAAGGTATCCGACAACTTAGTGCAGGTGTTCGCCTGGGTGGATGAGGCGAGACAGACCAGAAAGCCTTTGTCCATTGCTTATCATGGGAACATAGTGGATTTGCTGGAGTATGTAGATACACATAACATAAAGGCAGAATTAATCTCCGACCAAACAAGCTGCCATGCTGTCTATGAGGGTGGATACACCCCTGCAGGTTTGAGCTTTGCCGAGGGTAGGAAGATGATTGCTGAGGATATTAAGCAGTTTGAGAAACTGGTGGATGAATCCCTTATACGGCATTATCAGGTGATTAAGAAGCTGTGTGACAAAGGTTCCAGGTTCTGGGATTATGGTAACAGCTTCATGGCAAGTGTGTTCGATGCAGGCGAGAAAGCCATTGCCCGCAACGGGATGAACACCAATGATGGCTTTATCTGGCCCTCATACGTGGAAGACATCATGGGTCCCCTCTGCTTTGATTATGGATACGGTCCCTTTAGATGGGTATGTCTTTCCGGTAAGGATGCGGATTTGCAGAAAACAGATATGGCAGCCACCGAGCTGATTAATCCCGATAGAAACTCTATGGATAGGGATAATCACCATTGGATAGTTACCGCCGAGCAGAATAAACTGGTTGTGGGAACGAAGGCTCGCATCCTCTATGCGGATGAGGAAGGAAGAATACGCTTGGCTTTAAGGTTCAATGATATGGTTCGTAAAGGTGAGATTGGACCTGTCATGCTGGGACGAGACCATCACGATGTATCCGGCACGGACTCCCCATTCAGAGAAACAGCTAATATCCACGATGGTTCCAATGTAATGGCAGAAATGGCTACTCACTGCTTTGCCGGTAATGTGGCACGAGGAATGACGCTAGTGGTGCTGTCCAACGGTGGCGGAGTAGGCATTGGCAGAAGCGTCAATGGTGGTAATGGGATTGTTTTGGATGGCAGTGAAAGGATGGATGAGATAGTTAAGAAAGCCTTATCCTGGGATGTTATGGGTGGAGTTGCCAGACGAGCTTGGGCAAGAAACGATGGCGCAATAGACACCTGTGAAGCCTGGAATGAAGCTCATGCTGAGGCGGGAGCTATAACCATTCCCACTCCGGTGGATGAAGATTTGATACAGGAATTGGTGGATCGGCAATAAAGGAGCTGATGTATGAATCAAAGCTTTGCCAAGTTGATGAAAGCTGAGGGGTTGAACGATGATGTGATAAACACATTCATCAGCTATTACGAGAGTTTGAAGCGGGGTGAGACAGGCTTGATAGGCAGAGAGCAGATTAAGCCACCCACAGCTGCCAACCTGGTGGATTATAACGACATCAAGGCTAAGCAACAGAGCAGTTTACTGAAGAATACCGTGGTTATTAAGCTTAATGGTGGTTTGGGCACCAGTATGGGACTATCCAAAGCGAAGTCTCTGCTGCCAGTGAAGGGCAATATGACCTTTCTGGATATCATCAGCAGGCAGATATTAACGCTTAGATCAGTATCTGGATATGATGTGTTGCTACTGTTTATGAATAGCTTTAATACCGAGAGTGATACACTCCAGTATCTCAACCGTTACCCTGAACTTTCAAAACAGGATTTGCCGATTAGCTTCGTCCAGAATAAGTTCCCCAGGATCAGAAAAGACAATCTGAAGCCATTTGAGAGTAAAGACCAAGCGCAGATGTGGAATCCTCCAGGGCATGGCGATCTTTACACTGCCATCACCAAAGATGGGTTACTGGAAAGATTAATCTCTGCTGGTTACAGATATGCCTTTATTTCCAATGCGGATAACTTGGGGGCTACGCTTGATACAGCAATACCAGCTTACATGGAAGAGAATGACATCCCCTTCATCATGGAAGTGTGTAAGCGGACAGAGATGGATAGCAAGGGTGGACACCTGGCTGAGGATAACAGTGGTCAATTATTACTTAGAGAGTTGGCTCAATGCCCTCAAGAAGAACTTAGTGAGTTTCAGGATGTTGATTACTACAAATACTTCAATACAAACAACCTGTGGTTAGACTTGAAAGCATTGGAATGGCAGCTTATCTCCGGTGAAGGTTTGATGCTGCTTCCGCTTATTGTGAATCCAAAGACCGTTCAGGGAACAGAGGTGTATCAACTTGAAACTGCTATGGGTGCAGCAATAAGCATCTTTAACAATTCCAAAGCCTTGCTAGTACCAAGAGAGCGCTTTGCTCCCGTGAAGAAGACAAACGACCTACTTGCGATATGGTCTGATGCCTTTGATTTGAACGACCAATATCAGATAACCTTGAAAAGAGGCTTGGAGAAAGCCCCCCATATTAAACTTGATGAAGCATACTATGGTACGATTGACAAGCTGGAAGCGCATTTCCCTAAGGGAGCTCCATCACTGAGCGGCTGCAAAGAGCTTAGTGTCAGCGGTGATATTACCTTTTACGAGGATGTAATATGTGAAGGGAAGGTGGCTTTGGAAGCTAAGAGCCCTGTAACTCTTAAGAATCGGTTGCTAACCGGACATATGAAGATAGGAGAGTAGTATGGTATCAAAGGCAGCCAAAGTTAGGCTGGGTATATTCCTGTCCATTGGTTCTTTGTTGATGATAGTTTTTGCTGCAGCAGTGGCAGGAAACAGACTTGTGCAGAAAAGGGATATTTATTACATCCAGTTTGAAAACTATTCTGTTAGTGGGTTGCAGGTTGGTGGAGCGGTGAATTACCAAGGCATCAAGGTTGGTAGAGTAGAGAACATCAAGATTGACCCCAAAGATGTAACTAAGATTAAACTCACCATAAGTGTTGATGGTGGAACCCCCATAAAAGCAGATACGGAAGCGATACTGACACTGGTGGGTATTACCGGATTGAAAGCAGTGGAGATACGAGGTGGCACCAATGAATCTGCCTTGTTGAAACCGAAAAGCTACATCAAGGTTGGGGTTTCCATGTTCGATGATATTAGTGACAAGGCTATCTCAATTGCAGAGAAGATTGATATGATTGCCGCCAACATTAGTGAGATGACCGGTGCGGAGAATAGAAAAAACCTTGCTGCCATCTTGGAGCAAACCAGCTTGCTGCTTAGTGCTACCCGAGAGAATCTTGGTACCACACTCACAAGCTTTAACCGCATAGCGAATAATACCGCAGACCTTACTGAAGGGTTGAGTAAAAATCTGGACTCCATTTCAGGTAACTTAACCTCAAATATGGATAAAATAACCAATAACACTACCCAGAATATAGACAACCTTACTCAGGATACCAGAAATAGCTTGGAGACACTCACCAAGAGCTTGAATAGCCAGTTGCTGTCTGTTACTTCAAACCTTGAAAAGAACATGGATATTATAACCAGTCAGAGTACCTTACTTATGAAGGATGCGCAGCTGAACATCAACACAATTGGGTCTGATACAGACAAGCTTGTTCTGGAGACCACAAAGCAGATTGTTGATACAAGTGCCAATATCAACAGGTCTCTGGATAGAATCAATGCCATTCTCAGTACCCCCGGGGTCGATAGCTTGATGGTTAATCTAAGTGACCTAGCCGGTAAACTTGCGCAGACTGACTTGAACTCTATGGTCTTAGAGCTTTCCACAACAATCCAAAAGACAGGTACCTTGGTGTCTACTTTAAACAGATTGGTAGTTCGTGGGCAAGGAGACCTTCTGGATATATTGGATTCCATGGCAGAAACAAGCGAAAACTTGAAGGAATTCTCTCGCCAGATATCAGACACACCTTCGATATTGCTTAGAGGAAATTAGGAGGGACCATGCGTACTAGATATATATTGTGTGCCATCATTGGATGCTTTATGGTTCTTATGATGCTAACGGGTTGTTTAGGTAAAGTGCAAAAGACCACCACCAACTACTATGTTCTTGACTACCAGAGCTCCAGTGAGATGCCTGAGTTACGCAGACCCACCAATACCGGGAAGTTACTCGAGGTTCTGGATACGAACTTGTCCAAGACTTACGATCGCAACCAGATAGTGGTGAAAGAGAACTTCTATAAAGTTAAGTATCTCCAGACCGATGTTTGGGCGAACAAGCTCCGAGATGCAATACCCAATCTTATTGCCCAGAGATTGAAGGCATACAATCTGTTTGGGCAGATTTCACGCAATGAGGTCCTGGATAAGAACCCGAACTTCTTCTTAGAGACTAATGTCTTGAACATTGAAAAGGTAGATGGGTTAGAGCCGAAGGCATATCTAAGGATGGAGTTCGTGCTGCGGGACTCCAGTAATCAAGCAATTGTCATTTCACATAGAAATGAGCGCTATACAGATTTGATTGATCCTTCCATGGTATATCTAGTTCAGGCTTTTAACGACATGATAATGGAGGAGACCAACATATTTGCCGCAAAATGCAACTTGTATTTCAGTGGCAAAGCTACAAAAGAAGTGATGTCCACTTCGGCCATCAGTAAGATTGAGCAATATGTTTTAGAGAGCATTGCATCTAGTGAAGCACAGGAGAAATACGGTGAGCTCTCAGTTAAAACACGCACTCTAACTGAAGAACAAATACGTTACACCATTGAGGGGTTAGATAGCTTAAATACAGTTATCAGCTCTGATGAGGGTTTAATGAACGAAGTGGTTACCCTACCAGTAGGTCGATATCAAGTTACCATCAACGAGGGTGGTGAAATAAACATCCCTGTCGAAATCAAACCACGACAAAGAAGCGTACTTGTCCCTCAATGGGGCGAGCTGCAAGTGGTGATCCTTGATGAATCCAAGAACCGGGTACGAATGGGATATGACATTTGGGTGAAAGATACCGAGGCATCAGGCTATAAGAGCTTTAGCGGAGGTATGTTCTCTGTGGGGGACGACGAAATTGGTTCTGTGGACAAGCTGTGGATTCTTCCTCCCGGGCACTATCTTGTTAAGCTTGGCGGAGGTTCCTGGAGTGATATGCGGAACTTTGCCACAGTTCCACTGGCAGAGGGAGATAGGAAGACCTTAACCATGGTTGTGGATCCCAATGCTGATACTAATCTGCTCATTGGCGCAGGTGTCTTTGCTGATGATGATCTGGGTTATGGTTCCAAGCGTATTCACAAGGGAGCAGTGCATGCGAATATCAGCCTTGCCTCCAATAATAACGTGGATAAGAACGACCCCACAACCAGTTTCAACTTGTCGGCTCAGTTTGATAACAGCATTGATATTCACGAGCCAATTCGCCCATTTCATTTCACTTCCCGCAGTCTCTATGATCTCGGGTTAAACATCTCCAATAATAGCGATTTCAGCTTTTCTCCCGATGACTATTCTCTGAAGAGTGTGTTATTGCTTTATCCCTTCGAGAAAAGGCCTTTCCTTAAGAACTTCGCTTTCTACGGTAGAGCCGACCAAAGCACTCACTTCTTTGATGAGACAACATATCTCTCGGACAATACAGATTACACTCTGTTGGATAACGAAGGGAACTGGCTGGTTACCAGATACGACCAATCCGATCTCAGAACCAAGAGAGCGCTTTTCCCTCTTCGTTTGAAGGAGGGTTCCGGTATTACTTACAGGATCAACTTTGGCTCCAATAGCTGGTTAAGCCTGCGTGGTGGTTATGGCTGGCAGCAAGACTTTAACCGTGACAGCTATACTCTGGTTAGCTCGGTTAATAACATGAATACATATCAGGAAGACCCAGACCGCTTCTCCAAAGGTATAGAGAGCACGGTTATTCTTTCTGCTATGAATATGCTGAAATTCCTAAGTGTAAACTCCACCCTTGAGGTGTTGTTCCCCATGAATAACATTGAGAGCAACTACCGTCTGGAGAATGAGAACCGCATCAATGTAAGATTATACCGCAATATCTCCATGGATATCAAGATGAATATCCAATATGATAAAGCAAAGAAACCTTGGGTTGTGTATAACTACCTATCCTTCCTTAGGGTTTCCCTTTTCTATTAGAAGCTATGTCCTGTAAATACGCTAACGGTGTGCTATCCTTTGAGGGAGAGTTAATCTCCTCCACAATCCCGCTGTTACAAGCGGAAAGCAAGCGTGTGCTTGGGGCAGAACAGCCTACCATGCTTGATTTAGCAGGTGTCACTCAGCTTGATAGTGCCGGAGCAGCCTTTATTGATCAGCTCCACAGCAGTTTTGCTTCCAAGGGATTGCTACTCTTAAAGGGTGCAAATCCTGAAGTTCAAGCAGTGCTGGACACCTTCTCTTCCCTGCATTTACCCTCAGCTCCCTCAAGCGCAAAGATAGGCTTCTTCGAGAAGCTTGGTGATGACTTTTTTACTCGCTGGAGCAGCTTCACTGCCACTCTGATGCTGGCTTCTGAGATATATTACTATTCGCTTGTGGGATTGTTCAATCACAAAGGACAGCGAAAGGGCTCATTCATCCAACAGGCAATCCTGCTAGGTTCACAAGCGTTGCCTATTGTTGCTCTGCTTTCATTCATCATCGGTTTTATCCTATCCCTGCAATCGGCAGTTCAACTTCGTAACTTCGGTGCCAATGTGTTCATTGCCGATCTGCTTGCCGTTACTATGGTTAGGGAAATGGGTCCCATGATGACAGCAATCATCATTGCCGGTAGAAGCGGTTCTGCCATAGCGTCCGAAATAGCTACCATGCAGGTAACGGAAGAGATTGATGCTCTCAAGATGATGGCGTTAAACCCCATTCGCTATGTAGTTGTTCCCAAGTTTCACGCCATCACGGTGGTTATGCCCATGTTGGTTGCCTTTTCCATTTTGGTCGGAATGCTGGGAGGAGCGTTTGTGGCTTTGGGCTTCCTTGATCTTAGTTTGGAGACCTTTGTTAAGCGTTCAATTGAGATCACCACTTTGAAGGACTTGGTGGTCACTTTTGGTAAGAGTACGGTTTTTGCTTGGGTAATCGTGATTATCGGTTCCTATTTCGGCTTTCAGGTAAAAGGTGGGGCAGAGGGTGTTGGTAAAGCAACAACTTCCTCGGTGGTTTCCGCCATCTTTGCCGTTATCGTGCTGGATGCCATGTTCAGCCTGCTATACTTGTGATTATGGACAGCAAGCCAATTATCTCTGTAAACAATCTCACCGCCAAGTACGGTGAGAAAATAATACTGGACGGCATAAGCGTGGATATCTTCCCCGGAGAGATTACTGTCATTCTGGGTGGAAGCGGCTGCGGCAAAACAACCTTGTTAAAAAACATTCTAAGGCTCTACGAGCCATATAGCGGAAGTGTGCGCTTTTGGGATAAAGATGTCCTCACCATGGATGAGCAGGAATTCTCCGCAATCCTGAAGCAAGCGGGGATGTTGTTTCAGAATGGGGCCTTGTTAAACTCCATTTCCATCTACGATAATGTGGGCATCCCCTTGGAGTTGCACACCAAGCTTAGTCCGGAGATTATTGACCGCATGATTAGGGTTAAAGTTAATCTGGTTGGGCTTACTCATGCCCTCCATCTTTTCCCTTCTGAGCTTTCCGGGGGGATGAAAAAGCGAGCTGCACTTGCCAGAGCGATGGCATTAGACCCCAAGATTCTTTTTTGTGACGAGCCTTCTGCGGGGCTTGATCCCATCACTTCCGCAGCCTTGGATGAGCTTATCTTGGACTTGAAACAACAGCTTCACATGACTATTGTGGTGGTTACCCACGAACTTGCTTCCATCCATCGTATCGCGGACAAGATTATCTTTCTGGACGGAGGTAAAATGCTGTTTAACGGAAGCCTCGATGCTGCAAAAGTTGCAGGCATCCCTCAGATTGATACCTTCTTCAGGGTGGGGCGTTTCTGAGTATCTCCCTCATCGCAGCCATAGCCAAGAACAATGTGATTGGGATTAAGGGCAAGCTCCCCTGGCACATTCCCGAAGATCTTGCTTGGTTCAAGCAGCATACCATCCATAACACCGTAGTAATGGGGCGTAAAACATGGCTTTCTCTGGGTAAAGCACTTCCCCTGCGGCGTAACATCGTCCTCAGCCATAGGCATGACTTTCTTGCTGAAGAGGCAGAGATTGTGCATAGTGTGGAGGATATTGTGTCTCTAGCTGCATCTGAACAGCTTTTCATCATTGGAGGGGCAGAGCTTTTTCGCCTGTTTCTTCCCCTTGCTGATTATCTGTATCTCACGCATATTGATGCCGACTTTGAAGGTGATACATTGTTTCCTCCCTTCGAATTACATAATTGGCAAAAATCTCATGAATCAACTCTGTATAGCGTAAGCGGGTATAAGCTAAACTTCACTATCCTAAAGCGTTTGCATTAAGCCCTAACCTCATCACGCCCTCAACATATTCATGATCATTTAACAACCACCCCTTGGTATCATTACGCTATCACTACGGACTTGTTACGGGCAAAGAGCGTATTGAGTCCGTAGTTATAGTGTAATTCATCCACGAGATTTGCAAGATTACAAAAAGAAACCCTGAACCGAAGCTCAGGGTTTTCTATAAATTGGTTGATGAGTTATGGGGCTATTTCATCAACACCATTTTGACAGTTTGTTTGTGTTTGTCAGCATTGATGCGAGCGAAATAAACACCGCTACCAACGGTTCTGCCATGATCATCCTTTCCATCCCATACCAGTTTATGGTTACCGCTACCTAGGGTTCCCTGATGCAGGTTGCGCACCTTCTGACCACGGATGTTGTATAGCTCGACATTAACAACAGAGCTTATAGGAGTGGAGAAGGCAATTGTAGTGCTGGGATTGAAGGGATTAGGGTAAACCTGCAAACCGCTGATGGGAGTTTGGAGCAGATCGCTGTTGCTTACAGGGTAATTGGTTACCACAATCTGACCGTGGTGTTCCCCTGCAGAACTGGGGGTGTAGATATAGTTCAGCCCTGGAGAGTAGGTGATGGTGTTGTTATCCAGGAATATCTGCATCCCGTAGCCTTGAGGGATGTTTATGCCCGTAACTGCGATATTCACGGGGTTAGTATCGGGCGTAACAAAGGTGAAGTCCCATGTCTTGGCTTGTTCGGCAATTGCACTGAAGGGTGATCTGAATTCAGCTCTAAGCTTGGTATCGGTGAACAGCACATCCTCAGGATTCTCGCGGGTTAGATAAGTTCTAAGAGAGGGGAAGTGCTTTTCGGGAGCAGTGGGAGTATCCAGCTTAAAATCATATCCATCCGAGGCAATGGGACTGGCACCGAGAACAAAACCGTCAGAATCAAGTGTCTCACTGCTGATATCAATTCTGTACTGCCAGTTGGGATCGGGGGGATTGATCACAGGTGCGGTAAAATATGGATAGAAGCTGATATATCCGCCAACAGTGGGGTTGCCATAATACTTCACATATAGCGACTCGTAGGGCAATATCTCGGTAGGAACAATGTATGCTCCATTACGGTAAACATATACAGCGGGGGAAATAAGCTTCTGGGAGATTACTTCGCCGAAACGGAAAAGCTGGTTGTTTACAGTAAATCTTAAGGTGCTGAGCGGGTAACTGATTAAGTGAGGATTGGGGATGAAGTTCCACCCGGGTTGCAGTGCATAGGTAACCTCTGTGGAACTGATGGTGGCATTGGAGCTATAGATTGTCTCGCCTGGGAGATTCACCCAATAGGAAGAACCAAACAGGAAAGACTCCTGTTGCAACCATGGACTATCAATCGAGCTGGTGTATGCAGATGAGCCTGCGCCGAATACTTCAGTAACAGAAGGGACAAGAGTACTCCAGGGAGAGCTTGCCATATGCCAACCGGGTTCCATGTATAGGATGTTCGTGGCAGGAACAAGGGCAAAAGTGTATGGCGAGGCATAGGTGCTTACCAAACCGTCCACCGCGTGAACATTAATATAGAACTTTGCACCCGGCATATCAATATCCTGTGGGACTGTGAAGCTATACGATGTGTTTGTTGCAGGAACACCGCTTGCCAAGAAAAGACTGTCCGTGGCATTCTTGATATAGAGGTCGAGGTTTTGGGTTAGGAAGTTGTTTTGATTGCTCCACATAAATGAGGCTTGGCTTCCACCCTGGAAAAGCTTATTGCTTTGATTGGTGTGAGTAACCTTGGGCTGTAGGTTACCCCAGTACAAAGTCATGGTGCGGTTGTCTGTGTTTGCTACGGTGAATTGGTAGGGACCGGTGAAGAGATTGTGCCAAGAACCTGTACCATTATCGTAAAGGTATAACTTCTCTGCACGGTTAAAGTCCGAGGAGGCACTGATGAACAAAGGCTGATTAGTCTGAGTGGAGCGCACACGCATAACCCAGGTCTTTACATCAAGATCGATGTTGTAACCACCTTTGATTTCCCGAGTAAGGTGAGTGCCGTTGTTTCCCCAGTATTGTTCCCAGAATGCATTCCAAACATAGGTGCTGGCAGAGGGGGTGGACTTGCTAACATCATAATAGGTATCCTGTCCATCCGAGGCGTAAGCGTTCTGCGAGAAAGTAATGGAATCCTCCAAAGTACCTGCTGCATCACGTACATAGATGCGGTGCAAGGGTTGTGGTGATGCACTGGCAGGATAATTATAGTTGAATTCCTGACCATTGAGATTGGTGGAGCTGATCATATAAGTCCAATTGTCGCCATTTACTACGTTATTATCCCACCACTCGAAGTTAGTTCCTGTGGAATTGGAAAGGGACATATTGGTGAGATATGAATCCACCATGACATAATCTGAGGTGGCACTCTTGCGGTAAACGGTGAATCCTTGGTTAAAGTTCTGCCCGGATACAGTCCAATTCAAGCGGACACTTGCATCCATGCCATATGCATAGAAGCCGGTAATATTGGCAGGAGCAGGGATGGTGGTAACTTCGTTGGAGAGGGGTGAGAGGTTACCATTCTTGTCCTTGGCACGAACTTGGAAATAGTAGTTATTGGCGTTATTAAGTCCTGTAACGGTGATAAGTTCACAGTCAGGAGATGCCAGATAGGGATTGTTAGTGCGACTAAACACGGAGTAGTTGGCATCACTAATTGGCTCGGTGGCGTACAAAACCTCATAGGTATCGAAGTCGTAGGAATCGGTCTTAGTCCAGCCCAGAGTTATGGAGGTAAGGGATTGGTTTTGCACGTAAAGATTCTGGGGTGCTGGGGGAGTAAGGCTATCATCCATATTGAACATATCGTCCATAACTATATCAAGGTCACGCACCCAACGCAAATAATAGCTTAGGAAGTTTGTCATCACATTATCATAGTCCCATCGCTGTGCATTCTCATTCCAGCCATAGAACCATTTATAGGTATTGTCGGTAATCTCATAGCAGTTGGGCAGCTCGTCCATTTCCACATGAAAGAACGGCTCGTACACATCATAGTCGGTTGTGCCACTTTGGGTGTAAGTCATTTGCTGGTTGTATTGATATGCAGGTAGGTCTATGTTTGGGTTCACCGCATATTCCAGTTCACCATCTTGGAAGGTAAAGTCATGGGTCGTATAGTTAACGGCATAGTAATCATTAAGATAGACGGGGCTATGGATGCCGATGGTATTAGCAGGGATCATGAGGTCGCTCCCCATGTTTATCATATCCCGTTTCAAACTGGATAAGTCTCTGATGGGGAGGTTCGGGCAATTTCGTGGATTTCCCGCTGAGATCTGATTACTGGCAAATCCTGCGTGAATGTTCCAATCATAGGAGTGTATTTGGGGGGAGAACTCCAATGTGTCGAAATCTAAACGAACTTTATCAGCAAACTTCTTGTATGCCGTGTTAAAAGGGTGAGCTGCAACTCGGGTGGGATCGGAGAGAGTCTTGGAGTTTGTATAAGTGCCAACCTGTGTCCATTTTACTTCTCTTCCGGCTCCGTTTATGAGTAAGAATCTGGCATCCCAAATCTTGAGCGCTTCATAACCAATATAGGGCGTGGGAAAGTCATCGCAAGGATGAGGGACGGTTATTATGATTGGTCTGGTTGCCTGGGGATTATATACATAAAGCCCCCACCCATAGGCAAATGCACCCGTCTCATCGTCGTAAGTGTCTGGAGTGTTATTATTGTCTGTGAAGCTGTTATTGGGGATCTCACGTAAGAGGTAGTATGTCCTATTGGTATCAATATCATGAAAAAGAACAATCTCGTAGGGGAATGTAGCATTATCAATTGCAAGCTGGGCGGATTCAAAGTCCCCCGCCAAGAACAGGTCAACAATTGTTCCCCAACTGGTCAACTGAGCTGAGCTTGGTGTTACATAATTCCCAAATCCGCTAAGCTGCCTGTCATAAGGGGCATAGGTGTTATATCCGGGATATGCTATACCTTCGGCAAGATGGGACACCCATTTGTCGTAAGAACAAGCCGGTTCAGATCCAAAGAGGAAGTTCTTCAGGGATGCAGTTTCCTCCACAAAACCGAACAGGGGGATGAGTAACAACAATACCATGATGGTAGTAAGTGTTCTTTTCATGTATTCTCCAGTGGCGTTTTTTCTTTGGGTCATCAGAGCATTTCTATGCATACAAGTCAAGCAATTTGTATGCCATCTTATGGCTTTCGGCTATCGCTATACTACAGATCTGAGATATCACCCATAACCTCACTAACAATTTTCGCAGATCATTGCCTCATGACTCTCTCGTGATTCCCGGGTCGGATGAGGGAGTCACGAGGGAATTAGCTCGGATTTAGTAAACAAGACAGTTAGAATGGAAATACAATCAATGGAGGGTCGAAACGGTTGTGAGATTAACGGATAGGAACACGGAAGCTGGTTCTGTGAATTTCGCAAAAGCCAAGGGAGTGTATTGCGCGGCAGTGCTCTTGAGTGGCATAGCCTTTATGCTTGGCGAAGCCATACTGAGGATACTGTGTGTCAAACACATCCATCAGTCGATCCCTATGAACCTTTGCCAGGATGGAAGCAGCAGCAATGGAAGCATGCAATCTGTCTCCTTTGACAACACTGGATGCGAAGCTCAGCATGGAGGCAGGAATCCTGTTTCCATCAATCAAGCATAGAGCAGGTTGGGGGTCAAGTGCAGAGTAGGCGGCTTCAAAGCCCAAGTATGTAGCTTGAAGGATGTTCTTTTCATCAACAATGTGGTTGTCAATCTCCATAATCGCATAAGCTTTGGCATGGAGAATAATAGCGTCGTATAGCTCTGCACGCTTCTTGGGGCTTAACAGCTTGGAATCGTTTAGTCCGGCAATAATTGTACTATAGTCCAAGCAAACAGCAGCAACAACTACGGGACCTGCTAATGTACCTCTTCCTGCTTCATCAATACCGGCAAAGTCGCCATGGGTATTGAGATACTCAATATCCCGTAGGTAAAGAGGGCTGATAGCAGGGCAACCTGACACTTGGTTCACGTCGTAAAACGAAGAAAAGACGGGAGTATTTATCATCCAACCCGTAGGTGTGTCGGGGGAAGAAGTTTATCTTGCTCTCACTGCTATGAATGGCTTTCAGCTTAAGGGGGGATTTTTCAATAAGCGTAATAAGTTCCTGGCAGAGATACACCCGTTGTTTGTGGATTTCGTATTGGTAACTGTAGCCAATGAAGCCCTTCTTGAAGCTGGTCAAAGCTGAATATTGACGAGCTTTATCGGGATCAAACCAAGCCTTGTGAACCAAATAGCCTTCTTTGTGTTGGTTTAGGTTGCAGATGTCTGCGAAGTTTTCCTCGGAGTTGAATACAGTGGATATGTCAAAGATAAAGAGTCCATCATCCTTAAGGGATTTGTGCACTTCCTCCAGCATCTTGCTGATTTCAGAGGACTTGCATAAGTAATTCACACTGTCAAACATGCAAAGAATCAAATCGTAATCAACTGCAGGAATTGGGTCTGTCAGTGAAGCGCGATAGAGGTTGGGCTTCAATGGCTTCTTATCTGCTTCAAAGAGCATCTCAGATGAGAGGTCACATGCATCGACAAGGTAGCCCTGAAAAACTAAACGGTTAGAGACATTGGCTGTACCACAGGCAAGTTCAAGGATTCTTTCCAGTTTTAGCTTGCTATAAAGACTGTACCATCCCAGAATACGCTGAACCCATTTATCGTAAACCACATGAGACATATACTCGTCATAGTGCTTAGCGAAGAAGGAATAGGAATGTGTATTGTTCGTGCGTAGTGTATTTAACTCTTGTATCCATTTTGCATAGGCAGTCCCACTAAGTTTATGAAGTTGCAGTTCCACGAATATGTTCAGGGTATCCTGTATGTGGTTGATGGGGTCATCCCATAGCTCTAAAGCAAGATTAAGAGCATTGTGGGCTGGATGGCAGACAATCCAATTGACAGTATCGACATTTAGCAAGGTATGTAGAAGGTCCACATTCCTGGTCATCAGCAATTCATCCCTCCCATGCTTTGTGCGATATTCAGTTATGCCGGTATATACCTTTGCCTCTAACTTGTCAGTTAGATTTGACTCAGAAGCCAGAAAGCACAGCTTATCTCTTGGGATGACATCATCGGGGTGCTGCAGAACCAAGCTTGCTTCGGGATGCAGGGCAAGAGTATTGGCGTAAGTCCCTTCGATTTCACAGAACGTTGTGAAGTCACCTAGTCCTGCATATAGTCTGTTCTCACTTTTGCCTTTAACTGCATCAACCAAATCCTCAGGCTTGGCGTATGTTTTAAGGGACAAATATTCAGGGATGTTCTGCTCGATGGTGAGGGATGGACAATGCAAGTGCAGATTGCTTTTTGAAGCGTTGGAATAAAACTTCAAAGCAGCAATAATCTGCTTGGCATGTTCTCCAGAGAAGGTGACAATGTGAATATCGGGCATCAGGCAGTTGGTTTCTTGTCGCTACTCCCCGGGCGATGGAGGGGTATGCCTTGTTTACACAGTTCGCAATCATCGGCTTCCCACGCGGGGATTTCTAAGCAAAGCAAGCTCTCCAAAGGAGCAGGGAACTGCAGTTTGCCACCGCTTCTATCTACCAATACACCAATTACAGCAACTTCAATGTTGTTTTCCTTTAAACAAGCAAGAACCTCATTGATGCTTCCGCCGGTTGATAAGATATCCTCAATAACAGCAACTTTCTTTAGCTTACTAAGGTCGAAGCCACTGCGAATGCTCATCTCACCATCTTTCCGCTGGGTGAAGATGAAAGACTTATGCATAACTAAGGCAGTCTGAAACGCAAGGACAATAGATCGGAAGAGCACACGTCTGAACTCCAGTCACGATCAGATCTCGTA
>CALDSN010000151.1 GCA_937924555.1 uncultured bacterium | reverse complement strand
AGTGCTGGGAATCGCAACCGCATCTCAACCGTAACCCAATAGGCAAGCCAAAGGGAGAAACCAAGATATTGCTCTTGATGATAGAAAAATAAAAGAAGTTAGCCATGTTAGCTGTGAAAGGGAAAAGAAACGCTCATTGCCACCACTGGATAGGGATTATCACCTCTTGAGAGAGTTTTGTTAACTCAAAGCCAAAAAGCCTTGACCTAAATGCTTATTTTAATCTGTTGTTTTAGATAGAGAAAAAGCATGTGAGGTATCCAATGCGCAAGATTATGATTGCCGGTAACTGGAAGATGAATAAGGGTTTAAGCGAGGTTCGTGACTTCGTAACCATAGTTTCACCGGCTCTGAGGGCAATAGAGCTTAATTCCTGCCTGCCCCTGATTGCCCCTGCATATCCATTTTTAGCAGAGGCACTTAGAGAGAGCTTTTCCTCTCCCCTACTGGTTGCTGCTCAGGATGTATCCCTAAACGAAGATGGTGCATTCACGGGTGAAGTATCGGTAAACATGTTGGCATCATTGGGCTTAAGCCATTGCATCGTGGGACACTCTGAACGCAGGCAATATCACAATGAGACGGATGCTGCCATAAATACCAAGATAAACAAGCTTTTTGCCAAGAATATCACGCCCATCGTCTGTTTGGGCGAAACCCTTGCCCAGCGGGATGCCGGGCAAACTGCGGAAGTGGTCCTAACCCAACTTAAAGGCTGTTTCGCGAACATTGCCTTGACTGACGGCACCGAGCTGATTATTGCCTACGAACCTGTTTGGGCAATCGGCACTGGACGCACCGCCACCCCTGACCAAGCGCAGGAAGTGCATGCCCTTATCCGCATGTGGATAAGGGAAAAATATGGCTCTGCCGTGGCGGAAAATATGCTCATTTTATACGGTGGCAGTGTGAAGCCGGATAACCTGCAAGACCTGCTGTCCTGTGCGGATATAGATGGTGGTCTTATTGGGGGAGCATCGCTGAAGGCGGATGACTTCCTGGCTATGGTAAAGATTGGCGCAACAAAGAGATAATGGAGATATACAATGATAGATATTAAGTTCATTCGCAATAACCCGGAGCTTGTTAAGGAAGCTGTACGCAACAAAAACGAAAAGGCGGATATAGATAAACTGCTCGCCATAGATGAAAGCAGACGCAAGCTGCAATTTGATTTTGACAACCTGAAATCGCAACAGAACACTGTGTCCCAAACCATTGCCCGCAAGAAAAAAGCCGGCGAGAATGCCGATGCCGAGTTAAGCGAAATGGCAAGCGTTGCCGAAGAGATAAAGAAAATAAACGCCGAACTGAGCGTAGCCAACAGCGAACTGGAAGCCATGCTGCTTACAGTTCCCAACATCCCACAGCCGGAAGTGCCGGTGGGAAGAGACGAAAGCTGCAACACACTGGTGCGGATTTGGGGCGAACAGCCCACCTTTGGTTTTGAGCCTAAAGACCACCTGGAGATAGCCAATCAAAACGGCTTTCTGGATTTGGCAAGAGGCGCAAAGATAAGCGGCAGTGGATTCCCCATCTATACCGGGCAGGGTGCAAGGCTGGAGCGGGCACTAATCAGCTTTATGCTTGAGTATCACCTGCAAAAACACGGATATGAAGAGCTGATGGTGCCTTTGGCGGTAAATCGTAAAACCATGACCGGTACGGGTCAACTGCCCAAGCTGGAAGAAGATATGTACCATATTAACGAGGATGATCTGTTTCTTATCCCCACCGCAGAAGTGCCGGTTACGAACTTCTATGCGGATGAGGTATTAAGCCACAAAGACCTACCGAAATGCCTGGTGGCATACACCCCCTGCTTCCGCCGTGAAGCAGGTTCTTATGGCAAGGATACCAAGGGTTTACAACGGCTGCATCAGTTCAATAAAGTGGAGATGGTGCGTTTTGTGGAGCCGGAGAAATCCCCCGAGGCATTGGAGGAAATGCTGTGTAATGCCGAAGCGATATTGCAGGCTTTTGGGCTGCATTACCGGGTGATAAACCTCTGCACGGGAGACACCAGCTTTGCCTCGCAGAGGACTTATGATCTTGAGGTGTGGGCACCGGGTTCGGGCAAGTATCTGGAGGTGTCCTCGGTTAGTAACTTTGGTGAGTTTCAAGCCCGCAGAGCGAATATCAGATACAAGGACAGCACAGGAAAGGTGCGGCACTTGCACACATTGAACGGCTCAGGCTTGGCAACCCCCAGGCTGATGATTGCCCTGCTGGAAACATATCAACAGGAAGATGGCAGCTTTAAAGCACCGGAGGTGCTGAAGCCGTGGTTGGAGATGAGGGTGTAACAAATGAAATATAAGTATATACTTGTTCTAATGATACTAGTGTGCATCACAGCACTTGCGGCAAAGTATTCAGACGATTTCCCCATTGGAGTCTATTCATATATGCGCAATGGTGGTGCCTATTTCGATAAGCACAACCCTTCACTTGCTGCCTTACAAAAAGAACTCGGGTATAATTGTAGCATTATCAACACAAGCAATATTGACAAAAACCTTGATGGATTACTGGAGATGCTGGATTCTAACCAGCTTGATGCGATTGTAATAGACAATGCTTGGAGCAACGATCCAAATGATTCACGTAGCGGATCTGTTGTAGGCATTTCCATGGGTAATTACTATCGCTTTGAAGCTGAGTTTTCCGATTCCTCTTCGGTCGTTCCGGGTGATGGAGCCAACAACTTGTATTGGTATGGAACTTTACGAGCAAAGAACAATCTGAATACTCCAAGCAGAGTGGGAAAAGTGTCGGCAGATGCAAGTGCTTCATATGGTAATGTTTGGTTGTGTGACAAGACAAAAGATAAACCTGGCTATGCATATACAGATATTACGTATCGTTGGCAGGATAGCAAGGGTTTAGCAAACAAGCTTGCTCGAGAAGTGAGAGTATTTAAAACAAATCCCGATGCAGGAAGGGCTACAGATTCCCTTCGAGTGACTTTTAGAGTAAAAATAGCTAAACTGGAACAACGCGCTAACCTGAACCAAGTGTTGCTCAGTTATCAGCCATTGGGTTATCTGGGTAACGAACCGCAATTTGCGGATTCGATTGTAGTAGCACATGCAAAAGGCGAAGCTTTTGGTAAATTCACCATGCGCGATTTTTTTGCCAAGGGGAGCCCAAAGGGTTACTTTGACATCACCTTTGCCTTAGGTTATCCGGAGTTGATTGCCTCGGGGATTATGACAGACGATTTGGATAATAATCCCAATACCGAAGCAAGCGAATGGAGTTATTTCATGAATAGCTTGCTAACCCGCCTATATTGGCACGGGGAATATGATCTTCTTTTGGACTATGTGGAAATTGAAGATCAAATGCACTATGACCTGCGCACCAATAAAACGGTTTTCAAGGACAGGATAAACCGCAGGTTGCGAGAACTTGTGACTCTACCCCATGGAGATGCCATCAGCCATATCTATTGCATCGATGAGCCTTTTCAAACGCAGCTTAGTAGCTTTGCTGCCATTCAAGAATTGATTGATCCGGAGCTCCCTCCCGTTATGACTGCAAGCTACGATATCAGATTCAAACAATATCTTATGAGTGATAACCATAGCTATTGGGATATGGTGGATGTGGTGAGAAAGCAAGCTAAACCCAAATACCTCATGCCAGACATGTATCCTATCAAACCGTGGATCAGTTACACCCCTGGAGAGAAAGACTTTATCCAGGATGTTATAGATTTTCAGGTTCTACGGGTTTATCGTGAAAGCAAGCTATACACATTGGAGCAAGCCGGGAGAAAGTTTTACCCCACTGTTCAAACTTTTGGCAAATGGGACGGAAAGTATTGGGTTACATGGATGATGCCAGCCAAAGCCACGCAAAAGGCACTTTTATTCCTTCCCCTCTGTTATGCTCCGGATGGTATATTCAGTTTTTACCTAACCAGCGTGATTAACGAAAAGACAGGGATCGGAGACTATGGCCCAATACCGGCAATCGGGGGAAAGACCCTTAATATTGATAACCACTTGTTTGAAGTAATAAAGGAAGTAAATCCTCAGCTGGAATACTACGGAAAAATTCTTAAGCAATGGAAATGGATGGGTGCATACACTGTTATGACAGAAAATCCAAAGTTACCTGAATACTTCATGGCAAATGGGATTGCGGATATCAAGGTGGAAAAAAGCGGAATCGGCAGCTACGAGGGCTTCGTTGAATGTGGTTTCTATAAAGATGATAGTGATAATATTGCCTTGTTCGCAGTTAATAGGCGAACCGATGAATTCACTGGTTCTAAAGCAGATAATATGAAATATCCTTATCAGGTGGCACCAAACATGTATCAGGAGAGATATACTCAATATCCTCCTCAACAATTGCTATTGGACTTTGTGCCGAAGCTAAGGGTAGCATTCCCCGCTTTATATAACCCACTTACTAAAACTCTGTGGACCAGTAAAGGTAACACAGCGAGGATTAGTCTCGATGCCGGTGACGGGTTAATGTTGCAGGTGGTGGAGAGTATGCCAGACAAACTTAAAAAAGGCAGCTACATTCTGAAGAAGGATGCCATTATCAGTGGTAATATTAGTGTGGAAAAGAAGGCCGTGGTGGTCTGCAAAGGTGATTTAACTTTGCTGCCAGGCACTACTCTCACATTAAAAAAGGGAAGCACTCTGCGAGTTGAGGGTAAGCTGATTATCAGTGATGGGGCAAAGTTGAACAGCAACGGAAACCTTGAGCTCAATTGAATCGATTTAGCTGTACAGTGTTTATTAAGGAGTAATGAATGGATAAAAGTTATGGATTGTATGAGTTGATGTTCGTGCTGGCTAGGCATAGACGGTTGATTATCTGGATCTGCGTTGTAGCAGCATTGGCAGCAATTACTTATTCCTTGCTTACTCCCAAATATTGGAAGTCCTCTGCCAATATAATGCCGGTGGTGGAGAGCGGAGTGCTTGGCTCTTTGAATACCAGCTTAGCAGATATCATGGGTGGAAACCTGATTAACACTCCAAAATCTGAGATGGCAGTAGATTTTATCACGATTATGAAACGTAGAGAGTTTAGCGAGCAACTTATCAGAGACTTCAATCTTGTTAAGTATTTCAAGATTAATAAAGCAGATAGCCTGGAAGCTATGGAACTAGCAATAAGAAAGCTCGGGACATCAATGATGAGGTTCAATTTCGACCAAGAGAGCAACCTCGTGCAGATATCGGCTGAAACGAAGAACAGAGAAATGTCTCGCAAGATAGTCCAATACTACATTGATAACCTTGAGAAGTACAATATGAGTTCCCGAATGAGTAAAGGCAAACTCAAACGAATATTCTTGGAGCAGCAGGTTAATGCTAATATGGCTAAAGCCGATTCCTTGGCACGGAAGATTCGGGACTTTGAGCAAGCCAATAAAGCAATCTCATTGGATGAACAAACCAAATCTTTAGTCTCCCTATACAGCGAGACAGCAGCCAAGTTGATGCAGACAGAGATAGAATATGAACTGGCGAAGAAGCAGTATGATGCTGCATCTCCCATTCTCATGGATCTGGGAGATAGAATTGCATTGCTGAAGAAATCTGTGAAGGACATGGAATCTAGCAATAGTCAGCTAACTCCAAATTACATGATTCAGATAGATAAGATACCAAATCTTTCCATGCAGTATGCTCAGATGATGATAAATGTGGAGATCCGTCGCAAGGTGATTGAATACATCTATCCTCAGTATGAATTAGCTAAGATTGACGAACTGAAAGACTTACCCACTTTTGAGGTAATGGATTCACCAAAACTTGCCGGATTGAGATCCAAACCTAAGAGAGCTCTGATTGTTGTGTGTTGTACGATAGCAGCTTTCCTGATTGCCTGTGTAATAGCATTTATTAAAGAAAGCCTCTTCGTGGAGAATAAAGAGAAAACTGCTGCCTTAATGAAAGCGATACTTAAGGGTTAGTTTTAGAGGTATTCTTGAATACATCTATCAAGTCGAGAAGCCTGTTTAGCAAGATACTAATGGCATTAATGCTTGTGTATGCGCTTCTGGATTTCTTCCCAGTTAATGCCTCTCTCGGCTTCCTCTTGTTCTGGGTTATTGCTTTCGTATGTGCCTGTTATTGCCTTATCTTCCCGCAACAAAGGCTAATAGATCGCACAAATGATATCCCTGTGTCGTTTTTTGTGATATGGCTATCTTATGCTCTCCTAAGTTATCTATGGGCAATTGAGAAGAAGGAGGCTATAGTATATTGTCTTATCATTCTTCGTAGCAGCCTCTTGTTCACCATGTATGGAGCTCTTTTCCGCAATAGAAAGATTAGGGAGCGTGCGCATTGGTTTCTCATTGTGGTTATGCTTGGTTATTTATCTATTGCCATATGGGAGTTGATTACTCGCCACCATCTACCCATTTCCCGCCTATATGGAAGTTTTGTCCCTAGTCCATCAGGACCGTTCTATGGAGAGAACGTGTTAGCAGCATTCCTGATTCTTTTTTTACCATACATCATTATGTTTCCCAAGCTATACAATAGACGCTCCCTAAAGTATCTCAGCGGGTTATGGATACTGCTAATTCTCTCTATCACCATCATCCAAGGGGCAAGAATAGCGCTGATCTCAGCCATATTACTTCTGCTCTACATTGTGTTATTCCACAGCTCAAAATCATCTAAACTCATCAGCATGATATTTGTAATAATGCTGATTATTGGCATCTCTCATTTTGCTCCGGCGGTATATGAACTTACGATAAAAGGAATGCAGAAAGAACTAAGTAGCATTGGATTGGAGACGGAATCTGCCAGAATGAGTTCTGTAAAAATAAGGAAACAACTGTTTGTTGAGGGAGGTGACCTTCTTACCAATAGCTATTTTATGGGTGTCGGAGGTGGCAATTTTGAGCGATACATGGATACAGACAGGATTTACCGCACCGGAGGTATAACCAATCCTCATAACTATTTTCTGGAACTAGCAGGGAATTTTGGCTTGGGTATCCTCTTCTTATTCTTGTCCGTTTATATTAGATGGGTATATTTACTCGCCCAGAAAGTTCGCTTTGGCGATCCGGGCAAACGTAATTTCTACTTGATGAACCTTCTTTCTCTGTTAATGTTTATACCGGCAAGTGCAATACCATCTTCCATCAAATGGAATTTCTTGATTTGGATATACTTTGCCTACATCAACAGCATCGCTGTGGAAGATGATGCATATCAACATCTAACTTCAAGGCAAGGATATATGCCAGATTATACAACGAACCTACTAACCAAGGCTGAAGTAAATGAAAGAATTTAATGAACTAGTCGAAGTCTTGGCGAAACTCCGTAATCCTGAATCAGGCTGCCCATGGGATATCAAGCAAACTCGCGAAACCCTGGTCCCAAACTTAATTGAAGAGTTATATGAAGCTGTGGAAGCCATCGAGAACCAAGACATGGACGACCTCAAGGAAGAATTGGGGGATCTGTTGCTACACATCGTGTTCCAAGCCCAAATATCTGCCGAAGAAGGTTTGTGGGACATCACAGATGTGCTGCAAGCCATCAATGCCAAGCTAATTCGCAGACATCCGCATGTCTTTGGTGACCAGGTTCTCAGCGATTCCTATGAAGTTAAAATGAACTGGGAGCGCATTAAGAAAAAGGAAAAGACAGAGCGTGAATCCGTGTTGGATGGCATCCCCCTTGCCATGCCTGCCCTCATCCAAGCTCAACGCACCCAAGAGAAAGCAGCATCCGTCGGCTTCGACTGGCCAGACATCAAGCCTGTGATGGAAAAGCTGGACGAGGAGCGTGAAGAGCTTGCCGAAGCCCTGGCATTGGGCGATATAGACATGATAAAAGAAGAGCTGGGCGATATGATTTTCACCTTGGTGAATCTTGCCCGTAAGCTAAATATAGATTCCGAGGCAGCCCTGAAGGAATGCACACGCAAATTTACGCGGCGTTTCCACAGCATCGAAGCACATTACAAAGAAAATGGAGCGGACATCAATGAAGCAAGCCTTGAAGAACTCGATTCACACTGGGAAAAAGCAAAGAAACGTTAATCTCTTTAATCGCCTGCGCCTATACCTAATCTTCGGCAGCCTGGCAATATTTGTATTCTTTGCCGGATACATTCAAGTGCTGATTAAGCAGGCAAAAGTGGAGCAGGAGTATGTTCCCCGCATCTTTGCGCAATACATTGCCTACACCGATACCTATCTCCGTTCGGCAGAGCTATATGCCCAATTACTTACCGAAGTTAGCTCCAAATACCTGCAATTCAGCGCTTCCAGAGACTTCCAACAGAATCTTTGGGACTATATTAGCACCGAGTTCATGCCCGAAAACCCCATCCCCATCATCATCACCGATGCCAGCTTCCAGCCCCAGATGTGGAAGAATGTAGGCGTTCCCACAGATACTCTGTTTTCTCAACTTTCGGTAGCTTCGCGCAAGAAACTGGAGAACATGATGCGGGTGATGATCCAAACTCCTCTCACCGATGAGGGTGAGGTTAGCGGATATGCATATTACAGCAAACCCGTATCCTTCGAGCAGTTCATCAAGAACGTGAACTACTCCATCATCGTTACCGACCGCTTCAAGCAGCCTCTTTTCTGGCGCAATGTGGATTTGCCGGAAACCTCCGATTATTACATGATGAGCACCAAGCAACAACAAGAACTCGCCCGTCATATCAGCACCATGGACGAAATCCCTCTCTCTAACGAAGCAGATAGCCTTGGCTATATATACTTTTCCACTCCCAAATCCCTTTCCTACATCCGTTATATCGTGATTTTAGAGCTTACTCTTGCCTTCATGGTTATCTTCTTCGGCAGCTACGGGCTTTTCCTGCTCAGACGCACAGAAAAAGACACCCTCTGGATTGGCTTGGCAAAGGAAACAGCCCACCAATTCGGGACACCCATCACTTCGCTGATGGGCTGGTTGGACTACCTGAAGGAATCTCCCCCCGAAGGCAGCGAACGTAATGTAGCCCAGATTGTGGAGCACATGACCGCCGACCTGAATCACCTGCGCAATATCGCTTCCCGCTTTGGTAAAGTTGGCAGTATGACCAAGCTGGAACCCCAAGATGTGCACCAGATTCTCTCCCAAACCGTGGAATATTTTAGCTACCGTATGCCGCACTTGGGCAAACGCATCGACATTCACCTCATCAGTAAGATTGAAGGTGTGAAAGTGATGCTGGATGCCGAACTCTTTAAGTGGACATTGGAGAATCTTATCAAAAACTGTGTGGATGCCATGAGCAACAAAGGCGGAAACATCATCCTCACCGCCACGCAGCGTCCACCTTGGATCTATGTCCATATCCGCGATGAAGGAAAAGGTATCCCCCGCAGCCAATGGAAGCGTATCTTCGATCCAGGGGTGACAACCAAAACCCGTGGTTGGGGCTTAGGGTTAAGTCTCGCCAAGCGCATAATTGAGGAATATCATAACGGTTACATCAAAGTGGTGCAAAGCACTCCCGACGAAGGCACCACCTTTGAGATTAAACTACCTGCACAACAGTCAAGAAAGGAGAAAGCATGAGTTATGTACTATCATCTGCTCAAATGAAGGACATTGAGCATCGCTGCATTGATGAATTGGGCTTGCCAGCGCGTATCCTGATGGAAAACGCCGGCAATGCCTGTGCCGATTATCTTATCAAAGCCTACCCCCAGATAACAGATAGCAAGGTTGTTATCCTCCACGGCTGTGGCAACAACAGCGGTGATGGCTTCGTTATTGCCCGCAAGCTCTTCCTTGCAGGCATTGATGTGATTCTCGTTAAAGTGCATAATGCCGCCTTCACTCCCGAAAGCGAAGCTAACTATAAAATCTGTGAGAAACTGGGCATCACCATGCGCGATTTCTCCCAGAAGACTGACCTCAAACGCTGGATAGAACTATCCCTGCAGACGGACATCCTGATAGATGCCGTGTTTGGAATAGGCTTTCATGGAGAGCTTAGTGAACCGATACAAGATGCCTTCCGCTTCACTAAGCCAGTATGCAAGATTCGTATTGCTATAGACATTCCCTCCGGTGTAAATGCCGACACTGGGCTATGTGCAGAATGCGCATTTGTTGCTACCGAAACCCTCGACTTGCATTGTCCCAAACTGGGGCACCTGCTTGCCCATGGTGTGGCTTATTCGGGCAAACTCAGCACCATCGACATCGGCATTCCTGCGCAGCTAAATGGAGAGCTCCCTCATTACCTCATCGATGATGATAATGCCGAGTTGCCTCAGCGTTCACCCTTTGCCAACAAGAGCAGTTATGGCAAGGTACTGGTTATCGGTGGCTCCCCCGGTTACAGCGGTTCGATTGCCATGGCAGCCAAGGCTGCATTGCGCGCCGGAGCAGGCTATTGCTTGCTGATGAGCCGTCCGGAAATGGAACAACACTACCTGCACGTCATCCCGGAGATAATGTTCCGTCCCGTTCCGCAGGACAAGGCAAAGCAGCCCGATCCTGCAAAGCTTATTCAAATCCTATCCGAAGTGGATAGCGTGCTTATCGGTTGTGGTTTAGGCTTGGATGCCTATGCTCTTAAGCTCCTGCAGATTGTGCTGGAACACTGCAAGGCACCCCTGATTATTGATGCCGATGCCATTACCCTTATCGCCCAAAACCCTGACTTGCAGGACTATCTGTCTCAGCAGAACATCGTCCTTACCCCACACTTAGGAGAATTTAGCCGTCTGAGCGGAATCAAAGTACAGGATTTCTTCACAGATTCCGCCAAGATACTTACGGACTATGTGGAGAGAACTCAATCCCAGATTCTATTGAAGAACCATATCAGCATCTATGCCGATGTGTTCGGGCTTATCTTCAATACCGCGGGAAACGATGGCTTAGCCACTGGTGGTAGCGGAGATGTGCTTGCCGGCATCATTGCTTCTTTTGCGGCTCAGGGACTTGATATCCACGAAGCAGCCATTAATGCCTCCTACCTAATGGGAAAAACAGCAGAGAAACTGGCAGAGAAGAGAGCTACCCCGTCCATCCTGCCAAGCGATATAATCGACAATCTTTTTGTGTATTGAAGGTAAAAAACCATGCATAAACTTGCCGCAATGAACACTCCCATCTTCTGGGCTGAGGGGCATCCGGGAAACCTGCCTCGCGAGAACTGGCAGCTCCGCATCCACGGAAGCTGTGAAAAACCACGTATCTTCACTTGGGAAGAGCTGAATGCTCTACCTCAAACAGAAGTGTATGCCCGTTTAACCAGCGTTACCCGTTGGTCTGTAGCTGGCAATTGGAAGGGAATATCTCTCTCCACTTTGCTCCAGTTGGTGGAAATATCTCCCCGCTGCCGTTTTATCCGCTTCTGGTCTTATGGCGAGGTGTATGACACCTCCATCCCGCTGGATATAGCCCTCTTGCCCAAGTCCATCGTAGCGCACAGTTACGATGGTGAATTGCTCACCGAGGATTATGGTGGTCCCATCCGTGCCTTCATCCCCTATGTATGGGGCTATAAATCCGCCAAAAGCATTGTGCGTATCGAACTGATGGATTATTACATCCCCGGTTTCTGGGAGTTGCGTGGCTATTCCGATGGTGCTGATATTGAAGCTGGTGCCTGTCGGGATGTGAATGACGGAGGCAAGATAAAACAAATACCCGATGGAGAAGTGCTGGAGTTTCTGCCTTGAACAAGTGGCTACCCTATATAAAAGCAGTTTTATCCATGTTCTGCTGGTCAATAACCTTTGTTTGGATAAAGGTTGCCCTAAAGACATATCATCCGTATGAGATAACCTTCCTACGTCTGGTGCTTGCTTCATCCCTGCTGTTCCTCATCATGTGGCTGGGGAAGCATAGCGAAAAGGTGGAGCGCAAAGACTACCTTCGTCTGATGCTGGTTTCTTTCTGCGAGCCTTTTATGTATTTCATCGGCGAAGCCAACGGGATGCAATATGTTTCTTCCACTCTTGGCAGCCTGATAATCTCCACTATCCCTATCTTTGCCGCCGTGGGAGCATGGTTTATCTTGAAGGAAAAGCTCTCGCTCAGCTTGCTTCTGGGCTTGATTATGTCCTGCATCGGGGTGGCAGTGATGAGCCTTGGGAGCGGTGACCTCTCCGCCAACACCAAAGGCATCTTGTTTTTGATGATTGCCGTATTTGCCGGGGTGTTTTACAGCATCACTGTGCGCCGGCTTACCCTGCGCTATTCCGCCATCACCATCGTGGCATGGCAAAGTCTGTTTGGGATGCTATATTTCCTCCCGCTTTTCCTCTATTACGATGGAGCGCATTTCGTAAGTGTTCATCATGATGTGGAAGGTTTGCTAACCATCGCCGCCATGTCTCTTTTTGCCTCTGTTGGTGCTTTCATGCTCTACACCGGGGTTATCCGCGATCTGGGGGTTATTAAATCCAATGTGTTCACCAATCTCATCCCCATCTTCACGGTTATCTTGGCTTATATAATGCTGGGGGATGTGCTTAGCCCTCTGGCAGCCATTGGCTTGAGCCTTGCTCTCATAGGCTTGATGCTCTCGCAGTATAACGACCTTAAGAGACTGGGGCAAAAGCTGGATAGAAGCAGACGCTGAGTTCGTTCACTTTACGCTCTTACTATCATTACCTAATCATTGCCTAATCATTGCACACTTAGTCCGTAGTGATCATGTAATGATTAGGTAATTAGTCCAAGAGCAAGGACAGCAATTTGGCGTTGTCTTGCCATCCTAAACGTGTGAATGATGCCCTTATACCGGAAGCATCGCTGTGATGCAACATGAGGCTTATTTCATGCTTTATTCGCCGGGTTGAGAGGGTGTCCAGCAACTTTGCCTCGCTTATCAGAGCTGCCAAGGTTGTTTCCTCGAAAGCAAAGCCGAAGCGAAGTGAAAAACGTAATGCACGCAGCATCCGTAGGGGATCTTCCCTGAACTTGTTTTTGGGCACCCCCAAGCTGCGGATAATCCCATTGCGGAGGTCGCTTAGCCCCTTGCCACAAATGTCAATTAACTCACCGCTATCAATTCTCATTAACAAGGCATTAATGCTGAAATCTCTTCGCATAATGTCCTCCAACAGGCTTCCAAGGCTTATCTGCGGGTAACGGCTGTGGGGAAGGTAATTTTCCTTACGGGTGCCCACAAACTCCAGGCAGTAATCCTGCATTTGCAGTTTAGCTGTGCCAAAAGCATGATGTGTGCTAAACGTGGCTTCGGGAAAGTGGGGTAGCAGGAATTCAGCCAAGCGGATACCGCCATTTGGCAGCTCAACAGTGATATCCACATCGTTAGGCATGGCGGAGGAAAGCTGCTTAGCGAACAACTCGGCAGAGGCATAGTCGCGCACACAACCCCCAGCGAAATAGGCAGTATGGGCATAAACGGAGTCTTGGGTAAGGGCTGCAAGGAGCTTGCGGAGCTCAGGAAGGTTCATCAGATTAATTCGGCAATAACGCTGTTGGAAACAAAGAGGGCTGCCTCGCTCAGGTGTAGAGAGTCACCTTCAAGCTGAAGCATTCCGAGTTTGCACAGTCGCTCGATAGGGGCTTGGTAGTGCGTTATAAGGTCTATACCGAAACGGAGATTGCATGAAGGGATGTGAATGCCATGCAGCAGGCGTAAGCCCATCATGAGGTAGTCCTCCAGCTCTCTTTTGGGAGTGCAGATGCTTTGGTTGGGGTAGCATTCCCCTTCTTCCACACTGCGGTAATAGTCCTGCAGATTGGCATGGTTATGATAGCGGATGGGGGAAATCCAGCCCGCTGCTGATGCGCCAATGGCAAGGTAATTGTTGCTTTGCCAATAGCAGAGATTGTGAGCTGAGCTGTGCTCATCCCGGGCAAAGTTGCTTATCTCATAGTGCTCGTAATCCGCGGCAGCCAATCGGGAGCGGATAAGCTCATACTGGGCAAATTGGCTGTCTTCATCGGGAAGTTTATCCGCATCGGTATAACGGGCACAATCCTCGTCCAGGCTGAGTAGGTAGCAGGATATATGCTCAGGATTCAAGGCAATTAAAGCATCAAGACTGTAAACAAGGGAATCAGTTGTGGAACCGGGCAAGCCGTAGATGAGGTCTAAGGATATGTTGTTGTATCCCATATCTCTGCATAGCTTTATCCTGTCCGGCATCTGCTGAGCTTTGTGTCGTCTATCCAGCCACAGCAATTCAGAATCAATCATGCTTTGCACCCCGATGGAGAGCCTGTTTACGGGGGTGGTGGATAGAGAAGTAAGAAAGGAAGGGGTAAGCTGGATGGGGTTAATCTCAAGGGTCACTTCAGTTTGGGGGCTAAGAGCTAAGTCCTGCATAAGCAAGTTAATCTGCTTAGCAGAGAGAAGGGCAGGGCTGCCCCCGCCAAAATAGACGCTGCTTAAGGGCTGAGTTAAAAGCTTACGGTAAGAAGCCAGTTCCCGATGCAGATAGCCAAGGTATGTTTCCAGTGCGCTATGGTTGAAAGACAGCGAAAAGAAACTGCAATATCCGCAGCGGGTAAGGCAAAACGGGATGTGAATATAGAGGCTTAATGGGGGTGACGGAAGATCCTGTCCCATCGGATGTGCGGGTCATCGAAGAGCTTGTTGAATTCGATGCCTTTGCTCCAGAATATCAGCCAAGGGGTACCGGTGATGAACCTGCGTTCCAGGAATCCCCAGTAACGGCTATCTTCGCTTACATCGCGGTTGTCACCCATAACGAAATACTGATTTGGCGGGACTTTTATGGGACCGAACCAATCTCGGTTAAAGAACTTGCGGGCAGAACTGCTGTCTGCAGGATTGATAACCCGGTATGGTTCGTACCAAGGATTCATGCTAATGATGTCTATCGTATCCTCTGTCATGCGGTGGTCATGGATAATCTGGGGAGAGAGGGGTGGGCTGGGGTCGGCAATGCCGTAGTTCTCAAAGCCCTTGGTGTATTCCTTGCCGTTCACATACACTATCTTGTCGCGCACTTCCACAGTGTCCCCGGGCATGCCGATAACCCGCTTCACCACATTCTTGCGGGCATAATAACTGATATGGAAAGCAGTGAGGGGGAACTTGGCAAAAGAGTGAGCCTTATTGATATAGATGGGGTGGAATATCTTTATGAAGTCTGCCTTGCTACTTTCGTGCTCGGGAGTGCCTTCCTCCAGCTTGGGGTAGCGGAAGGTAACGATGTCCCCCTGTTTGGGGTCGGTGAAGTAGTATTTCAGCTTGTTGGCGACCAAATAGTCCCCCACCAGCAAGGTCTTTTCCATGGAGGAAGAGGGAATCAGGAAGTTCTCAAAGGTATAGTTGCGGATAATCATCGCCACAACGAAGGCAAAGAGAATTGCCTCCACCCAATCCTGTAGGGCTGGTTTACGCTTGCGGAACTTCTTGCCTTCGGGAATGGGAGTTACGCCGTATTCGGGCAATAAAGCCTTGCTCTTGTCGTGTTTGAGGGTAGATTTATCTTTCATATTGGGCAGCAAATCCTTATGTTTATTCATGGATTGGGCAACATGAAAGAAATAAGGGATAATGTGTCAAGCTCTATTTACGCGTTCAATATGCAAGCATCAGCAGCGCTTCTATCTCTCCGGCACTAAGTTGGCTTACAGCACCCACCTTTGGGCTAAGCATAATGAGCTTAATAAGCTCCGGTACTTCCTTGTCCCGGATGCCAAGATCCCGCAAGGAACCTGCCATACCCCAAGATTCTATCTTATCACGAAAGCGTTGGATGGCGCGGGGAACACTATCCTCCCCCCATACATTCTTTGCCCAACGGGTAAAGCGGGAGGGGTCTTTCTCGCTCATATATTCTATCCAGGTGGGGAAGATAACACCCAAGCCTTCACCATGCGAGATATTGGAGTGCAATGCAGAAAAGGAGTGCTCTATCTGGTGGCAAGCCCAGTCGCCTCCCTTTAAGCCCACACCCGAAATGCCGTTGAGGGCAAGAGTAGCGCACCAAGCAAGGTTGCTGCGGGCAACAAGGTCGCACGGATTGTGTTGCAGGCGATCTGTCATCTCCACGATGGTCTTCAGCAAGGCATCATTTACCGCAAGCGTGGATAGCGCAATGCGATTGGCAAAGTAGTACTCCAAGATGTGCGCTATGGCGTCTATCGCACCATTAGCAGTTTGCTTGAAGGGTAGGCTACACTGCACGGAAGGATCGATAACGCTAACCTTGGGGTAAACTAAAGGTGAGGAAAAAGCCCACTTCTGCTTGGTTGCAGTGTTGGTGATAACTGAGTTTCCGTTCATCTCGCTACCCGTGGCAGAAAGGGTAAGCACAGTGTATATCGGTAAAGCTTTCTCTATCCTGATATCCTTAGCGAAGGCATCCCAAGGATCCGCCAGGAACACCCCGGCAGCAACGGCTTTGGCACTGTCGATAACGCTTCCTCCACCCACGGCAAGGATGGCGTCCACCTTGGCTTCTCGAGCTAAAACAACCATCTCTCGAACCTTATCCAGAGTGGGGTTTGCCTGCACTCCCCAAGCCTCGATTACATTGATTCCGTGCTTGGATAAGCTCTCTATCACCTGATTATAAACGGTATTCTGCTTAATCGAGCCCCCTCCGGCAATCATTAAGCATGAGGCATGCCCTGCAGCTTGCAGTTCTTTGCCCAATTGAGCTATCATACCCACGCCAAAATGGATGCGGGTGGGGTTATGGAATGTGAAAGCCTCCATGGCTATCTCCTTGTGCTAACGCTGTTACTATATTCACCTAAATAATAAGCAACTTCCTCGTCTTGGCAAGACTAAAGTCCCGAAATGCGTATATCCGGCCCTTCAGAGCGAAAGAGCAGATATTCACCCACTTCCAAAGAGTCCTCAATCACCATCGCCAGCATGGTGCTTTCCTTCCGAATGTCCTCAATTGCGCGGTGAATGGCGCGTATCACACGGCGTTTGAGTTTGCTGTTCTCATCGGGGAAATTGCGTAGCTTCCCGCAGGGACGGTACACTTCCTTCAAATACTCGCACAGTTTATCTTGTTCGTCCCGCAGCTCATCTGCTCGTCCATAATCGTTATTCTCTTCCATTAGTACCAGCTCATCAACAATGCACAGCAAACGTTGCTTAAGCTCGCGGATGGTGCGATTATCTGTCATTTGCAGAGGTTCTAACCTATCCTGCACCTTAAGCCCACTTTCCAACGTTGTGGATTCATCTCTAAACTGATGATAGCACCTCCCGGGGCTTGCATACGCTCCATCCAATTGCTCAAATCGCACAAGGGTATCCCGGTATTGCATCAACTGCATCAGATATCTCATCCCACGGCTGAAGAATACCGTGAACACACAATCTGCACCCTTCACATGCACTCTCGTCCCCTCAACCCGAAAGCACCAGCCCTTCCCTGCATTCGCTTCTTCGTAGTTTTGCATAATTCACCTTCCTGTAATGGATTTAGCTGAGCAGCCATGCGGCAGCCCCAAGCTGATATCAAACTATAATGAGGGTGTTCACATGTCAAGGAATATTATGAGTGTTGCTAATAATTATGAGCGTTACTCTATTTTTACTTGTTAACCAAGCAGATAGCAAGGTCATGAAATCCTATCACTCCGAGAGAGGATTGAGCGAAATGGCTAACTATATGTTTTGCATATCTCTGGAGCGTGAATACTGCTTAGATACAGCATTGATAAAGTGTGTCCATAACCTGCTTAAGCCTTTATATTACAGGCATATGAGCACAAATGTGCGGGGGGAGAGGATTTTTTGCTTGACACAAAACCTAAGATTTTATTCCTGAGTATCTTATTAGTCAATGCAGTTTAGCAAAGCTAGATAGACAAAGAGCATATTTAAGGAGTATCAAATGACAAAAGCCGATTTAGTAAAGATCATTTCGGAAAACACCGGAATCATCCGCAAAGACGTTGCTGTCGTCGTGGACGCCCTTCTGCAGTCCATCAAAGACAGTTTGGCAAAAGGTAATCATATTGAAGTCCGTGGCTTTGGCACCTTCAAACTTAAAACCCGTAAACCCCGTGTTGGTCGCAACCCCAAAACTGACGAGAAAGTTCCTGTACCGGAAAGAACCGTTCCCACCTTCAAATTCTCCCGTGAGTTCAAGGGTAACGTCGTTGACGTGAAGACCAAGAAGTAAGAGCTGAATTATGCCGTGCGGAAAGAAGAAAAAACGCCATAAAATAGCCACACACAAACGCAAGAAACGTCTGCGGAAGAACCGTCATAAACACAAATAGGGCTTAGCTCTGTTGTGATACATTCACCGCCTGTGAGCTTTTCGCAGGCGGTTTTCTTTTTGGCATCAGCAGATTCTCCCTGCTCGATTTCCACCTTCTTCCCCACCGCTATTGCATGATCATTACCTAATCATTACGTACTTAGTATGCAATGATTAGGTAATGATCAAGTAATGATCCCAGAGAAGAAGGTGGATAGACAGATGTACAGAGATGGCAAACCTTGCCTGAAATCCCTTTGTGCATTATACTATTCCATAGGAGAAACGATGGAACCAAACAATAATCAACGGCACCACGAATACTTGCAGAGTATTGCCTACAGGGCTATGCTGGAGCGTGGTTTGCTGCCTGAATTTGATGCCGCAGCCAAGAATGAGCTAAGTAACATTAGCAGAGCAGCCCAAGAGCATGAACCAGACATAAGAGATTTGCGGCAGCTCTTGTGGTGTTCCATAGATAATCAGGATTCAGAGGATTTAGATCAGCTATCCTATGCCGAAAGATGCCAAGATGACTGCGTAAAAGTGTATGTAGCGGTAGCGGATGTAGATGCTTTGGTGCGAGAACACTCCGCATTGGATAAGCATGCCCGGCACAACACCTGCACGGTTTACACTGCCGCAAGGATATTCCCGATGCTTCCGGAGAAGCTTTCCACAAACTACAGCTCTCTTGGCTATCGTGATGACCGTCTTGCCATTGTTACCGAGCTTAAGGTTGATAAACAAGGTGCGGTCAACGCTTATACCATATACCGGGCTTGGGTGCAAAACAAAGCCAAGCTTAGTTACAACAGGCTTGCAGATTGGTTGGATGGCGATGCAGAGCCACCTGAAGCGGTTACAAGGGTTGCCGGTTTGGCGGAAAATCTGATGCTGCAATTCAAGGTTGCGCAAGAGATGAAGAATTTACGCTATGAACGTGGGGCACTGGAGTTTGAGACCATTCACGCCAAACCTGTGTTTGAGAATGGCGATATTAAGGATTTGATTGCAGATAGATCCAACGGTGCCAAAGATATCGTGGCGGACTTCATGATCGCCACCAACGGAGCAGTTGCCCGGTTTCTGGATGCTTGCGGTTATCCCTCCATCCGCCGTGTGGTTAAAACCCCCAGGCGTTGGGACAGAATTGTGGAGCTGGCAAAAGAGCATGGTTACAGCTTGCCCTTAGCCCCCGATCCCAAGGAACTGCACAAGTTTCTGATGAAGGAGAAGGCTGCGGATAAACTGCGTTTTCCGGATATCTCCCAGAGTGTGATTAAGCTTTTGGGCAGCGGGGAATACATTGTGGAAAAAGCGGGTGAAGATAGTCAAGGTCACTTCGGTTTGGCAGTGAAGGACTACACGCACTCCACAGCACCCAACCGACGCTATCCCGATTTGCTAACGCAGAGGCTGGTGAAAGCCGCACTAAAGAAACAGGATATCCCATATTCTGATGAGGAGCTGGTGGAGCTTGCCAAGCATTGTTCACAGATGGAGGATGCGGTAAAAAAGGTGGAAAGGCAAGTATCCAAGGCTGCTGCGGCATTGTTGCTGCAAGGAAGAATGGGAGAGGAATTCAAGGCAATCGTAACCGGTGCTTCGCCAAAAGGAACTTGGGTAAGGTTATTCCGCTTGCCGGTTGAAGGCAGAGTGGTGAAAGGCTTTGAAGGAGCAGATGTGGGGCACAAGATTAGGGTGAAACTTGTGGGTGCAGATGTTGAGCGAGGTTTCATAGACTTTGTGCGGGTATGAGGCAAGGGCAGATTGCCATTCTTGACAAATAATGCCCGTGTAAATATATACGCAACGGCAAATAAACAAAGGGGATAAGTACCATAATGCAAAAGATAACATATCATATAGTAACAGACGCAGATCCAGAGGTTATCCTGGCTCTGTATCGCCAAGCCGGATGGTGGCACATGGACGACAATCCGGAATACTTGGAGACCGTACGCCAAATTATGCAGAATTCCTTTTGCTTTGTTATCGCAAAGCAGGGGGAGGAGATAATCGGAATGGGCAGAGCCATCAGCGATGGCGTTAGCGATGCCTATATTCAGGATGTGACTGTGCGGGGAGACCTACGCGGAAAGGGCATTGGCAAGGGGATAATCCGCACTTTGCTAAGCTACCTAAAAGAGAATAAGCTGCAATGGATAGGCTTGATAAGTGAGCCCGGATACGAAGGCTTTTACGGAGGCTTGGGCTTTAAAGTGATGCAGCACTACACTCCGTTTCTGTTGGAAGAAGAATAAGCATGCACAATCTGGAACTTATCACCACCGAGCATATCCCTCTTATAACACATTATCTGCAAAAATACCCGCGTGAGAACTGCGATTATAGCGTAACCAATATCCTTGCCTGGGGGCAGATATACCGCAATCACTACCTGATATGGCAGGATAACCTTGTAATCTACAATCCCAAGTATCAGTATATCCTTTTCCCTATCGGCAATAACTTCAGCGAGGCAGATTTGGCGGGGTTAGTGACACGGTTTAGGGAAGTGTTTCCTAAGGCTGAAATGATTCTGTTCCCGGATGAGTATGTGCAAAGCCATCCCGACTTATATAAGTACTTTGAACTTACAGAAGATAGGTCTTGGGAAGATTATGTGTATAGTGTAGATAGGTTGGTGCAGCTTTCAGGTAAGAAACTGGCGAAAAAGAAGAACCTTGTATCCCAGTTTGTGCGCGCATACCCGGAGTATAAAGTGCTGCCAATCACCAGCGATAAAAGCAGCGTATTGCTGGAGTTCACACACAAATGGCGTAGAGAGCGGAGTGCGGAAGGGATATACTTGATGACGGAGATAAAAGCGATTGAGAACACACTTAGGATGTGGGATGAGCTGCCTACGGAGGGGATAATCATCTGCCTGCATAACCGCATTGCCGCATATTCTATCTGGTCACCCCAAACCCCGGAAATGGTCTCCGAGCACTTTGAGAAGTTCGATCCCGATAAAAAAGGCTCGGCTCAGCTAATAAACTGGGAAACTGCTCGCACCTTGCAGGGGCGATATAAGTATGTTAACCGTGAGCAGGATTTGGGGCTGGAAGGCTTGCGTCAAGCAAAGCTATCCTATGATCCGGAGTATATGGTTAAGTTCTATTTCGGCATTTTAAGAAAGGCGTGAATAACAAGGGTAAACAGCATCCAGCCTAACATGGCGCAAAAGATTCTACCCCAAGCATACTGATCCAGCATTTGGTAGGATACTGGAAGTTTATCCAGCTTTTTATAGCGCTCTATGTCCTGAGCAAGAAAGCGATTGGGGGCAATCTTGATAAGCTCATCTAAAAGGCGTGTAAGCTCTTGGTGCTCAGCCCTTCTGCCAATGTGCATATAGGGATCATCCAAATAACCACGATTTTCCAGGCTACCCAGCTTGTAGTTCAGCATTCTAACCCCTTTGGCAAAGAGATCTTTGGCAAGGGGATCATTAACCAGCTTGTCATATTCATACAGGTTTAACAAAGTCTGTACCATTCCCCGGATGGCGTAATCCGGATAGCTCTTGAACCAAACGGTGCTATCTGTTTCTGCACTGCTTATGTATCCATAACCCGGGTCAAGCTTTGCCAGCATCCCGCTTGAGATGCCAAGCAGCTTTCTGTCGCGCAGGAACCCGGCTCTTTGAGCAATAGCCAACATGGCGGCACTCTGGGTTGCAGCACTGTACCAAGGCTTTAGGAGAGAGGCATCACGAAAATCATAGTTCTGAGGAATCAGCCCGGTGGAATCAACTTGGTTTACCAGCCATTCGCTTAACTGGAGGAATCTCTTTTCACGGTTGGGCTCAATGCGGGTGTTATAGTTGCGGATGGATTCCATGGCGACATACTCGGGATCGTAAACAGTGCCCACTCTGGGGTAGTAGCGCATGGGGATGCCTTGCGCATCTGTGGTGGGAATTTCTATGAAGCTGGTTTTGGTAACTGTGTAAAATGCTTTACCAATGGCGGTAATAATCTTGGGTTCAGCAAGTTGCCACAGCATGGATGTGAAGAGAAAGCCGATTGCCAGGCTTATCAGCAAGGATAGATTTTTACGCATTGTTTTTGTCTCCGAGTAGCATGCTTATAGAATATACGATTGCTTCAAAAAGTACTATAGTTGCCCCAGTGGGGAGGTTTAATGAAAAGCTCAGATAGAACCCAACGATAGCGCTTAACACTGACACTATGGCAGATACGATGATTGCCCACTTCAGATTGCGGACAAGGTTAAAAGCTATGACAGCAGGCAATATCAGTTGCGCTGTTACCAGAATAATCCCGGCACTCTTGAGGTTTATAGCAATGTTAACCGCTAACAAAACCAGAAAGAGCCTGCTTACCGGAGCTGTTCTAATCCTGAATACTTTGGACATTTCCTCGTTGTAAGTTAGATAAAACAGCTCTTTGTAGAAGATAGTAACAAAAGCTATATTCAGAATGCTCAGGATGAGCAGCGTCTGCACTTCCCCACCGGTGATTAGCAGGACATTGCCGAAAAGATAGCTTGCAAGGTCAAAGGCATAATTGTTGGAAACGCTTATCAGGATTATCCCGAGAGCCATGCTAACCGAGAGGAATATGCTGATGGTATTAGCCTCGTGGAGTTTGTGGCGCTGAGATATCCACCCGATGGCAAGACTGATGAAAACCACGAAAATAAGCGTTGTGATGCTGAGATTCCAGTTCATGAGAATAGCAATGGCAATTCCTGCGAAGGCAATATGAGAAAGTGCTTCCCCCATATACGAGATGCGTCTGAGGGTTACATATGGGGCAAATATCGCCAAACTCAAGCCCGAAAGCAAGGCACCAAAGAGAGCATTAAGCAGAAAATGGAACTTGAACATAGACTAATAATCCTTCTCAATAATACGCACACTTTCTCCAAAGGTATTGTGAATCACGTCGGCACTAACCAATTCCATTTTGTTGTGACAGTGTAATCTGCGGTTTAGGCAAACCAGAAAACTGCAATACTCGGAAAGGATGTTCAAGTCGTGAGAGATGGTGATGATTGTCTTACCGGACTCATTTAGGCTTTTCAGCAGGCTGAAAAAGCTCTGCACCGAGGGTCTGTCCAGGCTTGCTTCCGGTTCATCCAGGATAAGGTAGTTACTACCCCCCACAATTGCTCGAGCTAAGAGAACACGCTGGAACTCACCTCCGGAGAGTTTGCCGATGTATCGGGTGGCAAGATGCGCCACTCCTGTTTGCTCCAGAGCGTTCATTGCCAATTGCCTATGCCTGCCTTGTATCCGATGTGCAAGGGGTATGCTACCAGCCAAGCCCATGAGCGCAATATCAAGAGCTGTGGCGGGGAAATTGCGCTCAAATGTCTCATGCTGTGGAAGATAACCAAAACTGTGTTTGTTTAGCCATGCTGAATGCTCCACACCATCGATGCTGATGCTACCCTGCTGCAATGAATGAATGCCAAGAATAAGCTTGATAAGAGTTGATTTGCCTGCACCGTTTGGACCTATAATCGCAACAAACTCCCCATCAGGAATCTCCAGATAGATATCCTCCAGGATGCTTTTTCCGCCCAAACGGAATTGCAGGTCAGCAATCTGAATCATTTCGGGACAAACGCACCCTTCATGCTGTTCCAGTTATTCAGGATAAGCTGGGAAATGGTCTTGGCATTGCCATCGCTACCCAAGGGATCAAGAGTAAGCAATTGCAAGCCAAACTCCTTCGCCAGAACTTCGCCTGATTTTATATCCATCTGAGGCTCCACAAACAGAGCCTTAACTTTTCTTTCTTTGATGGTTTCTCCCAAGGAGGCAAGTTCGGTGGGACTGGGATCCTGACCTGGTGAGAATTGCACCCACCCAAGGTAATCGATGCCAAATTCCTGGCAAAAATACCCGAAGCTGTTATGATAAGTAACCAATCCTGCATCAGTATATTCGTTACGCTCCATAGAGACACTTTCCACCACGGCTTCCAGTTCCTTGCGCATAGTCTCTGCATTCTTGCTAAACACCAGTGAGGAATTAGGGAACCTTTGGGAAAGCTCTTTTTCGAGGGCAGAAACAAGCTTGATCATTAGTTGCGGGGAAGTCCACAGGTGGGGATCTGTTCCTTCATGGTGGTGCTCTTCCTCTTCCAAAGTGGGAATGGAATCTTCAATCAACTTGGCAGCAACCAGCATATCGTTCTTACGCGTGGCAAAGCTCTTCTCCAGATTCTTTTCCAACCCCAGCCCGTTTGATAAAATAAGAGATGCATCAATCAATGAACGCAGGTCTGTGGGCTTGGGTGACCATGTGTGTGGAGAAGCATTGGCAGGAATAATGGACTGAACCTCAAACTCATCACCCACAAGCTGAGATAAAAGCAGTTCGTAGGGGTGAATAGTGGTTAATAACAACATCTTCTTTCTATTCTTGCTACTTTGGCAAGAGCTAAGCAGCACCAGCAGCGTAACAATTAGTAATATTCGAAATCTCATAAAATCTCCATAAATCATATAAATGGCATTCCCCTTGCTTTCCCCGGTCACACCCCACAGATGGGAATGTGACCGAGAAACAACGAGAATTACCTAATTTAAAGTTTATGCTCGGGAAGTTACTCCATGCTCTTTAGCAAGGAGGTCAGCAGGCGTACTCCCACACCGGTCGCTCCAAAAGGATTCACCCCGCTTTCTCTATCCTTCAGGGCAGTTCCGGCAATGTCAATGTGGAGCCAAGGTTTTTCCTGCACGAATTCACGCAAGAACAATCCTGCTGTTATGGCACCCCCCATGGGACCACCCACATTCTTCAGATCGGCAATATCGGACTTTAGTAGTTCTTTATACTCATCGTGGGCAGGTAGTTGCCACACATTTTCGCCAGTAAAGGAAGCCGCTGCTTTAAGTTGTTCCAGCCATGCCTCATTATTTGTCACTACGGCTGAGAATTGTGTACCGAGTGCAGCAACAGCAGCTCCGGTAAGGGTTGCAATATCCACTATCTTATCAGCATGCTCCTTCTCTATCGCATAGTGAATGGCATCGCATAAGGTCAAACGACCCTCAGCATCGGTGTTTATTACTTCAATAGTCTTTCCTGCCATGGAGGTGATGATATCCCCGGTGCGGTAGGCATCACCTGATATCATATTCTCACACGCCGCCACAATGCCCACAACATTCACCTTCAGCTTCATGGAAGCAATGGCACTCATTGCCCCAATCACTGCAGCAGCACCACCCATATCGTTCTTCATATTCACCATGCCCTGAGGTGTTTTTATGCAATACCCGCCACTGTCGTAGGTAAGACCCTTACCCACCAAAGCAATAAGTTCCTGACGCTTATCGGGATTACCGTTATAGTGCATAACGATAAGCTTAGGTTCTTTGGCAGAGCCTCTGCTTACAGCAAGAAAAGCATCCATCTTTATGCGGCGGAGTTTATCCTGCGAATGCGTCTCTATCGTAAAGCCATATTGCAGAGCAGCTTTCTTTGCCGTTTCTGCCAAAGCTTCGGGTGTCATCACATTTGCGGGTTCATTCACCATTTCCCGTGCAAGGTTGGTGGTTTCAGCATAGATTCTACCTTCCAGTATACCGCGATTAAGATGCCTGGTGTTCTTAGTGTTCAGCACATAGTGTAGAGCTTCCATAGTGTCTTTCTGTTTGTTGCTGTTCAGATACTTATCGAAGCGATAGCTAACCAGCAGGGAAGTCTCTGCCAGGATATGACCAAAAGACACATCATTGACAGTGCTAACAAAGCCCGGGAACAGGTAGATCTGCGTGGCGTTCATCTTTGCTGCCATCCGCAGAGCGGGAGCAAATATACTGCGCAACTTGTTCGGGGTCAGAGCATCCTTATCACCGGCGCCCATCAGGATTATATTCACTCGCCGTTTAGCCACAATCAAACTAAAGGATTTCAAAGCGGCAAAACCAAAAGTAAAATCCTCATTCTTCATAAATATCTCGATAGGTTCCAGCAAAGAGCTAGGGACATACTCCACATCGTGAATGCTGCCATTCTCCTCTTGCATTAAAATCACTGTGTCCAGATGTTCGGGAAGCTTGCGGATAACATCAATTTTCATGGGTTCTCCTCTTTTCTTATATTTATCAGTCTTAAAAGTCTTCAGTTAAACTGAGATAATAGTTCGGCCTGCCGATATTGGACAGATCGGTTTGCCAAGCCACATCAAACTTCAGCACAAAGTACCCTAAGTTAAGCCTGGGACCAAAACCATATCCCATCTTGATATCTTGTAGTAGTCCATTTTCCAGCCCGCGGAATCTATCGGTATCCTCCCATACAGCTCCTGCATCAACGAAGGCTGACCCGCGGATATTCCCCATAGTTAAAGGAATTGGGAAGGCAATGGAAAGGTAGTCCATAAAGGGGAAGCGTAGTTCCATGGTGGCAAGAGCTTTCTTGGTTCCACTAATAGAGGAATCAAGTGCGCGCACTCCATAGTATCCATCCAGATTAAACCTATCGGGGCTTTTCCCTGTGCTGACGGCACCATTCAACCTCATAGCAAGGCTATAACGCTTACTGAACAGCGTGTAGCTGCAGATATCAAGATAGTTGGTGAAATACTCCAGTTCTTTTGCCGCAAAGCTCTTACGCATATGATATATCGCCCGCCAGCCCACCAAAGGTCCCGTGGATCCGTATATGGAATTGTCATGTATAATGCTGATACCGGGAGCAAACACCGTATCCGTTGCCTTCTCTACATTCTCCACCCATATCTCTTCCGCCACATTCTCTGCAGGTAACCAATCCCATTTCTGCTCAACTTGATACAATCTGTTATCCATCTCAAGACGCAAAAAGCGGCTGAAGGGGTATCTGTATATCAGGTTAATACCCGATTCACGATTCTTTAACAGCAGATACTCATCCTGTCCAGGCATGTAAATCCGGTATAAGTATTCATCATAGAGATTATAAACACCTATCCCATAATCTGCCCTATGCTTCAAAAGCAAGTATGACAGCACCAGATTAGATTTCTCCAATTTGTCGCTTATCCCCAGACTGATGCCTATGCTATGGTTACCCATCAGATCTGCCAAACCAAGTTCCAAGTTCCCAATAGCTCCCTGTGATGAGGAATACGCCATGCCACCCCAGAGATGTTCCAAGGCAAACCTATTCCGGTAGGGCTTAATCTCCACGGGAGTGCTGATGCTATCCGGTTTATCATCCCAACTAACATCAGGGAACAAACGGAGCGAATCCTCGGAGCTGAATTCATAGTTCGAGATAAGGGGTCGCCGTACATTGGGTATTCGGGCTGGATTGCTGCGCTTTCGTTCTGTTTTGCTTCGCTTTCCATATAAATCCAATCTACCCAGATCAATACCGCTTAGCAGGTCATCTTCTCGATGCAGGATACTTTGTGGGGTACTGTCTTTATATTCCAGATTGAGCAAGGGGTTATCGTCAAAATAGATGTCCCATGCCCCATTGAAATAGTTTGCCATGATGAGATACTCATCGTTTTGGCTGAGGTCACCTGCAAACACTCCTGCCATAGTCTTGGCAAGTTCAGCGCGGGTACCGCTCTGTAAATCTATCACCTCGAAATTGCTGATCTCATCTTTATCAGAGATAAACACAATCTTGCTTCCGCCATCTGCCCAGATGGGGGCAAAGCAATCATACTTCTCGTTGCTTATTTGAGTTACATCGCCACTACCCAAATCAATAACCAACACATTGCGCACAAGGTCAGCAAACATCCCATACCTGGGGGTCATCCCTCCTTGTTTGCACTCGGCATCATAAGCCACCTTGCTGCCATCGGGAGAAAAGCGAGGGTGCGCCTCGTTATATGTATCATTGGTTAAACGCTTTAGTTCTTTACTTTCCAAATTATAGAGATACAGATCTGCCTGCATGGCACTCTGCCCACTGAACACCAAGCTCTTTCCATCGGGAGCAACATCCACTTCATACACCGCACTCAGTTCCGGGAAGCTAAGGGTCTCCAATATCTTTTCCTTGTCCACATCAAAGATATGTATTTTATCCCCGGTTGAGGTCTTGGCAGAGAAGGCAATCCTACGATTATCCGGGAACCAACTGAGACTGGAACGGAAGTAGTAGAACTCCTCCAGTTTCGCACTGCTTTCTCCGCGTAAGATAAGCTTAGATTTATCCAAGCCTTGGGTACCCGCCAACCAGATGCTGTATCTTGCTCCAGCGTTGGAATAATACACATAACGTGAGCCATCAGGGGAAAAGCGGGGAGCAAAGTTGAAATATGAGCCGTCTTTCTTATGAAACGTCCGCTGCTCAAAGCTCTCCATCGGTATTCCATGGCTGTTAATCCTGGGGAAATAGTCCCTTTTCAGCTCATAGTTCCAGCGGGATTCCAGCTCTGCAAAGTCCATCCCAAACACTTTCTTGGTAGCATCATCCAAGTTGGTCATGCTGCGTAGGGCAAAGAAGTATTCCGGTATCTTTTGTCTTCCCCATGTATCGGCAATGTATGTCAAAAAGCTCTCACCCAATCTGTACGCCAAATAGCCGTCCGTCTCTTGCAGTTTGCCGATGCGGTCATTTATCACCATGTCCATGATGAACATGTTATTATATTCGTCTTCTCCGCCAATGGACAGATATTCCGGCAATCCCTCCGAAAACCAGAAGGGAAATGCCACGGGACGCAAGGGTGTGAGAGCCGTAACCATGCGGCTATCCATGGCATTCACATAGGCATGGGTTAGTTCATGCGCAAGCAATTCCTCCAAAGCGGCATAGCTCCCATCAAAGGGCACAACCACTCTGTTCCGCAAGCTTTCCGTGAATCCTCCCACTCCTTCAGACAGCAGGGAGTAGATGATGTTAGTGGTCTGGAATTCCGTTTTTGAAGCGTAAAAGATAATCGGGATACGGCTTAACACCGGCACCTTGAAATCCGCTTTGATGTAGTAATATATATCCTCCGCCATAAGAGAAACGGTTCTTCCGAACTTATCCTCACCCTTGGGAAAATATATGTCGAAGTGCATGGTCTGTATCAGCGACCAGTTCTGATCCACCGCATTTATCTTGTTCTGCCCGAAGCTGAGGGCAAAAGCGGATAGGCACATCAGTAGCAGTAACGTTAGGCTAAGTATCTTTCTCATAATATCCTAAAATAAACTAAACTTTACATACTTCTTGGGATGCGCTTTAATGTCTTGTATCAAGGCATCCAGATTTTCCAGAGAACTCCCAAGCTTGGTGTATAACTCATCATCATTCAACAGTTTGGCTGCTGTGCCATCCCCGGATTGTAATTGCTGTGCCGCCTTGCTAAGATTTCCTGACAGCACCTGCAGGCTATCCAGAGTACCGTTTATCTTCTTCATCATGGCAGGGGTTTCCGCTATGCTGCGGTTAAGAGTCTCGCTGTTATCCTGCACCACCATATTCAGCCCTGCGGTGAGCTTATCCACCCGGGCTATAACCGCACTAAGCTCTTGCTTAAGCTCCATAGCTGCGCCTTGGGTATTCTGCACTGCACTATCGGCGTTCTTCACCAACTTGGCGGATCCTGCAAGTACCCCGTCAGGAGCTTGCAGGGCATCCAAAGAACTCTGCAAAGTATGCAATGTGGCAGATGCCTGTGACACCATATTCATCAAACCTTCAGGAGAGGTACCGGACTGTACCTTGGTGATGTCAAGACGCTCTGTCTCCGTTCCGGGGATAATTGCCAACACCTTGCTACCCATCAACCCGCTGTCCATAACCTTGAACTGCGTTCCCCCATGCAGCTTAATCTCGTTATCAACACCCGCAAGAACCATAATGACATCACCTTGTGCCTTGATTGCCTTCACTCTGCCCACTTCCATCCCGCGGAACACCACTTTGTCACCTACTTCCAAGCCGTTCACATCGCTAAAGCTTACCTTCAGCTCATAACTTGCACCCATATTCAAGCGGTTGCTAAGCCAGAGATAGCTTAAGAGCAGGATTATTCCTATGGCTACTGTCCAAATCCCTGTCTTTATCTGCACGCTGCGTAGTTTGGGATAGAAACTGTTCACATCCACCTCAGGTCTTTAACTGTTTCTTTTCTGCTGCGGGAAACAGCACATTATTCAGGATTAATCTATATCCCGGAGAGTTCTTGTATAGCTCCAGAATGGTTTCGGGATCACCCACCTTATGCTGATAATCTTCCGGATCGTGCCCTCCATAGAAGGTGAAGGTGCCCTTCCCGATATTACCGTGGATGTATTTCACTTCGTTTTGACCCGGCACTTCGGCAAGGATAATCACGCTTTTCTTCACTTTGTCCTTAAAAAAGGAGGTCGTTTGACCCAAAAAGCCGTCTATCACATTGGTGTGGCATTGGGTGAGCATAGTGGGCACGGGGTCGTACTTCGCCGAGAAGTCGAACAACTGGAAGTAATCCCCTTCGGCACCTCGCAGCATGGAATAGTCGCTGGCATCGATATCCGAAAACTCATATTCAAAAGGATTGGGGCGCACACTGAAGTTCTCGAAGGCAAAGCAGCGGTTGAAGTCCAGTTTTTTATTATACTGCGGGTCTATCCCGTCGCCATCTATCACACTGTCCACAATATCCATATTCCCCGCAGCCATAGCGATGTCGAAGGTATCCGTGGCGGCACACATGGCAAACATAAAGCCACCGTTTATCACGAATTCTCGCACCTTTTCCGCCACGGCATGCTTAAGCTGCCACACTTTGGCAAAGCCATGCTTGGCTGCCATAGCTTCGTTCACTTTGATATCGTTCTGGTACCAAGTTGTGTTGCGGTAAGAGCCATAAAACTTGCCATACTGTCCGCTGAAATCCTCGTGGTGCAGGTGCAGCCAGTCATAATCATTCAGCTTACCTTCCAGCACCTCATCATCCCAAACCCTTTCATATTCTATCTCCGCATATTCCAGGGCAAGGGTAACCGCATCATCCCAAGGCAGGGCATTGGGCGGGATATACACGGCAATCTTTGGCTCTTTCTCCAAGGTTACGCTCTCCATATTGGCTTCCTGAATCTCCGCCATTATCCCCGCCACCTGCGAAGAGCCCACGCTTTCGTAGCGCACACCGCGGATGTTGCACAGAGCAGCAAGAGCATCGGAATCCGGGAACAGGAAGCTGCCTCCCCGATAGTTTAACAGCCATTTGCCCACAAGCTGCTCTTTCAAGCCCTGAAACGCTATTCCGTATGCTTTTAGGTGATTGCTTTGGGTGATGTCCATGGGGATTAATATCTCCGCACTGAGAGGGAGAAGCAGGACATAAAGTATTGTCACAAGGAAAATTAGACGCAGCCTAAGCCACTTTGCTGTGTGTGGATTATCTGTTCCTTTCACGGCAATCCTCCCTGTAATTACATCGCAATATGCGATTATGTGCATTTTGGTGTCATATTCCTTCGCCCTGTCTTTCACTGTCAAGACAATTCTTGCCAAGTAGTGCCAATAATTGTGTAACATGATACTTCCTTGTTCGTATGCCTAATCACTCTCAGGTGACTCCCTCGTGATTCCCGGGTGGGATGAGGGAATCACCTTGGATATACGAGGCGGTGAAGTGACGGCGGAATAGGTGGTTAAGTGCTGATTATTGAGGGTGGTTGAAAGATGGAGAGTGCCTAAAGTAAATAAAAATAATTTACTTGACACGCTTGTAGGAGAATATTTACCTTGCACCAAGCTCACAAAGCAGGACTAAACAAGTGATATTCGTCAGTCTATGCGATGTGTTTCCCCAATGTACATGGAGGTATAGGTGAAAAGAAAGACTATGTTGTTTGGTTTTATGTCTGTTCCTTTTAGCAGTGGTGAATCTGCTGCGATAAAAAGCTACAGCAAGCAAAGAAAACGCAAGCTAAACGGTACAATAACTCCCTATCTGTTCTTGTTTGCGCTGTTTATCTGCATTGGAATGTTTTCCTGTGGGAACCCCAATCCCTTTGCCCCGCACAAAACAAGTGAACAGCCGGGGATTAGCTTTTCCGAGGATAAGCTGCTTCTGGATAATGATGAGTACATCTACCGTCAGGAGATTTCTGTCTACAACCCGGAAGGTGTGCAGTACGCATACCGGTTGAGCACCCTAAGCTCTTCCCTGCCCGCAGGTTATGCTGCGGATGAGGATGGATGGTTATATTTCCGCAGTCCGGGAGATACCAGCAACACTCCGCTTACCGAGCCGGGACCGCACAGAACTATTTGGACGAACCAAGCTCGCCTGAGCCTGGACTTCGCATCCACAAATAAGATTGTGAAAAACATGGTGGTGAGGGTTGAAGTTCAGGTGAAAACAGAGGATGGCAGCATCACTACCCTCACATCGCCCTTCAAGAGTGATAGGATTTTTGGCAGCCGCATCACCGTACCGTTTAGTATGGGTGCCACTGTCGGCATGGGGTTGGAGTTTGGGTTGAACGAGATTATCGGCAACGTCTATGTGGAAGGTTTGTATGCGCATCACTTTATGTTTCGGCTCAACACACTGGATAGCGACATGAATGTAACGGCTCATGGAGCTTGGCACAGCACTTTAGACTGTCCGAATATCCGCAAAGTAGTGCTGAACGCAAGCTCAAACCCTGCATTAACCGTTAGTCCGCAGAATACCTGGCTGCAGTTTGAATCCTATGTGGTGAGCAGACAGGGGGTGGAGGAATCCTCTCCCGAAACGGTGTATTTCAAGACTGTGCAGGGAAACAAACCCGTGGCAATGATATACGCTCAATCGTTGGTGGCTTTGGGGCAATACCACTACACTCTTGCTCAGGACACCAATCCGGCGTACTATTACGAGCAGATACCAAGCCTCAGCTCGAAGAAAAACAGGCAGTT
>CALDSN010000150.1 GCA_937924555.1 uncultured bacterium | reverse complement strand
GTGTTATTCAGAGGCATTGTAACGGTAACCGTTTCACCGGGATCAAGCTTGCCGTCATTATCTCCACCTGCATCATTGATGGAATAGCTGCCAAAGCCTAAGATGGGGGCGGCAATGGTCTGGGTGAAGTTGTGCGTCCATGTGTCGCTGCCGGATACCACGGTGATGGTAAAGGCTGCACTGGTGCCATTAACCATGTTATTAGCTGTAGTAAAGCTAAAAGCGTTGGTCTTAACCACAGAAGCTCCGGAAGCAATAGCAGCCAAGCTTTCTGTGCCATCAGTAATGGTAATACCCGAGGTGGAACAGGTAAGAGTAGCGGTTGCTGTGCCGGAGGCAAGAGAGCCAACATTCTTGAAGGTAGTGGTGAATCTACCGGTCTCGTTATATTCCGCCACGTTATTATTGGTGTCGTTATAGGTGTTGGTTTCCACCGTGAGATATGCCCCTGAGTTTGGAGCAATGGTAATATCGCTTTGAATGGTAACCTTATTCTGCGCAGTTATTACAAGCTTCGCAGTTCCTACTGTGGCGAAAGGCGTAATCGTGAGAGTAAGGGATCCACTGGCGGGAACCAAAGCTGTACCATAGATCACTCCACCCATGGTTAAAGCCACTCTTGAGTATGGGGTGGCAGTTACATTTATTGAGGTTGTCCCAATCAGTATGGTTGTGGGGTAGGTAGCCGTGTTGGTAGTGGGTACCCCCATATAGGGCATGAGGGAGGGATCGCCCATGATGGTGTATATCTCCCAGTAATAAGGCTTTCTGGTGCTAGTGCTCTGCTCCACGGCTGTGTTTCCCATCACATTGATTTCACCCACGGTGGTTGCCCAGTTAGTGAAAGCTTCGCCGTTGGTGTGAAAAACTGCATCATAAGCTCCCAAAGTTGTTGAGCTATAAGCATGAGCAGCTGCCTGGATAGGGGTTTTGTAGCCAATACCCCACCAATAGTCCTCATCCCAATAGCTGTTGTTGGTGGCACCGATATAGGCGACACCACCGGCATTGGCTTTACGAATAATGGATTCACCAAAGCATACGCTTGTGCCAAATGCATTCGACACGCAGCAATTACCCACCATCAGACCATACTTGTTGGTATTGGTCATGGAGTTAACATCGCTAACGCTGAAGGTGGGGTCTGCCCAGCTTGTTTCGCTGCCGTGAGCGGTGTAGTTAATATAACCTCTTCCTTCGTTGGCATTGGCAATGATGCTTGCATCGCTGGTCTCGGATGCAGGATAAAGGTAGGTGTTGCTGGTTAAGCCATTGGTGGCGTTAAAATAATGCGTTGTGCCATAGTTGATCTGTCCATTTCCATAGGTGGGTGCATAGGATGCATCGGCACCGGCTATCATCACCACTTTACCCAGATAGCTAAGATCGGGCATGGCTGTTTTTTCAAAAGTTAAAGTCTTGGTTATTACATTGGTAAGCTCTGTGGCGGAGGATACGGAGAATCTGCCATAATACATTTCTGGGAGGTAGTCGGTTCCTTGTAAGCGTACATAAGTGAGGTCGGTCACATGGGATGCTGACACGCCGGTATTGGCGATAATGTTATCACCAGTTGTGGATGTGTCTCCAACAATTATCAAATAGGTGGGTGCGGGGTTCTCAGCGGTTGCTGCCGACCATACACCTGCCATATAGGTGTTTATCGCTGCGGTGGTATTGGCAACCGTGCCGGTTGAACCGACAGTAGTTACCTGCACCTGGTAACCCTGCTGGATTTTCCAATCCACGAAGGTTTGCATTGTGCTGGTATAGGCTGGGGGGCAAAGGATAAGTATTTTGGTGGGATAGCGGTTGTTATTAACTCTCTCGCCATCTCTCCAGTTATACATCAGCTTGCCATAGAGAGTATCATATTCCACTGAGCCTGTTTTGTCCAACAGGTCTTTGGTGGCTTGCAAATCCGGGTTTATGAAGTTAACTTTAATATCGGCTTCGCTAACAATCTGCAATTCGCCAGTGCTGGGATTGTATTGAATAGGTTCATAATCGAAGCGGAACATGCGCACTCCGCGCAGATAGCCGATTTCTTCCACTTTGAACAAGCCGTTTCCGGTGAAGCTATTTTTGGCATAGGCTTCATTGTTATAAGCAAAGGGCACCATCTCCGGGTTATCGGATTTGGATACAGAAGCTTGTGCCGGGATTAATCTGTGGTTTAGCTTGGTATCTCTGCTATCTATGCTAAGCTGGTTGCGGTTAAGGTATTCCACCTGTACCTCTGCTCCAACCGGAACAGCTATCAGCTTGCTAAATACAGGGAGCTTGGGCTCGCCGATTTTACCGGAGAAGCCGAAACCATCCACGTTAATCTGGTCAAACACTCCGGCTTTGGTCTGGATTTCTTCCACACTGTAGTCCTGGAGCCTGAATTGAATCTCAAAACCATAATCGTTATTGGAAACAAGCTCAGCTTTGTTTCCGGACGATGAAAAATTTACTCTGCGTGCGTCAGCAGCAAAGCTTAGGGTGCTTATCAGTAATAATGCCAGTAGCAAAATCACTAAGCGTTTTGTACCGTTAAACATAAGGTCTCCTGTGTTATTGATATTCTCTGACCTTTCAATTATGCAATAATTGTTCCCCAACTATATGTATTGAAGCGAGAATGTCATGTAAGTCCAGTTGTTTGATAGATGCCTCCATTCTGGATTTCCCCTGCTTCGAAATACATGATCATTACCTAATCATTGCATGTTTCTTATGTAATGATTAGGTAATGATCATGTAATGATAGCAAGGGCGATTTGTTTGAAGATACAGAAAAGGACACCACAATCGAGCATGCGGTGTCCATATAAAGAGATGTATTTTAGTATTTTATCTGGATAATGTCAATACTTGAACTTCGGCTCCCAGTCCGGGTTGGAATTGGGCAATAGGTCGAAGAGGTACCACAGGGCACAGAAGTCATCCCCGGGACCGAAGAAGCTCTTGGCAATGTGGTAGATTTTACCATTCTCATCCTTGAGGAGGGTGGATACTCCGGGGTAATAGCTACCATCTTCGAGTTGGAACCCCAAGTCTTTCTTCAGGCTGCAGGCAGCAGTGGATGCCATGCGGAAGTTCCAGCCCCTGCTCTTGCCAAAGTTATCCATCACTTCAGGGCTATCGGGTGTGGACACCACAAAGGCGGCTCTATCCTCCAGATGCTTGTAGATACCATTGAATCCATCTGCCCATAGGGTACAGTAGGGACAGCTTGTCCCCATATTGTGCACCAGAATCATCTCCTGTTTATTGCCGAACAGCTCACTCAGCAACACCTCGCTGCCATCCCGGTTCAACAGTTTATAATCTTGCATTTCGAATCGCTCTGCGCTGCGCATCAAAGCGTACATTTCTGCTTTCTTAGCAGATATCTCTTCGTATAGGGCGTAAATCTTCTCTTGATTATCGGGCATAAGTCTCTCCTTTCCAAACAACCTGCAGCATTCGCATGCAGTTGAACTAAGAATAAACTAACCCACAAACATAAAACGGCAAACCTGCCAAAGTTGTTTTGGCAGGCTTGCTTGATAAAGCACTATTGCTCTATTTTTGTGATTAACTTCGTCACTGCGCTCATTAACAGCTCAGCAGCGGGAAGTTTATTATAGAAATAGATGTATGGTTTGCCTGCATCACCGGATAAGGATATATTGGGATCAATCTCCAACTCTGCCAGTAAGTCCAATGAATGCTCAAATATCATCTGCTCAAGCTGTTTACCCACAAAGATAGGGGTGATTTCATTGCACTTGGGACAGCGGAAATACTTCATGTTTTCCACGATACCCAAGATAGGAAGGTTCAGCTTGTGGGCAAAATCTACAGACTTCTTGACATCAATAATCGCCACATCTTGGGGAGTTGTCACAATAACTGCACCATCCAGTTTACCGATAGTCTGCACTATGCTTAATGGTTCATCACCCGTTCCGGGAGGGCAATCGATAATCAGATAGTCCAGCTCAGGCCAGTCAAAATCGCTGAAGAACTGCTTGATGAGTGCCATCTTCATGGGTCCGCGCCAGATAAGTGCGCTGCTGTCCGAACTGAGCATAGAGGCAACAGATAGGACATACAGATTGGAGAGAACCTTGATGGGCATTGGGTTCCCGCTCTCTTGGTTCATTGGCAGGGGCATACCTTCGGTTCCGGTAAGTTTGGCAATGGATGGACCATGGATATCGGCATCCAATATCCCCACTGTCTTGCCCTGCATCGCTAAGCCATAGGCGAGATTGGTGGCAATAAAGCTCTTACCAACTCCACCTTTACCGCTCATAACCATGATGCGGTGCTTTATCTTTGCCAGATTAGCCTGTATTTGAGTGTCTTTATTGTCTTCCATTTGTTCCTCTTAGTGGTGCCCGCAACTATGCTCACCGTGTTCACCATGTTCATGGTGCTCATGGCTGCAAAGCTCACCATTCTTCTCCAGCGTCCCATCCAAGTATTGCTGCACCAATTGACGAAGCGGTGCCGGGCATACACCGGGATACACCTCAATCCCTTGTGCTTGCAGGTTATTCTGAGCACCCATACCTATTCCTCCGGCAATAACTACGCTGCATCCCAGAGCTTTCAGATACTGAGGATAAGAGCCACAGCCATGCTCCTCGGGGCTTCCGGTTTCTTCTGCAACTATCATATCCTCTTCAACGGTGAAAAGGGCAAATGCTTCACAATGACCAAAGTGAGGGCTAAGCTCTCCACCGGCTAAAGGTAATGCAATCTTCATGTAATCTCCTTAATTGTTACCGGCACTTACGGCAACACTTGCATCCGCCAATAAAGCATTCGCTAAGGCTGATGATTCGTTGTGACCCGCAATCCGGACATTTATTCTGTTGTGTTTCTTCTTCAATGCAAAATTTCTGCCTGCAATCCTCGCACATATAATGCGACCCTTTAAGCTGCACTTCACCGCCCTCAATAAGGATGCTTCGCCCTTCCACTAAAGCTTTGGCAAGTTTCTTACGAGCTTGCTCATAGATGCGGGTGATGGTGGGGCGGGAAACCTGCATCTTCTGTGCGGCTTGTTCGTGAATCATGCCCTCGTAATCCATCAAGCGCAACACTTCATATTCTTCCAGATGCAAGGTGATTGCGCTGCGATAATTGGGATGCATCCACAAAGGACGAAATCCCTTTATAATTGGCAATTCATGTATAGTTCTAACTGCCTTTATGCCAGGCATAAAGCCTCCTGTAAGTTAATGATAGGTAATGCTCATGTGAACTTATGTTCAATTGCTCGTGGCTCTGCTATTCTGTCAATCACAATCTCATAAAAGTACTTATCCTTCCTTTCCCTTTACCCAAGCTACACCAAGCTATTTACCTGCAAAGTGGTGTTGAAGCCATGCTTGTCACTTCATGATGTCATGGTTATGTAGTGTTACTTTCATGCCTGCTCCCTGCAAGAAATCGGGGGTCACTCTCTCATGACTCCCGGGTGACTCCCTCGTCGGACCCAGGAATCATGAGGGATTGATGAGGTGGTGAGCTAAGATAGCAATAGGGATGATGTATGTGTCTAAAAGCATGAGAGAATGTATGTTAAAGATTAATTACTGCCCATAGGAAGATAAAAAAAGCCGGAGTGCAATGAGTGGCGCACTCCGGCAGTATAATCCGGTTTGCTTATTTATCTTGTTTCATTTCTAGGGCACCGGCAAAGCAGAGTTGCACGCACAGGGAGCAACCAACGCACTTATCGGTGTCAATCTGCGGATAGCCATCCTTATCCAAGCTGATGGCAAGGTAAGGGCAGCGGGTGCAATTGCCGCACTGAACGCACAGATCACGCTTCAGGGATGAGCTCTTTGTCTTTTTGGGAAGCTCCATGAAGTCCGTTACGGGTTTGGGTTGGGCTATGCCAATCAGTTCCGCGACGCTGTGCAGCTTTTTGGCTTCCAAGAGGTGGGAAAGCCCCATTTTAAGCTCATCAATGATGCCGTAGCCATACTTCTCGGCAACGGTACAGAATTGCACATTCCCAGCGCCGAGGGCAAGGAAGTTGGCCGCATCCATATAGTTCATCGCTCCACCGTTACCGGAAACGAATACGCCCATGTTACCTGCACGGGCAAGGCTTAAGTAGCTTATCGGCAGGGCACCTTCACCGCTCATACCCACGATTATCCCCTCGTCCCAACCTTCTTCTCTGGCACGGAAGCCAAGGGTGGGGAAGGTATTGGCAAGAGTAACACCTGCTTTCTTCTCTGGATATCTATCCAGCACACCTTTTACTGCCGAAATGATGGGGTAAATGGCGGTTACAGCTCCGGTGAGTTTAAAGAGCTTGGGGATGTTAGGATCGCTTATCTGCATCACCCAATCGATGATCTTGGCAGTTAGCACGGGGTCTTGGGCAACGATGTCACCATGAGTACCATCACCACCCTGGGGGCAGGAAAGGCTGTATTCAATGCCCATTGCTCCGGCTTGCTCCAGCTTCTTGGTGTTGCTTTGCCAGCCTGCTTTGTCATGCTCATCATCCCCGGTTACAGGACCGCCTGTGGAAGCCATAGTGAGCTTGGAGGGATATTCCTTTTTGAGGCGTCCTATCTCTTCGCAAACCCTATCCAGAGGGTGATCGGAAACATTGTCGCAATTGGCGAAGGTTTTATGCTTATCGCCCCAGGCAAACATATACTCGCCGGGGATGTGGATGTCCAGATTGTCGAATGCGGTCTTCATAATCCCGCCTGCCCAGCCTGCTTCGTATGCCTTCTTCATTTGCTCGTAGCCATCAGTGGGAGGAGCAGCGGAAAGGATGAAGGGGGAATCCATCGTGAAGCCGAAGAAGTCTGTATCCAAAGGAACAGGGAGCTTCTTCCAGCCCATAATGGGGGTGCAACTTTTAGTGGCTTTTTCGGGTGAACTGAAAGGAATGCTGTTCAACTCTGCATTAACCAAGGCTGCGGTGTTCTTGCCAGAGGCAACAGCTTCCACAACAGTGGTGGGACCATTAGCCATGTCGCCACAATGATATACTCCTTTAGCGGCATCTTTGAAGGGAGGACGGTTACCAACGGCGATGATAACAAGGTCAAAGGGACGGAACAACTCAGTGCTGCCCTCCTCATCTTTAATCTTGGCAGGATGGAAGCTCTCTCCTTTGGGGAGGAAGACGGGCTTGGTCTTTATGCCTATAGTCATGTGGCCTTCGTTCACAATCTCACTTATGCGAGTGCGATGCGTGAAACACACTCCCGCCTCAATAAGCACTTCTTTCTCGTGCTTGGATAGTGGCATCTCGGCAAACGCCTCCAGGGTGATCATCTCCACATGAGCTGCTTCGCCACGGGCAGCAAGCAGGGCTTGGTCTGCGGCAATAGCACCACCGACCAAAGCAATACGCTTGCCCTTGAACAGGAAACAGCCGGGATTTTTGAGAATATCAAAGCCATAGATGGCATTCTCGTCACCGGGGATGTTGAGATGTATGGGTTGATTTAGACCTCCCGCCACGATAACGGCAGCAAAGCCTTCGGACAGCAAGGCTGCTGGATCGTGTATCTCCCGCTGTTGGGGTTCTAGATGGAAGGTTTCTGTGAGGTAAAAGAGGTCGCTCAGCAATACTCCCGCTTCCATCCGCTCTGCAGGAATGAGGTTTACCTGTCCGCCGAATGGTTCGGTATCGAACATCTCCACGCCATAACCCATCTGCACCAAGCTAACCGCTGCACCGATGCCCGCAGGACCCGCACCCACCACAGCCACTTTCTTGCCGTTGGGAGCAGGATGCGTGAATTCAGGAACTTCGCCCAATTCTCTTGCCTTGCGCACTATTGCTGCCTGCACGGCGGGGATTAGAATAGGTGTGTCGAACTTCTCTCGGGAACAGGCTGCCACGCAGTGATAATCCGGGCATACATTGCCACAGATTCCTCCCAAAGGGTTGCTGGCTAGGATTATCCCGGCAGCTCTTTTGAAGTCGGAGGGCTTCCCGCCGGAAGCTGCCATCATGAAATCTGCAGGTGAACAATCGCAAGGACAGGCAGTTTTACAAGGTTTATTCTCGCAGTATTCGCAGCGGTGAATCTCGCTGAACAATTGGGCATCAGTTAGTATCATATCGGTCTCCAGTAATGTTTTATTCTTGGTATTCTAACTATAATGGGGGCAGGCGAACCTCCCCCATTATGCTATCATAATATGTTTCTTAATCTACGATGTGACCTTTACCAACCCCGCGGACTTTGCAGCCCAAGCCTTTGTAGGTGTTGATGGTGGCATCGTTTAGGAAGTTGGAACAATCCACGATGAGAGGTTTGCTCTTGCAGATGTCCAGCACATCCTTGGGGGCTAGCTGTTTATATTGACCATGTCCCACGGCGAAGATAACAACATCCGCATCTGGGAGCACTGCGTTAAGGTCGTTCTCCACGTGCACTTCTTCCAGCTCTGGCCAAGCTTCCACATAGGGATCGTGAGCTTTAACGATGGCAAGGTCTTTGCGTAGGAACTCCACCAATGTCTTGGAAGGAGAATGGCGGGTATCGCCCACATCTTCCAGATATGACACACCGAGCACAGCAACTTTAAGGTTCTGCAAGCTCTTGAATTCCTTTTTGATAATCTCGATGGTGTGCAGTGGCATGGTGTCGTTCACATTCACCGACCGGATGGCAAAATCAAGGAAGCCTTCAGCACCAAACAGGGCACCCATAGCCCAGTTTGCCAGCACGGGGTCTTTGGTAAGGCAATAGCCACCTACACCCAAGGAGGGACGTAACAGGTTATCATGTGTGCCTTGGCGTTTGCGTATGGCATCGCGCACCTTAAATATATCCACTCCAATCTGCTCGGCAAACTTTGCCCATTCCAAGGTGAGGGCAATATTCACGGCACGATAGGTATTCTCCATGGTCTTGGAAAGCTCGCTGGCATTGGTGCTGTCCAATTGGGTAAGCGGGAACTTCTCAACATTGAGCACATTAGAGAGGAACTCGCGGCAAAGCTCAATGGATTTCGGGTTCACCCCGGAGAACACGCGCCAGAAATCGCGAATGGACTCCACATACCTTGCTCCGGGCATCACCCGTTCGTAGGAATGGGCAACCAAGGGGGGATTGGCTTTTATATCAATGCCACGCTTGGTGAACTCTTCTTCCAAAATGGGTTTAACCACCTTTTCGCAGGTTCCTGGGGGCACAGTTGTTTCCACCAACACCATACAATGGGGCTGGATATATTGCCCCAAAGTGCGAATACCTTCGCGGAAAGCACTAATATCGCAATAGCCCTTTTCTGCTTCTCCGAAAGCAGGTTTGGTGGCATCAAGCTGAATATCCACCACCACCACATCAACTAAAGCATAAACGCTATCATCACAGGTGGCGCGGAAGTTCTTCTTCTCCACTACTGTACGGTGGAAAATGAGAGGGACTTCGGCATCGGAGGAACTCACCGGCGGAATCCCGGAGTTTATCACCGGTACCTTCCAGTATGAGCGTTTGGAAGCTCTTTGGTGACCATGAACATAATAAATAGGTTTGCCTTCTTTGTCGGTAGCATCAGCTACTACGGAAGCCATCACGCATCCCACAAAGCCCAAGCCCTGAACTGCCACAATCTTGCGCCCCAGAGCACGCTGCTCTTCTGTGATTTTAATGAGAATCTGCTTCTCTTCTGCTGCTTGCGCTTCTGTTGGCATTGGATATTCAGTGCCATCGGGAGCAATAGATACTTTTGTCATAATCCCTATCTCCTTTTGGGTATCATTTGCATTAGCATAGAGCTTTTTGTGTGCTTGTCTCCTGTCAAGCCTTTTTTGCTATCAGAGCTTTAGCTTTGCTGAGGAAAGTGTATTGTTACGCCACATTTAACAGGAGCAAACTAAGCACCAACATAGCCCACAGCAAGATATCCCTTTGGTTAATCCGTTTATTCCACACCACTATATCGCTAATTATACTTAACAGAACTATGGAGATTGCTACCGTGGGGTAGGCAATGGAGGCAGGGATACTATCCAAGCCCTTCAGAAAGAACACCGTGGAAAGTCGGTTGGGGATACCAAGTAAGCAGCCGAACAGAACACTCTTATAGCCAAAAGACAGCTTGCTGCCCACAATTAAGGCAAGGGTGAACACAAAGGCAGAGATGAAGACGATGAACACGAATAGTGCTTCATTACCACTACCCAGTTCCTTGTAAACCTTCAAACTGGCATCCGTTAGCCCGGATATGAGGAACAAACCAGCAATCCAAAGCAATTTATGCAGTTCTTTGGGATTTGCCTTCAAGCTGAAAGCTGCCACTCCAATGACTATCCCCAGTATATTTGTGGGTGATATGCTTTCCCTGAACATCACAACTGCCAGCAGAATGGGGATAATCATGGCAATACGCATGACCCCTACCGATAGAGACAAGCCATTATGGACAATACTCTTCTGATACACCCAGAAATTAGTGAGAAATAAAGCCCCGGTCAATATCCCGAAGCAGATGTCAAACATCGGAGGAAATCCCATATTCGATGGCAGACTACGATAGCTGAGCAGTGTGGCAACAAAGTAATTCCCCAAGAAGATGGGCAACATACTTATCACTCCCCGGCGGTCTGCAACCATGAGAAAATTGGCAATCAGAACAGAGCAGAGAACGCTTAGGATGAGATAAATCATGTAAACTCCAATTAGTTATATCAGAAAGCTATGGTTCTTATCCATCGGGTTGCTGTCAAGAAAAAGGCAATAACAACAATCCTGACGGTTGTACTAATATTGGATTGACAAAATTATGGATTTGTTACGATGTGTCCCACATATTGAATTGAGTACTGTGCCGATATGTTCAATGTGACTATGAAGCAGGAGCGTTATGTGCGATTGAGCCTCAATAGAGTGCCATCAAACGATTGTCAAGCCGAGAGCTACTCAGCTTGTATTTCCCCTGCTTTTATCAAACAATCATCACTTATCCCATCCAATAAAGTATCAATTTTGAATAGAAGTATATCATAATGGAGGTATTATGTCCCTACTGAATGCCATCAAAGACAAAAGTGTGAAAATCGGAGTTATAGGTTTGGGCTATGTCGGCTTACCTATGGCTGTAACCGTAGCCAAGAAGGGCTACAGCGTTCTGGGCTTTGAAGTAAGCCAATATGCCATCGACCATGAGATCGGAAGAGCACACGTCTGAACTCCAGTCACGATCAGATCTCG
>CALDSN010000149.1 GCA_937924555.1 uncultured bacterium | reverse complement strand
TCTGTGCACAACTGATGCGCATAGTGCGGGAATTATGGTTTGTTAAAACCGGCGACAACGGCACCCGCACCGAAAACTCCTATGGACACAACTCACTTTGGCAAGAAAGCTTGGCTGAAAAGAAAGGATCATATAAGATAATCACGGGACTCGTACCCATCTCCTATGACAAGAAGCTGATAAACTTCTCCATTGGCGACCCAGAGGAAATTGCAGATTTCCGCCAAGGCGATATTGTGGTTCTTTACAATCAGGCGCAGAAGATTACCAAACAGGAGGTTTTGCGAGGGGTAATCACCGTTTTGGATGAACGCCAGCTACAGGTGAGTGTACGAGGGGGCTTGCAAAATAATAATCGCTTACGAAGTGCATATTTGTGGGCTATTGAGCACGATAACCTTGAAACTGCTCTATACACGCCAATATCATCGTTATTGAGCTTCTTGTCTGCCGAACCACATAAGCGTGATCTACTTTTGGGTGTGAAGCTGCCCGAGGTATCTAAAAGTCAGTTTGCCGATTCAGAGGACTTCGAAACCATCTTGGCATCTATGCATGCTGCCAAAGAGCTATACATTGTTCAGGGTCCTCCTGGGACCGGGAAGACTTCCGGTTTACTAGGCAGATACATAAAGGACTTGTACCTAAGCACAAGCAAGTGCCTTGTTATTCTTAGTTTCACCAATAGAGCTGTGGACGAGATATGTCTATGTCTTGGCAGACAGGAGATCCCCTTTATTAGAATGGGAAGTTCGTCAATTATCCATGAGCAACGTTTGGATACAATCATCTCCGGCAAACGATTTGAGGAGATGCAGCAGATAATCCAAGCTAATCGCATCTGGGTCTCCACGGTTCAGAGTGCCAATGCATGGTTTGGTGAAATGCAGCGAATAATTCAGGTTGACGAACTAATCATCGACGAAGCTTCACAAATCATCGAAAACAGCATCCTTGGCATCATGGTAAAGACACCCAAAACTATTATGATTGGTGATCAAAATCAACTACCGCCCATCAGTGTACAGCAAAAAGAACCCTTTAGTTTCATGGAGAAGGAGCTTGGCGAACTAAAATACACCAATTACAACCAATCCTTGATGGAGAGGCTATATAAGATATATGCTGAATATCCTCATTCTTGCCATATATCTATGCTAACCAGACACTTCCGTATGCATAAGAGTATTGCTGCACTTGTTGAAAGTTACTACGGTAATAAGCTTGTGTGCGCAACGGAGCAACAGATAGCTGAACTACATGTAAACCATAATGTCCCCAAATTCTTAGCTCATCGTTTGGTATGGATAGACACTCCCCCATCGAAACTGTCCCATGTTGACACCCTTCAGATTGATCTTGTTACCAAGCTAATACATGCCATGCGAGCACATGACATCATCAAAGACCCCTCCCGGGAATTAGGAATAGTTACTCCATTCAGAGCCATGATACATGCTCTACGCAAAGAACTATGTGAATTGGATAAAGACATCTCAATCGACACGGTGGAACGTTTTCAGGGTTCTGAACGAGATATTATAATAATGTGTATGCCCTTGGGATGCCTATATGACCTTCGTTCCATGGAATCGCTATCGGATGACGGCACAATTGACCGTAAACTAAATGTATCTGTCAGCCGTGCCAAACAGCGTTTAATCTTACTCGGCAGTTTGGATATTTGCCGTAACTCGCCACAGTATAATAACATCATAAAACAGATAGCAGCCAATGGGGTTGTCCTTGATAGCACCCAGGTACTATCAGAATTTGAATGCAACAAATAAGGAGATAACAATGTCTAATCAACCTGCTCAACAACAGCAAATTCAGATTAAAATCGACGAAAAGGTGGGCGAAGGGACCTATGCCAATTTCTTTGTAATCACCAATTCCCCCTCAGAATTCATCGTGGATTGTGGACGCATCCTTCCAGGTATCCCCGATGCCCGCATCTACACCCGAGTACTAATGACCCCCTCCCATGCAAAGCAGCTTATGCAGCTTTTGGAAAAGAACATCGAGACATACGAAAACCAGTTTGGGGAAATTAAGGTGCAAGGCCAAAACGAAAACAAGCATGTAGGCTTTAAGACCGATAAGTAATGTCAAGTCCTGATATAGTTGACAGGTTACTGCCGCAAAAACGCCGACGTGCACG
>CALDSN010000148.1 GCA_937924555.1 uncultured bacterium | reverse complement strand
CAACTGTGTGGAAGAGTAGGTCGCCGCCATCGCCAACGGCTCTTTTGCATGCCATTAAGTCGAGAGGTCGAGAGGACGAGAGGACAGCATCGGACAGCTTCTGCTTATACAAAGCATACTTCTGCACCGCCCCTGCACTTACTAAGCTATAATCACGCTCTCATTACACTCTTTCTCCGCAATATGTCCGTAATCATACCGCAGTGCTTAATAGGGAGAAGCGGAAACGGAGGAAAATGTATCAGATTGTGTTGTTTTGGTGCTGATATAGGCTGATAGAGCAGATTACCGGTGGTGTTGGAACGAATATTGTATTATAATATAGTAGAAGAATAGATCATGGAGGAATGATGCTTCAGTATAGAAACTATGCCAAAAGCAAGTTAGCATTGCTAAGCTTTGCCTTGTTAATCTTGTGTTTACCGCTAATGGCTTCTTTTGTTCAACCTCAGCAGGCAGAGATTGTCGCCAAAGCTTGGTTAAACAAGGGTCCTGCTGCGCTAAACCATAACCCTGTATTCACCGAAATAAATGTTTTTGCCCACGGAGCACTAACTCCCGCACAAAGGGAATACCCCAGCGATGCGAAGAACCTCCCCTTACTTTACACTTTCTTCACTAGGGAAGGGCAGTTCGTGGTAGTGGCAGCAGATGATAATTCCATTCCGGTTTTAGGCTATTCCAATGAGCTTAGACCGATACCAAAAACAATGTCACCGGAATTCGCATGGTTGATGAATCAATACTATAGCGAAATACAAGACATAGTGGCGAATGGCACAGTAGTACCTGAGAATCAAGCCATGTGGAGCGAAATGCTTTCCGGCAATTATGCTTATCAAAGCAGAACAGACAGAGCTGTGGATCCGCTATTAAGTACTACCTGGGATCAAGCATGGCCCTACAACGAACTTTGCCCAGTTAATTCAAGTGGTCCCGGTGGTCATGTTTATGCCGGTTGTGTAGCCACAGCGATGGGTCAAGTAATGAAGTATTGGAATTATCCCACTACAGGTGTTGGATATCATTCTTATACCGATCCAACGATGGCCGGTGAGGATCCATCTTATGGTGTACAAAGCGCAAACTTCGGTGCAACGACCTATCTTTGGGATCAAATGCCAAATAGTATCGGAAGCTCGAATATCCCTATCGCGACCTTGCTTAAGCACGCAGGTGTATCTGTTGATATGAATTATGATGTTACCGGATCAGGTGCACAGAGCGCTGATGTTCCCGCAGCAATGCAGGAATACTTCCGCTATCCCGATGCTTTGTTCAGACAAAAGAACTCTTTTACAGCAGATAACTGGACAACCATGATGAAGCAACAATTGGATAACGGCTCCCCCGTCTATTATAGTGGGTATGGAAATGATGGTGGTCATGCGTGGGTGATGGATGGATATGATACAGCCAATATGTTCCATATGAACTTCGGATGGGGTGGCTCGTATAATGGGAATTTTGCATTCTCAGCCATCAACTCCGGTAATGGATCATTCAACGATGGACAATCTGCGGTTATCAATACACTACCTCAGAACTATACCATAGGCACAACCAAGCTGAAAATGAAACTGAATGCTGCTGCTACAGTTGGATCATACTTCACCATTAACATCAGCACTCCTCCTGTGCTTGGCTCATGGGCAGTAACCCATTACGAGTTTCAACTGACATACGACAACACAAACATAGCATACACTGGATTTAGCACTTCGGGAACAATGTCTGAAGGCGGTACCGTGACGGTTAATGAACTTAACCCGGGGTACCTCAATGTAAGCTGGACAGGGACAACACCATTACTTGGTCCTGGTTTACTGATAAACTTCAATTTTACCCCCTCTGATGTTGGTGAATATCTCTTTGATATGGCTGATATGAAATACAATACAACTTCTTTAGGTCAGACGGAGTATATTTGGGTTCCTGTTGCTGCCCCTGTAGCTACCTTGGCGCAAAGCACCATCAGTATGACCAATGTAATTAACCTTGCTCAAAATACAGTCGGTACAACAGATGTGCGCACTACATATCTACTGCCATCATGGAATGTTCGTAACTACCAGTTTAATGTTACTTATACTCCCACAAAGTTGGAGTGGGTCGGTGTGGAAACGGAAGGCACTCTTTCATCTGCCGGAACCCCCACAGTAGTTGTGAATTCTCCCGGTAGCGTTAGTATCAGCTTCACCTCTCCAACGGCACTTACAGGCGAAGGAAGCCTCATTAAGCTGAAGCTCAAAGCCATAGGTAACACTTCCAATTTATCTATCACTCAAGTTACACCAAGTAACTTTGTTTACAACTCTACGGCTATTGCAGCAGTTTCAGGATGCACATTCCGACTTGCTCCTGCAAGCAGTAATGAGGATGAGTTGGCAATTCCTGCACCTCAATTCCAAGTGTACCCCAATCCTTTCAAAGGTGCTACCTCCTTCAAGTTCAGCAGTGCCTCCAATGCTCCTGCCAGTTTTGAAGTGTACAATGTGAAGGGTCAGGTTATCCGACAGCTTACTGTTGCCGAAGGCAAAGCAGCAGAGATTGTATGGGACGGGAAGGATACTAAGGGCAATAAAGTTGCCGCAGGTATTTATCTGGTCAGATGGCAGCAAGCTGATAACAACGGTAATGCTAAGGTTCTGATCCTGAAATAAGAAATTCCTAACATATATCAAAAAGGCTAACCTCTTGGGGTTAGCCTTTATTACTTATTCATTAATGGCTTATTCGCCAAAGTAAGCAGCTATTGTCTCCATGTGTTTGGGTATATCCAGCTTGTGGGGACATTTGGATAAACATGCCCCACACTTGGTGCACTTGCTTGCCCGGCTGGCTTCTGGAACGAAGAAATGATACTCATCTTTAAGCTTAGCTTTGTTATCGAACATCACTGCCTCATTGTAAACACCGATGGCTGATGGAATGGTTACTCCTGCGGGGCAGGGGAGGCAATAACGGCATTCGGAACATAGAATGGGGATACGCTTGATATATTCTCTGCGGACACGCTTGTAGAGGCTTATCTCTTTATCGCTCAGGTTGTTTGGGTGCCAAAGATCGGCAAGGGTGAGATTCTCATGTAACTGTGCCATTGTACTCATACCGCTTAACAGAGTGGTGCATCCTTCAAGGTTCCAAACCCATCGCATTGCTCGTTCTTGGGGATTCTGTTTCACCGTGCTCCGCTGCCATATCTTAGCAATAGCTTCAGGGATGGGGCTCACGAGTTTGCCACCTCGCAGGGGCTCCATAGAGATAACCCCCATTCCTCTCGAAACGGCAAGGTTGTATCCTGCAAATCCTGCTTGATAATGAGTATCCAGATAGTTCAGCATTATCTGGCAGAAATCCCAGTCGTAGGCCATAACTATCTTGCGGAATACAGGAGACGCATCATGGAAGGAGAAGCCAATATGGCGTATCTTGCCTAGCCTCTTCGCCTCTTCCAGAAAGCTGATGACTCCAAGCTTTCTCAGGTTTGCCCAGGTACGCCTGTTCAGTGCGTGGAGAAGGTAGTAGTCTAAGTATGTAGTTTGCAAACGCTCCAGTTGCTTGTCCAGGTAAGTGTCCATGTCTTCGCGGGTGTTGATGAGCCAACAAGGTAGCTTGGTTGCTACAAATACCTTGCTTCGGTCAATCTGCTGCAGGAAGCGTCCCAGGAAAGGCTCACTCTCGCCTCCATGGTATGGCCAGGCAGTGTCAAAATAGTTTACACCATGGCTGTAAGCGTGGTGCAACATGGCAAAACTATGTTCCTCGTCTATCTTACCCTCTGTAGTGGTAGGAAATCTCATGCAACCAAAGCTTAGGGCGGATATGCGGTCTGTAGATTTGGGCATGCAATGGTATTGCATTGTTCTATTCTCCTTGATGGAAATAATCATAAATCTGTTTAGCAGTGATTGGCCCAATGCCTTTAATGGCACGCAGGGTTTCCTCAGAGCTGTTAGCAATGGCATCAACGCTGCCCAGCTCCTTGAGTAATAAAAACTTGCTCTGCTCACCTATTCCGGGGATGGCTTCCAGTGCACTCTCCAATGTACGCTTAGAACGCCGTTTCCTATGGAAAGTTATAGCAAAGCGATGTGCTTCATCTCTGATGGTCACCAAGAGCCGCAGGGCAGAGGAAGAACGTGGGAGGATTATGGATACATTAGAAAGGGGAGTAAACACTTCCTCAGCACGCTTAGCAAGCGAGATAAGCTGCACATCGGCATACTTGGATTGGGAAAGGGCTTCAACGCTGGAAGAGAGCTGACCCTTCCCTCCATCAATGATAATCAAATCAGGCTTCATCTCCGGTTCTTTATCAACCTCCAATAGAAACCTTGTCAGGGTTTCCTGCATGGCAGCGAAATCGTTCTGAGTGTCTATGCTGCGGATGATGAAGTGGCGGTAATACTTCTTCTTTGGCTTTCCGTTCTCGAAATACACTGCAGAGGATACCGTATCCGTACCCTGAATGGTGGATATGTCCATACAGACAATCTTGCGGGGTAAATTTGGCAGGGCTAAAGATTCCTTCAACTCCTGAATGGGGAATATTGTACGGTTGGCTTTTCGCAGGTGCGCAAGTTTGCTTTCTTCCACCAAGTGGAAAGCATTAAGCTTAGCCATGCTGATAAGCTTGGTTCGCTCCCCTCTCTGGGGCAATAACAGCTTCTTGTGCAGCAGGTTGTTAAGCGGTTCGAAGTCGTTTGGCTCGAAGGGTAGTAAAATCTCTTCGGGAAGTTCCTCTTTCTCGGCATAATAAAGCTGCAGGAATGAGCTGAGGATGCTTTCTCTGCTTTCGTGCTCAAGGTTTGTGAGGGGATAATTTTCCTGATTGATGATGGTGCCTTCCTGCATCTTTAAAATTAGGCACATAGCAATGTTGCCGTCCTGAAAGAAGCCTACTATATCAACATTGCGGCGATCATTGTAGAATACAGATTGTCTTTTCTGAATACGCTCCATGGCTATGATGCGGTCCCGCAACTTAGCTGCTTCTTCGAAGCGTAACTCCTCTGAAGCAAGCTGCATTTCGGCGCGGAACTCATCCAGAATCTCTTGATATTTCCCGCCAAAGAAACGAACCAAGCGATCCACAATCTTTGCATAATCTTCCTGAGTGATGTAACCAACACAGGGGGCAGGGCACTTCCCTAGCTGATAGTTCATGCAAGCTTGTTTATACTTTATCTTGGGGATGTTCCGGTTACAGTCACGAATGGGGAATATCCACTCGAAGCTTCTAAGGGTTCGTCTTAATGAGCGGACATCGGTATAAGGACCAAAGTACTTTGAGCCGTCTTTAATCGGTTCCCGACTGACAAAGATGCGGGGGAAGGGCTCACTAACCGTTATCTTCACAAAGGGATAGCGTTTATCATCCTTAAGCATAATATTATACTTTGGTTTATGCTTCTTGATGAGGGTTGCTTCCAACAGGAAGGCATCCGCTTCGCTATTGGTAATTATATAATCCAAGTCTGCGATATTCTTAACCAATTGCTCGGTCTTGGGATCTTTGTTACTACCGCTAACATAGCTCTTTATGCGGTTCTTCAGGTTAAGCGCTTTACCCACATAGATGATGGTTCCGTGCTTATCCTTCCACAGATATACTCCGGGTTGCTCCGGCAGGAAGCTGAGCTTAGTTTCTATCTCTTTTGTAGGCGCAGCCATAGCCTCTTTCCTGTGGCAGAAAGATACTCCAGCTTCAGAACTAAGCCAAAGGCATAAAATACGGCAAAGGCAAGGAAGCTGAGAATTGCTGCCCGTATAAGCAGTGCTACTCTACCTGCAACGGGAAACTGCTGCTTAAGTAGGTTCGTAAGCACAAATAGCAGGATGCAGATAACTATTGTTTTAAGCAGGTTCGGTATTAGACCCTTGAAGCTTATATCCGGCAGCTTCCGTTTTATCATATACACCAAGGTAAAGTAGTTAAGCATGGCGGTTATGGACGTGGATAGTGCCAAGCCACGGTGCTGGATGAACTGCATCAGGATAAAGTTCAGGATGATGTTCAAAGCTACCATGATTGCTGCTATCATCACCGGAGTACGAGTATCTTTGTTGGCATAGAAAAGAGGGGTAACTGTTTGGTTCAAGCTGTAGAAGATTAACCCCAAAGAATAGAACACCAAAGCCTGTGAAGTCATAGTTGCTGCCCGTGAGTCAAAAGCTCCACTTTGGAACAAGATGCTAACAAAGTCGTTGCCGAAACTGATAATCAAAACGGTGATAGGCAGCATGATATATGCCAAACTGAGGGCTGTAAAACGCATCCCTTCGGAAAGCTCACCGAACTCCTTGTTGGTTACATGACGTGAATACATGGGCAATACTGCCGTTCCGGCTGAGATAGCGAATATCCCCAAAGGAAGCTGCATCAAGCGGTTACCAAAGCCCAGGGCAGTGATGGAACCAATGGGCAGAAAGGAAGCCATCAGACTATCGGCAATCAGATTTATCTCCCGCACCCCAATCCCTATCATGGAGGGGATAAAACGTCTCCACATTTGGGTTAGGGCTTCCGAGCCGAAGTGCAAATACACCTTCCAGCAATAGCCCACTTTCTTCAGATATGGCAGGTTCACAACTGTTTGCAGGAATCCACCCAATACCACACCCCATGCTGCCCAGATAATCAGTTCCTTCCCGCTCAAGCCCCAAATATAGTGTGGCAGCAGCAAAGTGGCAATCATTCCAATATTGAGCAGAGCTGAGGACAAGCCTGTCATGAAGAAGTAATCATGGGAGTTCAATACCGCTATAAAGGTGGAGGATAGCCCAATGAAGAACAAATAGGGGAAGATGATACGGGTGAGCTTAATGGCAATCAGCGTGGTTTCCGGATGCAAGCCGGGATACAGCAAGCGCACAATCAAAGGAGCAAAGGCTATACCTATAAGGGTGAGAACCGCCAGAAACAAGGTTAGAATACTAAGCAGGTTAATGGCAAAATCTATCTGCCCCTCGCGACCCTTCTTGATTCCCACTTCATTGTATATCGGCACAAAGGCGGTGGATAGTGCTCCTTCGCCAAAGAGACGGCGCAGCAAGTTAGGGATGTTATACGCCACATTAAAGGCATCATTCAACAGACTGGTGCCAAAGAAATATGCCATAACCTGGTCGCGCACCAGCCCCAGTATCCGGCTGAGGAATATTGCCAGGGACATTACACTGATGTTCTTTGCCAGTTTTCTTTGGCTCATAAGGTTCGGTTCAACAGCTTTTTGGTCTTGATGAAGAGGTTTATTAACACCAGGTTCAGGTTAACATTGCCATCAATCTTGCGGCTAAGGTCTTCCAAATCCAACAGGTACTCGTGTGTAGCCTCTCCAATTCCGGGGGCTTGCTCTGCAACTGCTTCCAGAAATTCCAGTTTATCCACATTGGATACTTCATCCCCATTGGAGATTGCCAGTAATGCAATATCCCCAACGATTATCCTAATGTACTTCAAAAGGTCTTCAACCCGACTTTTGGTTTTATTATCTTTGTTCTTCTCAAGTGAGGTTAGGAAGCTCATATCGTCTTGCTTGGCAGCCATTTCCACCAGTTCAAAAGCCCAATCGCGAGCTGTGGAACCGGTTTCGGATGCGATGCGGATTGCCGATTTTAAGTTACCGGCACTTATCCGTGCTGCGGTTTTGGCGATTGCAGCCGGAGTTTCAAACTGCTCTGTCAGGATTGCTTCAATTACTCCCCGGGAGAGCGGTTTGAAGTATATGGGTTGGGTGCGGGAAATGATGGTGGGCAAAATCATCTGCAAGCGTTCTGTTAACATAATGATAATCGTGTTGGGCGGGGGCTCTTCCAGCGTCTTAAGAAAAGCATTGGCGGTAGGGATGTTCATCTGATCCGCATCCTCGATAATTACGATACGATATTCCGCTTCATGGATAGTCAGTTCCAAACGCTTAATCAGCATGGAGATGTTTTCTTTGCGTATCTCCACTGCTTCTTTAAAAAAGAAATCTGCCCACGGTGTATTGAGCTTATTCTGGATGTAGGCTTGATATTGCTTTAAGCTCTCGCTCTTCTTAATCTCTCCATCTGCGCTAAGGTTCAAAACGGGTGTGGGGAACACATGCACGAAGTCCGGATGCTCTAAACTGAGGAACTTATGGCAGGATGCACATACCCCGCAGGGGCGTAACTCGGTTAAACCATAGCAATTAACTGCCATGCCGAAATACAGTGCCGTCATAAACTTTCCCACTCCATCGGAACCATGGAACAAGTAGGCTTGCGATACCCGCTTGTTCTCTATTGCTTTACGCAACAGGTCGATAGTGTGGTCTTGTCCCTTAATCTTGCGAAACATCTATACTATTGTGATCTTGCTTCTTCCGGCTTCGTCGCTGATTGAACGGGCATACATGTCTTTAACGTACGGGCTTTTGAACTCTGAGGCAAGGATGTCGTACATCAACACATCGTGATACTCACCCGCCATGAACATAAAGTCCCTGCGTTTCCCGGCATATTTGAAGCCCACCTTTTCATAGCAGCGGATTGCCCGCTTGTTATATGAGAACACATCCATATTCACGCTATGCAGATTGAGGATGTTGAAAGCGTAATCCAGTAACAGAGTTGTGGCTTCGCTGCCAATCCCTTGGTTCCAGAAGGTCTTTTCGCCAATGAAAATCCCGAAGGTGGCATAGCGGTGAACATCGTTGATGCCATGTAAACCGCAATTACCGATAACCTTATTCGTGTCTTTTTCGATAATGGCGAACACCACATCGCGCTCCATAAGTGATTGCAAAGCTTTCTTTTCCTTATCCATATCGATAACCGAGGAGGTGAAGAGCATGAACTGCCCAATCTCCATATCATTAACCCATTCGGTGTATCGTTCCACGTCATCCATTGATATGGGGGAGAGGTAGCATTTTTCGCCCACCAGTTTACGGAAGTATTTCATCTTGATCTCCTATTTATTGCGCTTAGCATCTTGGTGTTTCCACCCAATTTGGTATTGGTTTCCCAACCCTTGCTATGTGTCAAGCAGTTTCGCCACACCCACATCCCGCCTTTTGGTAAACAAGGGTGGATATGCGTTTTTCTGCCTTCATAGTGTAGCGGGTGACAGATTTGAGGTTTGGTGACAGATTTGGGATTTAAATAAACGGGTTAGCTGGTTAACAGGTAATAATGTAATGCAATGTAGGGGCTTTACATATGTGTCTGCCCAATGATTGTTTACTTCGCCAACACCATTTTACCTGTGAACTGATGTTTACCGCATTGCACCCGGTAGAGATACATCCCGCTGGCAACAGGGCTGTTGCTTTCATCTTTGC
>CALDSN010000147.1 GCA_937924555.1 uncultured bacterium | reverse complement strand
CTGTGAGGATTCTTAATGCTCTCAGAGCACACAAAATATTGCACGACATTAGGATACCAAGAGGCAGAAGATCAGGTTTGTTCAACTTTAGCGTGCTGTGGAGTATTGTTAAATATTTTTGTGTTGCACCAAATGCCATTTCGTGCAACACAAACTGATTAATGTGTATTATATGCAACACAACATATGCATCTTCAAGAAAGACAAAAAGATAACAGAAAGTAGGTATCTATGGAGCCAAAAAGAGCTATTGAGATCATTCAGCACTTGGCGGATGGAATAAACCCCTATACCGGGGAGGTGATGGATAGTGAAAGCGTGTTTCAGCATCCGGATACGGTGCGGGCATTATTCACCGCTTTGGAACAGCTTAAGAAGGCGGACACCCGAAAAAGAAACAATGATAACCTACCAGAGCAAGCTTGGAAACTGTGGACTGCGGAGGAAGAGGCAAGCTTGATTCAGGAATATGATTCCGGGATGGATGTGGCTTCCATTGCGGTTAAGCATAGCAGAACTGAATTTGCCATCCAATCCCGTTTGCTGAAGCTGAATAAGATACATATTTAGCCGATGCACTACTTGGCTTCTTGTAAATATTGAAAGTAGTTACCTGGGTTAACCAGCTTTATCTCTGCTTGGGGGTAGGCATTTAGAAACGCCCTTGCCCCGGCAGTTTTCTTGGGATTCCATTTAATCTCGTAAGCGATAATTTGCTTATTTTGAACTTCCAGATAGTCCATTTCACCGGATGTTTTGGAACGCCAGAAGTATGGCTGAGCCAAGAGGTGGTGATAATCCCGCTGTTTGTGAAACTCCGAGACAATGTAGTTTTCCCATAGTTTACCGATATCATCACGCAGTTCCACGGGACGAAAGTCTGAGATCAAGGCATTGCGGATTCCATTATCCCAAAAGTATATCTTGCGGGAGCGTTTAATCTCGTTGCGCAGATTGGTGCTGTAATTCGGAAGCCGAAAAACCACAAATGCTCGCTCCAAAATCCCTATATAACGCTCCACAGTTGCACGATCGGAACCCACGGTCTGTGCAAGTTCCGAAAATGACACTTCGGAAGAAACTTGGAAAGCTAAAGCACGCAGTAGCTTCTCCACTAGTTCCGGTCTGCGGAGATCATGCAGGGAAAATACATCTTTATAAAGATAACTGGAACTTAGATTTGCCAGAATTTCCTGTTCACTACCCTGATGGGTTACAACTTCCGGATATGCACCGTAAATTAAGCGGAGTTTCAGATGTTTTATCTCATCCATAAGCTCCGTGTGCTCAACAAGCTCTCGAAATGCCAGGGGATGGAGGTTATACTCCCACTTTCTGCCGGTTAGAGGTTCATTAAGCTTATCTGATAACTCAAAAGCAGATGATCCACTGGCGATAACTTGCACATTCGGGATGGTATCAACAATGATCTTGAGGTTCAATCCGGCATTATCAATACGCTGCGCTTCATCCAGAAGTATCAGCTTCTTTGTTCCGATAACACTGCGTAACAGGGATGAGTTTTGGGACGAGAACATATCTCGTACATCCAGTTCATCACAGTTATAGTATGCACTGTTCTCCGGGTAGGAAGCCAAAATCTGCTTTAAGAGGGTTGTTTTACCGCTTTGTCGGGGTCCAATGATGAGGATTACTTTTCCCCCGAATAGCTTGCTCTTGATATTATTCTCGATGATGCGCTTTATCATATTGATACCTCTGAGGATAAGCTATGTAACATAGAAACTGTGTCAAGGATTATCTTGCCAATATGCGATTATACTCACAGAATATAGCATGTTATTTGCGATTATAATCGCAGAAAAAGGGGTGTTTTCTGCGATTAGCATCATCAGGACTGATGTTAACTAAGGGAATATGCCCCAAGGTATGCTGGATAAGGGTTTTAGAAATAATTCAGAAATCTGTCACCAAAACCCGAATCTGTCACCCGCACCATTATGTAGCCAAGATCTTTTAGAAGTGTATAGAGTGAAATGCCAAAGTATCGTGGTTTGTCTGCGGAATGCAGAGATAGTGGAACTTAGGAGCGGATGATAACCTTGCTTATGCGATAGTGAGGCTTAAGGCAAGCCAATCATTTTGCTTGACTGCATAAAAAACACCAAAAAGAATGCGTTCATGCACAAATAAGGAGCTTGATATGAAGAAAGTGTTACTTATTCTGATCTTTATGATGTCCTTGGTATGCAGCTTTGCCACGCTTGACGAGGCTATCGATGATGTTCTAACCCTTGGCGGAACCTATTGGGATGGCGACACCAAGGTGTTCATGGCAAAGCCCTATTTTGAAGGAGTATATCTGTATGAGGAGAATGCTTACGCCTTTTTGGCACACGCATCCTTGTTCTTCATGGCGGTGCAAGAGGAATGGGCAGAGCTTGATAACAGCAGCAATGCCAGTTACATAAAAAGCATCGAAGCTGTGGCAGCTCCTTGGTCTAACGACTATCAGTTATATATCGTGTCTATCCCCATGTATGAGATATGCAACCAGTTTGGAGACAGCTATGATATGACTCAGGATGAGCTTACCGATGCCATTACAAGCTATGTGCGTAACCATGCTGACCATACAATTGACGATTAACCGTTGAATGAATCCTAAGGGAGGATTGATGACCGCAATCAAGTATGACTATGTGACTGTACGCAGCTTATTTGCCTCTGCCTTGTTGGCGATAATGATGCTTTTGGGTGTAACAGCTTTAATGGCGGAAACTGTAGAGCAACAGCCTACCGAACAGGCGGAAGACAGCAAGGCTTACGAGACTTTGCCCTATAACAGGCAGCTTTTGCTGAACAAGATAAACCGCCGTTTGGATAAGCTGCAGATGAGCTATATCAACCAGCTCTACAAGGGTGAACGCCACGAGGCACAGGTGCTGCTGGATGAAATACGCAAGGCAGCAAACATCCTTGCCTACACTGCACCCGTGGAACCCAAGATCATCACGATAAAAGAAACCCCGCAGGTAACCATCAATGTCGCTCCTCCTGAACCACCTGCCCCAAGATTGCGGGCGATGGACAATGAGACATTCCTGGATTTAAAGAAGAGCATCCGACGCAACAGCTTTGGTGATGATGGCTTAGATGTCCTTAAGACTGCCGCAGAGGGGAACTACTTCAAGTCCAGCCAGATTGTGGATATCCTAAGCCTCTTTGTGTATTCCGATGATAAACTAAAAGCACTCGAGATAAGCTATCCCAAGTGCATAGATACGCAGAGCAACTTCAAGATTGTGGATGCCTTCCTCTTCGATTCGGACAAAAAAGAAGCGCAGGAGATAATCAACCGCAAGAAGAACTAAGCTTTATGCAGCTTCTTCCTCAGCTTGGCTGAAAGCTCTTGAAGCTGTGTGTCCGAAATGGCTTGGTCGGCACTTTCCTCCGCATTGGGTGAAAGGCTTCTCGCTTTCTCAAGGCTTGCCCACGCTTTCTTGTATTGCTTCAGCTCGTATTGGGTAAAAGCTAACCATAAGTACGCATCATAGTGTTGCTCATTGGTGGCAATAGCCTCTTGCAAAGCCTTTTCTGCAGCCTTATAGTTCTTCAATTTGTACAGTGCTTCCCCTTTGTGCCGCCATGGGCAAGACCAGTTTGGGGTTTCTGCGTTTATCTTGTTATATAGCTCAACGGCTGAAGCATACTTCTCTTGGGCAAGCAGCATATTAGCCAAGGCAAATCTCTCACCGGGAGCAAGGGAATCCGCCACAGCCTGCATGCTTTCTCCCAGTCGGCTGGCTTCCATCTGGGAGATGAAAGCAAGATTAATCTTGTTGGCGTTGCTGTTCTCGCCTTTGGCGATGGCTTCGCAAAGGCTGGTTACCGCCAGGCGATAGCTATCTTCGCCGGGGTTGTTAAAGTATTCGTACAGCGGATTGTCGGCGGCAAAGGCAAATGATGCCAAGCACATCAACATCACTAAGCTGAAGTATAGTTTCATCCTGTGCTTCATTCTTTGCTCCTTTTCTTTGCGGCTTTGCTTTCTCTGTCCCTTCGGTGCCAAATAAGGTGCATTTCAAAGCCTACAAAGGCAAGAAACAACCCAAACTCACCACGCCATCCCAAGTATGGGAACAGCAGCCACAGGGCAATAGCCATCACAATCCATTCTACTATGGCAAGTACATATTGGTTCATATATTCTCCATGTGTTATTGTTGCATCAATGCCCAGGCATTACGCACCAAGCGAAAGCCAAGGTCTTTACCCGAGGCGTGAGGAGAGTTGCCTCCTCTTGAGGTACAGATGCATAGGTCGGATGGGCTTATCCATCCACCACCGCGTATTACTCGGTAGTTACCGCTTCTCACACCTGTGGGGTTCACTGCCTCTTCTTCACTGTATGGTCCCCACCAATCCCAACACCATTCCAGCACATTACCGCTCATGTCATATAGTTCAAAGGTATTGGGCTGTTTCTTTGCCACTTCTTGAACCTTCTTGTCGCTATTTTGGTCATACCACGCCACATCATTAATACGGTTGCTGCCGGAGTATTGCAGGCGGTTGGCATTGTCCCCGCAACGGGCAGCATACTCCCACTCAGCTTCGGTAGGAAGGCGATATCCGTTAGCATCTGGATTGAAGAATACACTGTAGCGCAAGGAATCGAAATCACTCACATTGTTGGCATCAGGGAAGCCCTTGTTTATTTTGTAACAAGGCGTGAAACCCTCTTTGATACTTAGTTTATTGCAAAACTCCAGCACCTCATACCAATGCACATTGGTAACCGGCAACTTTGCTCCACTACGCACCGAGGGATTGCTACCCATCACGCTTTGCCACAAGCTTTGAGTAACTTCGGTGCAACCTATCAGGAATGGGGATAGCCACACTTCATGTCGGGGGCGTTCATGCTCCGGGCGGTCAATGAACTGACTGCCGAGAAAGAAACTACCTCCGGGAACATAAAGCATGTCGTGCGCATAGGGGATGAGTTCAGATTGGCTGATGCTTATATTACCCGGGGCATGAGAACTGAGCTCAATATCCTTGCGGATACCGGCATAGCGGTTAAAGAATTCCAAACTATATTCCCCGGCAGGGATATTCTTGAACTTACGGGTACTATCTTCTTTCATACTTTCCAAATACTCTCCGCCCAGATATACGTCACCCTCGCTCCCGCAACTGATTGTTAGGGTGCTTTTACCGAAACTGTGAGTGTTAACAATGGGAGCCAGAGATGGAACCACGGGGCTTTCCTGTACCGGTGTGGGAATCTCTTGAGACTTGGTTGTTTGGACGGGCAGATGGTCAAAATCCACCTCCAGCACCTCTGCTTCGCTTAGCATGAAGGAGTATTTAAGCTGCTCACGGGGATTCTTCAACTCCACAAGGTGCATCCCGACAGGTATGTTGTTCCAAGTGGCAGTTCCGCGGGCAAAGAGACTCTGCACAAATTCACCATCCAGATACAGGTCTCCGCCGAACTGTGAAAGCACTTTAACCGTCCCACAAGGACCCTGCACCTCCTGTAACAGCTCTTCTGATTGCCCCGCAAGGCAAAGCATCCCTAAAACAAACAACAAACATAGTAAACAGCGCTTCACCTCGTATATCCCTCCTACTTGATGATGTCGATAGGCACGCTGGTTTTACCTTCCACGGCAGCCTTGAGCTTCAATAACTCCTCATTATACATACGAATACAGCCTTCGGAGGCATTGGTGCCGATGGAAGCAGGGTTATGAGTGCCATGAATGCCAATTCCCCGCCAGGTTTTACCCGAGAACGAGCCTTTTGCTCCTGTGTAAAGAGCGATAAAGTACGGTCCATAGGCACCTTTGATGGCACCCTTGCCATCGCCGAAATCATGTGTCCATGCACTTGAATCTTTGATGTAATTAATCTCATAGTGCCCTTCGGGAGTGGCGTTATCCCCTTCTTTGGTCTTGTCTGCTGGGTTCTTACCCAAAGCAACACTGTAGCTTGCCAGCAGCTTGCCATCCACATAGTGGTGAAGCAGGTGCCTGCTTTTTTCCACCAGCAAATAATCCCCCTTGCTGATCATCCTTGCCAATTTCATAGTCTCCGGCTTGGGTGCTTTTATCCGGGTGCTGTCCGGGATAACGGCTACTTTCTGCTCCACAAGCTTAACCGGGTCTTTCTCCACGGATTGCGGGATTGGCTTGGGTGTGGGGGCAGGGGTTTCAATACGAGGGTTAAGCTTCCAATAAACCACTAGTAACACTATCAATACCACCACCAACACCAGTAACAAGCAGGAAGTTCCTTTGTTTCCGCGGTGACGAAAACGGCGTAAGTCTCTATTGCTCATTATTTCCCTCTTTATCGTTACTTAACGGGGATGGTAACAAAACCTGCTTTTCAAGCATATATCTCAGCATAAAATCTCCATTCAACTAAAAGAGCCAGTATTTGCAACTTATATGCCGTGTCAAACAAAAAAAGGAGACAGACAGCACAACGCATTGTGTATTGGTATGTTCTGCTTGGTTACCGTGATAATCTCTGCCCCTTTTATGTTAAGCCTCTGACCATATCTCATCATAGAGTTTCTCCTTCCTCTTGGGACGAATCACGTAATAAATGCGGACTCATTACGTACTTTGTCCGCAATAAGTCCGTATTTATAGCGTAATAAGCCCAAGATTGGAGAAGTCAACGAGGTTTCAGCAGAAATGGCTTGACATTTTATCCCTTAAAAGCAGGCTTGCAGGTTGCCAGATAATGAATGGATTAGACAGAGGTGAATAACCCATGAAAATATGCATAATTTCCAATGCCCACCCCACTAACGATGTGCGCTTATATTACAAGCTTGCAATGAGCTTTGCCAAACAGCATGAGGTGTTCCTCATCAGCACTGGAGGTGTGGTGAATACCGCCCACAACCCATACCAGTTAGTGGTGGATTCGGATTCACCCTGGAATGCTCTTGGGCACTTGCAGCGCAAAGTGATGGAGCTGAAACCGGAGATACTGGTTTGTGTGGAACCGCTTACCCTGCTGGTGGGGATGCGCTTGAAGAAGCAGATGAAACTGAAGCTTATCTTCGATGTGCACGAGTTCTATCCCGATGCTTTTGGGGAACGTTTCCCATGGCTGCTGCGCTATCCTGCCAAACTTGCATATTTGCTTGCCCTGAAGTATCTGCAGAGAAGTGCGGATGCACTCTTTGCTGTTAATGGGGAAATTCTGAAGCAGCTTATCGGTAAAGACAGTACCAAGCGGGGAACTGTGCTACCAAATTACCCCGTTAAGCATGTGTGGGACTACGCTTGCGACACTCCGGGCTTACTTAGCCAGATTTGCGAAATGAACTTCGACCTCATTTACATCGGCGGATTAACCAAGAATCGGGGATTATTCAAGATTCTTAAACTTGCAACTTTGCTTAAAGCCGAGTTCCCCCATCTGAAAATCCTTATCTTGGGAAGGTTCTTTAATCCCTCTCTGGAAAAGGCGTTTCATGATAGCCTCAACGATTATAACCTGAATGCCGTGATCTACTATCAAGAGTGGATACCCTCGGAGAAGATAGGCTTGCTGCTGCGGAGATCGCGCTTTGGTTTGTGGCTGTTCAATCCTACTAATCGGCGTTTCAAGCTCTCTACTCCGCTGAAAGTGCTGGAGTATATGGCTGCCGGCTTACCCACGATAACCGTGAAAACTCCCATGATGAAAGCTCTGGTGGAATATAATGGGCTAGGGGTGTGTAGCAGTTATAAAGCAAAAAGCCTTGCCGAAGCTACGGCAAAACTATTGCGGATGCCTGCCGAGGAGTATGCGGCGATGAGCAAGCGCTGTCTGGAGATTACGGAGAACCGCTTTAACTGGGAAGCTTTAGAGCCGCAGATGTTTGGCGTGCTGGAAAAGCTACACAAGCGATGAAGATACTATATATCAGCTACTTTTATCCCCCTTTGGGCGGTCCCGCTGCCTTACGGAATGTTAAAACAGTAAAATACTTAACTGAGTTGGGCTGCGAGATTGACGTGATAAGTGTGGGGGATATTGAGTATAACTATCACGATGACAGCCTCTTGGAGGAGTGTAAACAGCATCGCCTGATCCGCACTACTTCATATGACCCCATGGCAGTGATGAAGAAAGTGCTAGGCAAGCGCAAGCAAGCCTCACAAGCCCTTTACCGTAAGACCCCGGAGCGGATAAAGCTGTTGGTACGCAGGCTGTATCCGCTGGACGACAAGGTGGGTTGGCTGCCCCCGCTGTACAAGGCAGGTGCACAGGCATTAATGGACACTAAGTATGACCTTATCTATGTATCCTGCGGTCCCTTTTCCTCTTCTCTGGCGGCATATTGGCTTTCCCGCAGGTTCAAGGTGCCCTATGCGGTGGAGATGAGGGACTATTGGACACTGCTTAGCGATTACAACTTGCAGGGATCATGGCTGCACCGTGCTTTTGCTAAATGCTGGGAAAAGCGCATCCTGCATGCAGCGAAGTTCATAATAACCGCCACCAAAGGCATAGCAGAGGACTTGGCACAGGCATTTGGCAAGGAACTAAGCGCAAAGATGCAGGTGCTGTATAATGGGCATGACAAAGAGGATTATGAGGGAATTGCCCTTGTTCAGAGGGATGATGCTGCCTTTGTTATCAGCTATTTTGGTGCCTTGTATGCCCGTCGTAGCCTAAAGGGTTTCTTTGCGGCAGTTAAGCAAGCTCAGGAAGAGGGAAGCCTGCAGCGAAGCATCATGATTAAATTGTATGGCAACTATCATGTTGAGACGGAGCGGGAGATAGCGGAAAGCGGCATCAATGGGCAGATAAGCATCATCCCGGCGCTAAGCCACAGGGAGGCTTTGCAGGAGATGGCTGCTTCAGATGCACTGCTCTTGGTGATTAATAGTAGTAGCCCCCGGGGAACCCTTACCAGCAAAGTGTTTGAATACCTGCGCATCGGCAAGCCCATCCTTGCCTTGGCTCCGCAGCATGGCGAAGTGGCGGAGCTATTACACGAAAGTGGGCAGGACTTTATCTGTGCCATGGAGTCAGTTTCTGCCATCAAGGAATGCCTTATCCGCATACAAAAACCCCGGTCACACGCCTTTAGCTACAATCAAGCCAAATACATGCGCCGGGCACAAGTCTTGGAACTGTATAAGTTCTTACAAAGTTTGTAGCTGCATCACGGCAGCTTATCCCACAAACCTTCGTACATCTGCCACACCCCATCCTTTTTATACAGAGTGATGCTGCGTAGCGAGTTGCGGTTATTCTCCCTAACCATCTGTTGCCAAGCGGGGTTCACCACATAGTTTGCCACTCCCGGAGCATTGTAGAATCCCACCCACAAGAAGTTCTTACCTGCTGCTTTAAGCTTGTCTGCAAGGCGCATGCAATTCTCCTGGTCATAGCTTCCCAGCAAGATGATGCTTTCGCGGCTCAGGGTTGCTTCGTCGAAGAGGCTGATTATCTCCTCCGAGGGTTGTTCCCAAGTGCGAAGATAGTCTGTGGCTAACAGCTTAACATACACGGAATCTCCCGCCACTGCCTCTATGTGGCTGTTGTAGAAGCGGGTTTTGCTATCGGACACCCGGTAGCCAAATTGCAGATAGGCATCTGCAATGGGAAACACCCCACGGTGCAAGCCATCCCCCAGATACTCAAATCGGCTGTTCAGGGGATAGAACACACCATCCATATAGCGACAAAGGCTAAGCTGCTCATCGCCTGCTTTCAGGGGTAATTCATTCTCATCACAGATATACACATTCAGAGTGAAGGTTTGAGGCTTTGTGGTGCCGGACATATCTTCCCATCTCAGCTTGCTTACATTCACATACTGCCAATCCTCATCGATAAACACGGAAATCAAATCCGGCATGCGGGAAAACTCCGCGGGATAGCCGTTTGCCCGCAACACATTACAGGCAAAGATGCGGTATTGCACAGGGCTTAAATACTTCTGCTTATAGGCTATATCAAAGGGCGGTAATCCGCTCAACGCCTTTTTAGCAGATACCTTCCAACCTTTCTGTATGTATCCAAGGATATTGATGATGCCTTCCCGGCTGTGTGGTTCTTGATAGCGTATGGCTTGGGGGTATAGCTGTGCCTCACGTTTACTATCGTGGAAAGGCTTGGGAAGATCTTCGTAGAACACTGTGGGGGAGAACAAGCTAAGCTGTTCCTCCTCGCTTAACCCACCTTGAGCAAGCCACTGCCAATTATGATACAAAGCTGCAAACTGCTCTGTGCTTGCTTGCCACAAGAACTTCGGGTCGTTTATCAGCAGGTATTCCAGAAACTCCGGCTCAATGACCGTATTGCTACTCTCCACGAACAACCTGAATGCTTTGCTGTTTCCCCGGCAGGCGAGGGCTACTTCGTAAACCAAGCTATCAGCCAAGCAGCTATGCTTATCTATCTCTGTCTTGTAAGCATCCACTTTCTGTTGCCAAAGCTTCTTTTCTGCCTGTACTGCGATGCGGTATTCCTCTGGTTGGTTATCCCACTTCATGTCGTTTGCGGGGTACTCCATCGTTGCCCATGCTCCGGTGAATGGCTTGTCTTCAAGCGTAATAGTGATTCTTTGTTCAGTCTCCGTGGACGAGGGGACAAACACCAAAGCCTTCCCATTTCCTGCTGCTACAGACAGGTAAAATGCTCCTCTGCCGACACTGAATTCCAGATAGCCTTTATCATCGGCGTTCATCATAGTTAAAGCGCGCAGTGAACCCCAATTAAAAACCATGGGGATGATGTTAGCATGCGCAACAGGCTTAGAATCTGCATCAACAACCCGAACTTTGATCAAGCGACTGCGTTCCTTGGCATAGTTGCGGGTGGAGTTGATAACGGTGTCATACTTTCCGCTTGCCAATATCTCATCCTGCTCGGAGGCAAGGCTGCCATCTGCCAGGATTAGCACAGTCTTGTCTATCATCCCGCTAAACCAGGTCTGATCCGGATAGTATGCAGAGTCCATATCACCGGTATAGTGCCAAGCACCATCCAGAAACACCTCTGCCCAAGCGTGGTTGTTGTCCATATGTGCCCACCATGGTGCCGAAGCAGGACGCGCAGGTAACCCCACTGTGCGAGCTGCGGCAACATACAATATCTGCATCTCTTCGCAGCGTCCAATCAGTGAACGCTCTGTGATATCCAGCGGACTCTGGTCTCTGCCTGAGGTTTGCTGGAACTGCAACCGCGACACACACCACAGGGTGGAGGCACGGTATTTCTCCAGGTCGGTCTTGCTGCCATCCAGAATTCCCTGCATATCGTCCTTCAAAAACGCTTCACGGTATGCAGTAATAGGTTCATCGGAGACACTTTGCTTCGCCACATAGGACAGAAAGAACTCCGGCGTATAGCGTAAGCCATCTTTATCCAACAGCTTAATGATTTCCTTATAGTTACTTTCCACCACTTCAGGCTCGGTGGCGCACAGGCTGGCATTGCTTTCGTAGGCAAGTAAATACGCCATCACGGCATCGGGATGGGCTTTCAGCATGGAGGAATAGGCATAGTTAGATGTAGTGGGCATGTTCTTTATGTTCGCTTTCGCTTGTTTATACAGTTTTTTATACAGCGCAGGATTGCCTTTCTTGGTCAGTTCCGCGGGTAGGGAGAACAATATGCCAAGGCTGAGCACCAGACATAGCAAAACAGTTAGCTTTCTCATCATGCTCCTCTTACCACTCAATGATGGTTTCTGCCATGTCACCGGGTTCCATGTGGCGCATCTGCTGCAATTCCATTTCGAAGAGGCAGAAATCTGGGTCACTTGCCTCTTTCCAATAATGGTAGATGAATTCTGCATAGTCTGCCACTTCCTTGCGGGTATCCTGATTCTCCACTCGTTTCATTTTGCCGCTACCCCGCAGATAGCCTGTGTTTTCGTTGCCGGGAATGATGAGGCAGAATTCGGCTTTGCAGTTATTATCCAGTTGCTTGGTTTTACTGTCTGTGCTGCCGGTGGCAAAGTAGAAATGACCATCCTTCACGATGAGGGTCATGGGACGGAGGCGGGGTTGATCACCTTCCACAGTGGCGAGATTAACAGCTTGCAGTTTCTTAAGTTCGGCGAGGATACGGTTCTTCATGGCGGCTCCTTGAGCAATAAAACATTGTGGAGCATGCTATGCAGAGGTGCGTTTTGCTGTCAATTGTTTCCTCTTCACTTGCCCCTTTTTTACTATTTGAAACCATGGCACCTGCTATCATTGCATGATCATTGCATGTCTATTACGGACGAAACAAGCAATGATTATGCAATGATCATGTAATGATTCCAAGAGAGTATTGATAACTATAGAGTTAAAGCAAGTTTCACATAAGCAGTGGCACTATCTTTGTAAAAAGCGCCCAAAGGCTTGTCGTAAGTAGATTTAATCGTTTGATATTGGCTGCTTTGGAAGCCGGCATACACCAGATAACCTGGCTTGAACTCATATCTAAGCCTGGCAAAATAGCCCAGCGAGCCATAAACACCGTAACTGTCGTTTGTGTCGTAGCTAAATCCACCGCTGAAGCGGGTGTTCTGGTTCAAAGTATAATCTGCATCTGCATTGGCGATAATGTATTTGTTATCCAGCACAACATCTTCCCCTGCGATGACATTATACTTGGGGTAGGTATATTGCTTCAAAGTGGCTGATACGCTGTAACTGATTTTCGGGCTGGGATTTCCCCATAAGCTAAGGTCGTAGCGATTCATAAAATGGGTTTGGTATAGCTCGTAAATTAGGGAGTTTTGGCGCTCGAAAAAGAGACTTAAACTTAATGGGTCCCACATAAACAGGGAAAGATTGGCGTTTGCCCCATACAAATCATGCGGGGTATCCGCCCAGTCCAGCTCAACGGCTCTGCTGATTGTGGAATTAACAGAAAACTTGGGACGGAAGTTCAGATAAACATTGGCCCCGAAATACCTCTCGTGAGTGGGACTTTTATCAGGATGATATTCGTACATTTCTGCCCATGCACTTGCACCGCAATACTTGATAAAGTTAGGCTTCTGCGGCATGTCCCAACCCAACGAACCACCCCACTTGTGGAAATCGTTGCGGTTAAGATAGCCCATATCCATGATAAGATCTTTACTGCACAGGGTATAGTAAGCGTCGGCATTCCAATCCCTGGGGGTAGCACCAAGGTTAGCGCCGAACAAATATCCCTCTCTAGTTAAGATAACATCGGGCTGTTTCTTTGTGCTTAAGTAAGTGGTGGCTCCCAAGCGGTAATCAGGAAGAAACCGCCAACTGAAACCGCCACAGTAAACATGGTTATAATAATCTTTGTTGATGCGGCTAAGTAAAGTGTTGCTAATTTTAAGCGAGCGCCAAACGGGATTGATGGCAAGGGCTTGATAGTAATCATCCGGGTTTATAATGTGGGTGCCGGAGCGGATTTCTTTGTCGAAGGCACCCAGAACTCCCCAGTTTAAGCGTTGGTTGTTTCCGGTAATCTTGTACGCTAGGCTCGGCTGAACAATCTTACGCGTGGCAAAGGCATCCATGCCCACTCCAAATACATCGATGTCTTCAGTGAAGAAGAACCTGTTTTCCATCAGCCATTGTGGGTATTTATTGTTGTAATTGTCGGCGGCATCATCGGGAGGGACATCGGAGAAATCGGGATTCAGGCTTAGTTTAACTCTGGTACGTTGGGAGGGGTTGAATGCGATGTCCATGCCCAGATTGTCGGGATCGAAGCTGTCGGTTTTCTGGATCAGGTCGTAACTTTTTACCAGATAGGGGCGGAAGGAGATATCGAGGCTGCGCTTGATGGGACCAGTAAGGGTTATCTCCTGTGCCTTAAGGAAGTAGTCTTTATTCATCTCGGTGGTGAGGAAGGGGTGGCAGATCGGAAGAGCGTCGTGTAGGGAAAGAGTGTAGATCTCGGTGGTC
>CALDSN010000146.1 GCA_937924555.1 uncultured bacterium | reverse complement strand
CCTCCAGTAAACAGCTCATAGATCTCGCCCTATTAATTTCGGGGGGATGCTTGCTTTTACAACATGACCTTGTTGCGACGGAGCAGAGTATAAACCCTCACTGAAAACTTCAAATCCAATCACCAAAACTTCAAATGTCCAAGTCCAGAAGAAGATGAGCTAGACGAAAAGAGGGTCTATAATATTCCAACTTCTTTCAGATCATTCTATTGTGTATATGGCGCAAGATTCCTAATAATCAAAGGAAGTGTCCAAGTCCCTCAATAAGCGATGGGAGATTTGAAGTTTTGGTGATAAAAACGGGTTGTTTCATGGGAATGTCCATGTCCGACAAAGCAGATGTCTCTAAACATATCGTGTTTTTTTACTATGTGATAACATCAAATGACCTAGTGAGTGCAATTTGAAGTTTTAAGTGAGGGTTTGCAGCAGAAATCATCAGTTAAGACTAAGGTTGCTTTTCCCATTTTGCTTGACACATTTAGCAGGCATAAGAATATACCGCACAAGGGAAGAACTAACTGTCCCGGAGGTAAATGAACGATGCGAAACGTAATTATTGTCCTTGCCCTATGCCTGCTTGGCATGGGTGTGATGTTCGGACAAACAGTTGATTTGAGCAAAGCCCAAGACTATATGGATGCTTTTATGCGAGTGCGTGGAGATGCCGATGGAGGCACCACGGTGTATCACTGGACGGGAACAGTATATAGCATGATTCCGGGACAAAAGCGGATGGAATTGTTCGCTTTTGAAGGCTTCAATATTGCCAAGACCATTCCCGGGGAGCATGGCTTCACCCTGCTTACCCGTGAGGCTGCTTTCTTCAAAGACCACCGCAGCGGAGAGATACTGGAGACCTGGCATAATCCCTTAACCAACACCGATGTTCCCGTGGTTCAGATATGGAATGATCCCGTTAATCAGGACATGAATTTTGATGCCGAGACCCTGCCATATATCCGGCAGATATTGCCTTCCACCGATTTGGGGGACGACATGGTGTTCAATCTGGAGATATTCCCCTACTATCCCAGTCCCTTACCCCGCAAGGATTTCGCGGAGTTCTCGCAAAGCGACACCTATCAAGCTGCGGAGTTCTTTCAGTTCTTCAGCCGCAAGAGTGACCTGTTGAATCCTGCACTTAAAACCGTTCCCGTGAACATCACATGGAACCGCATCAGCCCTTGGATGCCCTTTATGCGTATGGGTGACAGACCAGGCTCTTTGGTGTTTGTATGCCGCGGGAAGAAGCTTGAGGGCGGGTTTGAAGCCTTGCCGAAGCAGATTAAAGATTATGTGATGGCGCATAAGCCCGAATATGCCACACCACCTCAGGACTGGAGCGAACCAAACGAAACCAGTTGGTCATACTTCCGCAAGCTGCTTGATCAAGGCGTGATCAAATAAACCCGCTTGCAATAAGGAGTTATTATGAAAGCAATGCTTGTTACACTTTTTACCTTGATGCTTGTGCTGCTTAGCGCACAGGCTTACAATCCCTATGGCTCGTTGCGGCATAGCTCCGTTGATGCAGCCGGGAACCTCCACCTTCGTTGGCAAGGTATTGCGGAGCTAACCGGAGATACCCAGTGCTTTTACCGCACAGGAAATGGGGCTTGGAGCAGTGCCACTCCCTCAGAGATTGAGTTCGGCACCTTGGAAGCCCTATTACCCTACAGTTTTGGGCAAAGATTGCGCTATCGCTTGCAATTCAGTTCCCTCACCGAGGAAGGTGTGATAAGCCTGCTGCATGCGGCATATTTCGATACAGACAGCTTCCCGCTTGCCACCAGCGGAATGGCACTAATCGGCACAGACCCCGAGGGGGATATGCTGGGTACCGCCAATCCAAACCTGGATATTCGCGAGACCTATGTGGCGGCTACAGAGAATAAGCTGTATTTCTCCATTAAGAATGTAAGCGGACAATACCCCACGATGAACTCCTTCACCAGCTACAATGGCTATATGTGCAACATCATCAATGGTGAATCCGCCTTGGCAGATTCCCTCACCTATGCCATGGTCTATGCCTCCGTGCCCATCCTATTGCCCAATGGCTTGTATAAAGTGGGCTATGACTCTGTTAACCAATTGCCTATCTTCACACGCTTGGCGAGTATTCAAGCCCAGGTAAGTGGGGGAGTGCTGCATTTGGCATGCAATATCAGTGACCTCACCAATGACCCGGATTTCGGAGCTTGGCCCAATGAGTATAATGGGCTTGCTTTCACTGCTTCCACCATTTCGGTCACCGTTAGTCCGGAGCTTAGTATTGATGCCGGTGATTATGGCAATCCCGCTGCAGTCATCTTTATGGATAATGTCTATCAGGTTGCTGCCAATACACTTCCGCTTTGCTCCGAACCCAACTATGACAGCTTTAGCGGAATGTTCACTATTCGCTATAGCGATGCCGAGGGAGATTTCCCTCTGGTGGCAGAGGTACAGACGGATGACGGTACAGTGTATCCCGCATCAACCTTGGATTACCTGTTCAGCGGCACAGAGTATATGGCAAGCATTCCTCCCGCCTATGAAGGCTCTGTTACATGGCGGTTCAGTGATAACGGTATAGATATTGTTTCGGGTGTATTTAACCCCAGTTCATTGGCTGATGGAAGTAACTGCCAAGCTCCCATTATCTGCCAAATGCCCAATCCAAGCAATGGCAAAGGGATGATTGTGTTAAAGGGCTTGGAGCATAAGCCTGCCAAGGTGGATTTGTTTAATGTTAGGGGGCAGAAGATAGCCTCTTTGTTCAGTGGTGTACCAAGCGGTACCGAGCAGAGCATGCAGCTTGGGTGTTCACTTGCCTCCGGGATTTACTTCCTGCGGGTGCAACAGGATGAGCGCAGCATCAACCACAAGTTCGTAATCACCAAATAGGGAAGATATATTTAGATGTTTATCGATTATGCAAGAGTACGCATCAAAGCCGGTAATGGCGGAGATGGCAGCGTAAGTTTCCGCAGGGAGAAGTTTGTTCCCAAAGGCGGACCGGATGGCGGTGACGGTGGTAGAGGCGGCGATATTGTCGCTGTGGGTGACAACAACCTAAACACACTATTAGATTATAGATATAGCAAGAGCTTCAAGGCGGAAAACGGCAAACACGGTGCCGGTGGCAGAAAGACAGGCGCATCCGGTGAGGATTGCACCTTGCGCTTACCTCTGGGCACGGAAGTTTATGTGTTGGAAGATGAAAAGCGCATCAAGCTCGCCGATATTACCGTAGCGGGGGAGAAGCTTGTTCTCTCCAATGGCGGACACGGTGGCAAGGGCAACAGCAACTTCGCCACCCCCACCAACCAGGCACCCAGACACGCCACCCCAGGTGGGCAAACCCACGAACTGGAGCTGGAATTTGTGCTGAAGCTGATGGCTGATGTGGGCTTGGTGGGCTTCCCGAATGCGGGTAAATCTACTCTGCTTAGCGTGCTGTCCTCTGCGCGTCCCAAGATTGCAGATTATGAATTCACCACTCTGGAGCCGATGCTTGGTGTGGTTAGAGTGGGGGATTACAAGAGCTTCGTGATGGCGGATATTCCCGGCATCATCGAAGGTGCGCACATGGGCAAAGGCTTGGGACATCAGTTCCTGCGCCACATCCAACGCACCGGGATGCTGCTGTTCCTGATAGACATAGCTGCTCCCGACCCTCTGGAAGTGTATCGCACCCTTAGGGGAGAGCTGCATCTTTACGACACTTTTATGGACAAGAAGCCTCATCTTATAGTGATCAGTAAGACGGATACCCTTCCCGAGGAAGAACTCCCGGCAAGGCTAAGCACCATAAACAAGAGTTTTAAGAAGCAGTTCGGGGAAGACATTATGGCGGTGTCATCAGTAAGCAACAGCAATCTGGAGGAGCTGAAACACCTTATCTATCGCACCCTGCAGCAAAACAAATGAGCTTCGCCAAGTTAGAAGCCTGGCTGTGCCTAAAGAGTGCACCTGAGATAAACCTCAAGGGGATATTGGAGCTTCTGAAGGCATATCCTGATCCCACGCTGTTTGTGGGTAAGGAAGAGCACGAGCTATACCAATCCAAGCTGCTTAAACCCGCCACGGCAGAGTATCTTGCGCAAAAGCAATTACCCGCAGCTATATATCAGGCAGTGGATACCTGCCGCACCAGGCAGATAGACTTTCTTTGCTACACCGATGCAGATTATCCGTCCGGTTTGAAGGGCATCAGTATGCCTCCGCTTGTGTTATATTACAAGGGCGATTTGCTTTCCGCATTGCGCAATCCCTGCCTTGCCGTGGTTGGCACCCGCAAACCCAGCACCTATGGCAATGAGATGTGTAAAAAGAGCATCCATCCCGTGTGTGAGCATGGCTGCACCATCATTAGCGGATTGGCGATGGGGATAGATACCATTGCCCACAACTGCGCCCTGCATGCTAAAACCAAGACCATTGCCGTGCTGGCGCATGGCTTGGACAGCATCTACCCGCCCGCAAACCAAGGACTGGCGGAAAAGATTACCCAAAACGGTGCCCTCGTTAGCGAGTATGAACCTGGAACCAAGGTGGAACGCTGGAACTTTCCTGCCCGCAACCGCATCATCAGTGCCCTGTCGCAGGCAGTGTTTGTGGTGGAAGCTCCTCCGGACAGCGGAGCTTTGTTAACCGCCAAGTTTGCAGTGGAGCAAAACCGTCCCATCTTTGCTCTGCCGGGGAACATTAACCACATAAACGCCCAGGGTCCCAACCAACTCATCAAAGCGGGAGCAAGGATTATCACCTCAGCCGAGGATGTCTCCGAGCTAATGGGCTTCAGCAGGGATATCCCTCAGCAACTGGAGCTTGTACCCCAATTGAATGAAGATGAACAGCGTATTTATGACATCCTAAGCGGGGATAGCCGCGAAATTAGCTTCGACGAATTTATGCTGCTCACCGGCTTCAGTTTCGGCAAGCTCTCTGTGCTGCTGTTGAACCTGGAACTGAAGAGTGTGATCGCCAAGAGCAGCGGAAACAGCTATATCAAACTGTAGCTACCTATGCTAAACCCTGCTTACAAAGCCGGTTATCTCTTCGTCGGTGGCAGTGTTTACATTCTGGTAAAACACGGTTAGCGCTGCATTGAAGTATGACCCAATCCAAAAGAAGGGGATTCCCCAACCAATTATCCCCAGAATAAACCATCCCAAGAAGGACAAGATAAGCGTAAAAAGCTCTGCTTTGTGCCCCTGCATCATATCCTGCGAGTACTTTAGGGCATCACTTGCACTCATATTGGGGTTGTCGTTCAGGATGAAAAAGGTCATGGAGTAGGATAGCCCAGCAATTATCCCCGGAACTATCAACAACAGCGTCCAAAGCAGTGTGTATAGGCATATTAACAGTCCTGCACTGAAGGTGCGCATGTAATCATCCAAACCCCTAAACAGGGTCTCAGTGCCAAAATGCTCCCCCCGGGAAAGCTTGAGAAAAATGGCTGCCATACCGAAGGCTAAGGGTCCCGTGATAAAGATGAACCCGAATGCACCAATCACCGGAATAGCCGTGATGCCCCCCATAAGCAGGTAGTATATTACCATGATGATGGCACAGTTATTCCACTGTCCGTTTAACATCCTTCTGGCTTCAGACCTGATCTCTTCGCTTGATATCATAATCGACTCCTGTCATAATCTTGCACATAATTATATAGTCCTGAAGCCGTTGGAGAAGTCAAGCACTATTTATCGATACTAAGTCAAAAACCGAGGATAGGCACAAAAACAAGTATTTCTTTCCTATGGCTTGCTTGGGGGGTTACGGTAGAGATGCGGTTGCGCCTCCCAGCATAACACTGGGAATCGCTACGGTATATCAACCGTATATCAATAGGCAAGCTATAGGGGAGACTTTACTGCGGAGTAAAAAAATAAGCACTCACGAAACGAGACTGCTAAAAAAAGTTTGCTTTCTCCGAATGGCTGATTATTATATGGGTAGAAACTAACTCATAGGAGGAGAAAGATGAAACTCGTACCGTACCGTAAAAACATTGAGTACAGACCAATGAGCAATATGCTCAGTCTGTTCGACGACTTCTTTAACCGTGTCTATGAAGACGAAGCAGCCGATGAGAATTATCGTGCCATGGCGATGGACATCGTGGAGCATGAAAAAGAATATGAAATACTGGCGAACCTGCCGGGATATAAAAAAGATGATGTAAAAATCTCGCTTCACGAAAACCAACTGCTGATTGAGGCCACCTGCAATGTGAACAAAGAAGAGCAAAAAGGCACTGTGTATCGCTGCGAGCGTTATAGCGGCAGCTATCGCCGCAACTTGATGTTGCCGGAAAATGCCGATAGCGGCAAGATTAGTGCCAAGATGGAAGATGGTGTATTGAGGTTGAGCATCCCCAAACGTGAACCCAGCCCCAAGCAAGAAATAAGCATAACTTAACCAAAACCAAGAATCTACAGAAAGACGGCTTTTCCCTCGGGATTGGCCGTTTTTTTGCATTAATAACTGGTGGTTCGCCGCAAAGCGCTTTGTGCTTGAGAGAGGTGTCACATAATGCTTGACAAAATGAGTGTGCTCTGCGGTGATTAAATATTGCCAAACTTAGCTTGTGAATGGAGAATAAATGCCCGAGATAAAGCAGCTTAAAACAGTGGCTAATGCCCTAAACATAGGGCGAAAGAGCCGGATGAAGAACTTTTCTGCCCACATCCCGATACATATTGAAAAGAATAACTTTATCGTTAAAACGGCGGATTCCACGGAAGAGCTGCGAGAAGCCTTGCGCTTGAGGCACGATATCTTTCTCCAGGAATTGCTGAAACGGCGAAAACGCTCCGGTTTGGATAGAGATAAGTTTGATAAGCACTGTGATCACCTTATCATCATCGATAAACGCATCGGCAAGATAATCGGCACCTACCGTCTGCAATCCTCCGAGCATACCACCAAGTGGTACACTGCCACCGAGTTTCACATGAAGCACATCAAAAAACTTCCGGGGAAAAAACTGGAGCTTGGTAGGGCTTGCGTGCACCCGGATCACCGCAACGGAATAACCATTGCGCTGCTGTGGGAAGGGATTCATGCTTATATTGCCGCCAGTGGCAGCAGCTATCTTTTCGGCTGTTCCAGTATCAAGACCATGGATAGGGAAGAGATTAAGGTGATCTATAACTACCTGAAGCAAAACGGGCATGTGTCAGAACATCATAAGGTTAAGCCAAAGAATAAGTTCAGAGTACCGGGTTTCAATAAATTCTCCCGCCAACACCTGAAACATCCACCATACCCTATGGGACACCAGGAGATGAAGGAGATGATCCCCTCGCTGCTTGCCTCATACCTCAGATTTGGGGCAAAAGTATGCGGGTTACCGGCTTTGGATAGAAGCTTCAAGTGTATCGATTTCCTCACTCTGTTGAAGGTTGAAGATATTAAGCAGAATTACCGGAGAAAACACAGCGCAGAGTAAACAGATGATAAAGAGAACAGCATACCTCCTCTGGCACCTTTACCTTGTATGTTTGTTCTTTGTGCGCGCAACCGTCATTTGTCTGCTAAACCACAATAAAGTGGAACGTAGAAAGAAACTGGTGCATAACACGAGCTATATCGGCAAGCTGTTCATGCGTGCCTTGAGAATTGATGCCAAGGTGCTTAATCCAGGTGTTCTGAAACAGATGCAGGACAAGAACTATCTGGCGGTTGCGAATCACGTTTCCTACACCGATATTATTATCCTTGCTTCGTTGGAAGATTTTGTGTTTATCACCTCCGTGGAGATGGGGAACAATCCATTTTTGGGGAGCATCACTCGCAAAGGAGGATGCTTATATACCGATAGGAAAAAGTTCGTGTCTCTACCCAAAGAAATTGAGAAATTTGCCGAGACGATAGAAGCCGGCTTCAAGGTTATGCTCTTTCCCGAGGGTACCAGCACCAATGGTGAGACGGTTAAGGAGTTTCGCAAGTCTCTGTTTCAGGTTCCGTTCTTGGCTCAGTGCCCGGTGTTACCTATATGCATCAGATATAAAACACTGGATGGCAAAGCGATAGATGAGCATAACCGTGACCTTTTATACTGGTATGGGGATATGGATTTTGCCCCGCATTTCATGAAGCTCATAGGACGCCGTATTGGCGTTGAAATTGAAGTGTTAGACCCAATATATAGTTTGGAGGGAAAAACGCGTCAAACGCTATCAAATGACGTTTATACGCAAATAAGCTCCAGCTTCCATCAAACAAGGGTGTAAGTTCAGTTTGACAGGATGCTGCTCTCCATAATCGTGGAGAAAAGAAGAAAACTTTACAAGGAGATCGAATGAGCCAGAAGAACAAAGATAAACTTCAATTGGGAAAGATTAACTTTCTGCTGCTTTTATTGGCTGCTATCCTGTTGGTTGTGGGTTATTTCATTATGTCCCTCAACGAGATTGTTGTTTCTCCCCTTATTCTTGTTGCGGTGTATGTGGTGTTAATCCCCTTTGCACTGCTCTATCAGCCGAAAAAACAATAATGCCCCTGTTAAGCGAAGAAGCACTCGCAAGACTGAACCGCTTTCAGCTTTCGTCGAAAAGCATTGTTGAGGGCTTCCTCGTTGGATTGCATAAATCACCCTATCACGGCTTTTCTGCGGAGTTTTCAGACCATAGGCAATATAATCCGGGTGAACCGCTTAAAGATATGGACTGGAAAGTCTTAGCTAAGACTGAGCGCTATTATGTCAAGAGATATGAAGAGGAGACAAACCTCCGAAGTTACATTCTGTTAGACCATAGCAAATCAATGTATTATGCCTCTTCAGAGGGGAGCAAGATGGATTATGCCACCCGCCTTGCCGGAGCTCTGGCTTGGCTGATGATCTCCCAGAAGGATGCGGCTGGACTTTACACTTTTAACCATAAAATAAGCTCTTCTCTGGCTCCCAAAGCTATTCGCAGCTATACCGCACAGATTTTTGCCCGGCTTCTGGAACTGCAGGCTGAAGACAGAACTGATATCCTTAGTCCATTGCACCAGATTGCGGAACTAATCCGCAAACGCAGCTTGGTGATTGTAATTAGTGACCTCTTGGATGACCCGGATAGGGTGTTGGAAGCCTTGAAACACTTCCGAACCAGGCACCATGAAGTACTGGTGTTCCACATCATCGATAGACAAGAAGAAAGCTTTGTGTTTAAAAGAGAAACGGAATTTGTGGATAGTGAGACAGGGGAGAAAGTAACCGTCTCTCCCTGGCAGATACGTAAGGAATATCTAAGCAATTACCATGAATATGTAGAGCAACTAAAACAAGGCTGCCACCAAAATAAGATCGAGTACAATGCCGTCTCCACTTCCATTCCCTTGGAAGACCTTTTACTGAAATACTTGATAGCTCGTAAGAGGGGTTAGAGTGCAGATACGAATAATCCCAGCAGCCGAAGTACATAGAAAAATTTTAGAAGCAATTGGAGCAATTTCCTTTGCGCCGGATTCTGCAGTTACAGACATGCTATTGAAAGCAGTAGAATTGGAGCAGGATGAAACCCGAAAGGACGTTCTGAACTCAATGCTCACTAATATCCACCTGGCAAGAGAGAATAAAATACCTCTCTGTCAGGATACCGGTACATTAGTTGTTTTTGCCTATATTGGGAATAGGGTGGTCATTGATGGGGCTCCTCTTCAGGATATCATTAACCAAGCATTGGCAGAAGCAACTGCGCACCTGTACTTGCGAGCTTCGATCCTTATAGACCCACTTTTTAATAGGGTAAACAGTGGTAATAATTGTCCTGCAATCCTACATCTCAATATCGTGGATGGCGACGAACTAACCCTGATGATTGCCCAGAAAGGGGGAGGTGCGGAGAACATGAGCCGGCTCAAAATGTTCTCTCCTGACGCTTCACCGGAGGAGATTGAGCAGTTTGTGATGGAGACTGTGACCTTGGCAGGAGCAAAGGCATGTCCGCCTTTGGTGATTGGCATAGGCATCGGAGGTAACTTCGAGGTATGTGCTAAGCTTGCTAAGCAAGCCCTTTTCAGCCCAATATCCAAGGAAAAGGAAACCACCTATTCTGCATGGGAGACAAGGATACAGGATACCATTAACAAGTCCGGCATTGGAGTTCAGGGAATGGGGGGCCAATTAACAGCTCTTGCTGTAAACATCCTTTGCGCACCGTGCCATATTGCGTCCTTACCGGTGGCAGTTAATCTTCAGTGCCATGCACATCGTCATATAACCATCAGGATGTAAAAAAGCATGAAAGTACACTCGCTCAACCTCCCATTAACCGAGCAAGAAATATCTTCCCTTAAGATTGGGGATAAAGTGCTCCTTAGCGGAATATTATTCACAGCACGGGATGCTGCTCACCGTAGGTTGTATAGTATGCTAAGCGAAGGTACAAATATCCCTTTTGAGCTTAACAACGCAGCAATATTCTACTGTGGACCAAGCCCAACCCCTCCCGGAAGAGTTTGTGGTGCTATTGGACCAACGACCAGTGCCAGAATGGACAGGTATTCTCCTCTGCTTATCGAGCGAGGCATGAAAGTTATGATAGGTAAGGGCGAGCGTAGCGAAGTAGTTCAAGCTTGCATCCATGACCATAGAGCTGTATATCTAACTTGTCTTGGGGGAGTATCTGCTCTCTTGTCTGAAGCCATTGTTTCATGTGAAACATTCTTGTGGGAGGAACTCGGCACAGAAGCAGTATTTAAGCTTGTTGTGCTTGACCTACCTTGCTATGTGGCATATCTTTAGCCCTTGCTAGGCCACATAGACGCATCCCATATAATTGTGACAATTTATAGCTGACCAATCAACTCACCTGCGCTTGATGTTCACGTGAGAACAAGCAGCATGAATAGCTTGACATATACTAATGAATAAATAGAATGCCATCCACATAAAAGAGGTGTGCCATGAAAGTTAATATCGGTAGCATAAGCATATTCATCATAATACTCTTGTGTTCGTTTAGCCTTGGAGCAACATTGATTGTTAATGAGGGTATAAGCACTTGGACTGCTCACGGTTCTTACGGAACATATACCCAAGAGATACCCGCAGGAACGGTGAACATGACTAGGTGTTTGGTTTCTCCAGGAGCAGCAGCTAACGGTTTGGGGAGTACAGGCAGGGTTCAAATGGAGGCTTTGACCGGGGCATTGGAGTTGCCAGAGTTCAGCTCGATAGGTGATGTGGAGATAAACATGTCTGCCGGATCCGCCGGGAGAAGTGTAAGACTCCAGAAATGGACAGGGACAAGCTGGCTAAACATTACTATATTCAACAACATAGGCTCCACAGGAACTAGGTTTTACTATCATGTAGGTTTGAATACAGTCACCCGAATCAGATTGTTTTACCCAAGCCAGGCTATCTATGTGCATGATATATATGTAACTGACTTTCAGAGTAGTTCTCTGGCGGTGATTAATGCTCCGCAGATATCTAATGTTACTTATGGAAGTGTAACTGCCAGTACCCTTGTTTCTTTCTCAGGAGGCTCGGATATAAGTAATAGAGGTTTTTGCTGGAGTATTTCTGCTACTCCGGATACCAGTGATGCTCACACATCTTTGGGTAGCGGTATCAGCCCTATGACTGGGCAGATCAACAACTTAGAGCCTAGCACATTGTATTATGTGCGAGCTTATGCTGTAAATAGCACCGGGGTATCATACAGCCCGGAGACAAGCTTCAGCACCATAGGTATTTCCGTACCTACGGGGCAGACAACCGACTTCGTTTTCTATCCCGGAAGTACATCCATTCAGGCAAGCTGGACTCCCGGCACTGGTTCACGTCGGTTGGTTAAAATAAGCAACACTCCAACGTTCAGCGATCCCGTAAATGGTGTAGAGTACCCTCCTAATTCAGCATATAATGCAGCGGGAGAACAGGTTGTGTACTGTGGAGCAACCCAAGTGGTGGAGGGTGAGAACATAAATGGAGTATCCATTACCGGTTTGCAGCGCAATACAACTTATTACTTTCGTGCGTATGAGATGAATGGCAGTGGCGATACATCTGTGTATCTGACAGTTACGGCTTTGAACAATCCCTCATCCACCACTACCTTGAACACCGGGATTGAAGGTTATTACGATAATGCCATTGGCTGGGGCAGCACGCTTAAAAGCAATCTGCATCAGATATTGGAAGAGACGCACCTCACACAGTTCTCATATTCTGCCGTGTGGGATCAGCTTCAATACACGGATGAGGACAGCCTGAATACTAACAATGTGATAGAGACCTACACAGGTTGGTCTGTGCCCAAGAACTACTATGGCACCGGCAGCACCCAATGGAACCGGGAACATACCTGGAGCGTAAGCCACGGTGGGTTCAGCACCAACAGACCTGCAGGAACTGATTTGCATCACCTCCGTCCCTGTGATGTGACGGTGAATTCTGCCAAGAACAACCGTGATTTCGACAATGGTGGCACGGCATACGTAGATTCTTCACCCTATGGTACATACAATGCCACAACCGGATGCTATACGAGTAACGACACTTGGGAGCCTCGTCCCGTGGAGAAAGGTGATGTTGCCCGCATGTTATTCTACATGGCTGTGCGTTACGAAGGCACAGACACCAGCTATGATCTTGAGATGCAGGATGTTTCTGCCACCACGGGAGCTTTCTACGGCAAGCTTTCCACACTTCTGCAATGGCATTACGACGATCCGCCTGATTCCTGGGAACGCAGACGCAACGAGCGCATCCAAGAGCGTCAAGGCAACAGAAATCCCTTCATTGACCATCCCGAGTTTGTGGGCAGGTTGTGGGAACCTCTGGCATTGGAAGGCATCTGCAATACGCCCTATGTGGTAACCGCTCGCTGGTCGCAGAGCCTGAATGCCCAAGGCTATCGTATCGATGTGAGTACGGACTCCAACTTTAATAACATTCTGGTGGAGGATTTCGAGGTTAGTGCCTCTGAAAGCAGCCACCAATTCGAGTTTCCCGGGGTAGAAGAGATTTACTACCGGGTGCGTGCTTTCTTGGGCAGCGGCTATAGTAGATACTCTAATTTGGCATATATGTAAGATCGGAAGAGCGTCGTGTAGGGAAAGAGTGTAGATCT
>CALDSN010000145.1 GCA_937924555.1 uncultured bacterium | reverse complement strand
GTGTGTGTAATTTCCTGGTCTGGAATCCTTACACCAACAAGCCTTGCCGTCCCACCTTTGTGCCTTTCTTGGATTACGCTTCCCGCATGATTGTGGGCTTCGATCTGGATTTCACAGAGAACCGCCGTGTTATCAGCTCTGCTTATCGTAATGCCATCACCCTATGGGGCTTTGTTCCGCTCTACATCAAGTGGGATAATGGTAAAGCCTTCAAAAGCCTCTCCGGCAAGAATGTCTCCCGTGCGGAACTGGAAGCCATTAAACAGCTTGAACGCGATGAAATAGCCGAAATAGTGGGCAATATCTACGCCACCGGAGTGCAGGATATCCTGGATTCCCTGCCTTACAACCCTACCGGGAAAGCTGCCATGGAACGCTTCTTTGGCACTTTCGATAACGGCTTGGAGCGTTATCTCCCCAATTACCTTGGCAATTCCATCGGAGATAAACCCGCTTCTCTGATGCGCAACGAAAAGGATTTACAGGCTATCTCCGCCAAACTGAAGGGAGATAACTACCTCACCATGAACGAAGCGAAACAGCTTATCAATTGGTGGATTATGGATGTTTACGGCATGGAGCCAAACGATGGCTTAAACGGTCGCCGTCCTCTGGAGGTGTGGCGTGAAGGTGTTGCAAGGATATCTCCGGAACGCAAGCGCAACCCGGATGAACTGTGGTATCTCATGCTTTCCACCGAGATTAAAAAGCTGGATCGCAATGGGGTTAAAATCCGCGGAATTATGTACTATGACGAAGCCCTCATGGATTATGTGGGGCGCAAAGTCTATGTCCGCTACGATCAGATGGATGATCGCTATGTGTTCGTCTATGATGAGGCAAAAAACCCCATTTGCAGAGCCCTTGCGCGTTATGAACATGATCCCCTTGCGACTGTCCGCGGTACTGAAGATGAAAAGCTCCGTCTGGTGAACGACCTCAAGTTCCGCCGACATCAGGAAAAGAAGGTGCGTAAAGAAGCCCATCTGCTTGCTGATATGACCGTTGGCACCGGGATGTTCCTCCAGGATGCCGTGGCAAAGGTTGCCTCGCTTCCCGGTAAACTCACCAGTATTGGCTCTGAGTTGCCTTCTCTGCCAAAATCTCCGGCTCAGCTTCCGGATCAGCCTGCTGAAGAACAGCCGGAATCCTCCGAGGTGCTGTCCAAAGAGTTCCTCGATGCAATCGGTGTAAATCATTAAACCACATAAAGGAGTATTAGTTATGAACAGCCATCTGCTTGTTAGAACAAAGAATGTGGAACGTGGTCTGGAGTGCCTTTCATACATCCTCTCCCGTCCTGTTGCCCACCAGGTTGGCATGGGCATGATCTACGGCAAACCCGGCTTGGGCAAAACCCAGTTCAGCATGCGCTACGCCATAGAGCACGATTCTGTCTATCTCAGTGCCCTCAAGGCAAGCACCCCAAAAAGCTTCACCGTAGCCTTGCTTTCCAAGCTGCGAGAGCGTTACGAACCCTCGCTCAATGAGCCGATAATTGGTCCCAAAGCCCGCCTTTTCCGGGACATCCTGGATACCGTTAACCGTCACACCACTAAAGACCACATGCCTCTTATTCTCATCGATGAGGTGGATAACATCATTCACTATCCCCACGAAGAGATCATCGGCATGCTCCGTGATATCGCCGACAACACAGTTGCCGGGGTTGTCCTGGTGGGCATGCAAGACCTACGCGAGAAGGTGATGAAGCTCAACTCGCATTACTACAACCGTTTCATCTACTTTGCCGAGTTCAAACCTTTAACCGATAATGATGTCCTCATGATGTGTTCCCAACTGTCCACGATTGCCATTGCAGAAGACCTGGCAAAGTTCACCAACGAAAAACCACAAGCCGGTGGTGATGCCCGCAAGGTTATCAAAGCCATCAGATTATACGAAGAAATAGCTCAGAAGCTTTCCCGCGAAGGCTTAGACCTAAATACATATCTCAAGGTGGTAGGAAAATGACACCAACTACTGATTATGAAATCATCTCCCGTTATCGCAGAGTAAAAGGCTCCGGCTTGTTCGAGCTGGATGAATTCTGCGCAGTCACCGGTTACCCCAGCACCAGGGTTTTGCCTCTCTTGGATAGCCTGGAATCTTCCGGAGAAGTTGTCCGCTTTGGGCAAGGTGTGTACCTGTTAAAACCCATCAGAATTACCTTTAAGTCGGTTCAAACTGATTGGCAGCCGGAAGCGAACAAGCTGGCTCTTCTCCTCTCCATGGTTAGCTTCAGTTGGGTTCACAGACAAACCATACAAAGCAAATGGCAGCATAGTAAAACCACTCTCTCTCGCTATTTGCGCATCCTTCTCTTAACCGGGCATGTCATTGTTAAACGCCGTGGCAATAAGTGCCTTTACCGCAGGGTGAAAAGCACCCTCACAATTGATGCCACCTGGCAGGAAATAACAAGGAGTAAGCATGTCTAATCTAAGCAAGAATCTCACTGTTGCCGAAATCACCTGTAAATGCGGTTGTGGGCTCTCAAAACTGCATCCCCTCACCGTTGAAGTGTTCCAGAAAACCCGAGATTATTGTGGTTTTTCCCTGTTTATCACCAGTGGATGTCGCTGTAAGCAACACAACAAAGCTGTAGGCGGGGTCGAGGATAGTGCCCACACTCCGAATGCCGAAGGCTACTGCCAAGCTTTGGATATCCGCTTCACATCCGCAGCTCAGCTCTTCAAGATCATCTGTGGGCTTATCCAGGCAGGTTGCAAGAGGATTGGGATCAACTTTGCCAAGGGCTTTGTCCATTTCGACACCGATCCCACAAAACCCCAAGACGTTATCTTCAAATACTAAAGGAGTTCACCATGCCAAAAGCGCGCTTCAAAGACCAACAAACCTACCTCTGGCACCTCGTTAAACTTGCCGAATGGGATAAACAAGTCCCGGGGCAGAACCACTCCCGTTTTGCTGCCTATCTGCTCAAAACATTCTCCGTAACCCATGCCAACGTACTCTCAGAAGTCCAAATGCGCCAAGCTATTGCCACCATCAAGCCATATGCGGCTAAGGCTGCAGATAAAGCCAAAAAGAAGCTCAACGGGGCCATCATGGCACATGTAGCCAAAGCAGGTAAGGATATCGACTGGTTGCATTACAACATGCAGCAATGGGGTTATGGCTCCAGCCTTCGTGAACTCAGTAAATCTCGTGCTAATGCGCTATTTATGCTTATCCGTAAAGCACTAACCTAAAACCAAATAAAGGAGATCAGTATGAAACACAAACAATCCAAACCCACCGCCCCGGAGCTTAAGTCCTGGGATGAAGTCAACAGCTCTCTCAAACGCCTGGGAGAACTCACCTGTCAGAAACGCGATCTGGAAAACAAAATGACGGAGCTCGTCAGCGATATAACCGCCAAGTTCAACACTGACGCAGCTCCGCTTCTCTCCGAAATGGAGGCTTTGCAGGCATCCATCTCAGCTTATGCAACCGATCACAAAGATGAGTTCACCAAAGAACGCACCAAGGAACTGCCACATGGCTCCATCTCTTTCCGGGTATCATCTTCCGTCAAGGTTATCTCCAAAGCAATCTGCCTCAAAGCTCTCAAAGCTCTTGGTATGTCGGACTTTATCTCCGTGAAGGAAGAGCCCAACAAGGATATGCTCAAGACTTTGGATGATATCCAGCTTGCCAAGGTTGCCTGTGAGAAAAAGGTTGTGGACAACATCACCATCACCCCCAAAATCGAAGAGATCACCCCTCTTCCCACAACCGTCTCTGCTCCTGCAGATACAAAGGAGGAGTAATGATCACCGGTATCATTCAGATATTCGCCCTTATGGTGCTCTATTTACTCCTGCGAAGAGCATCCAAACAAGATCTCGCTAAAGAGCTTGAGCTGAAAGACCACATCCGCACCGAAATCAGGAATGCGGTCACCATCATCAACAATGGCACCGAAAGAAGCTTAAACCTCTCAATAAACACCTGCGAAGCCCACATCCAAGACAATCTTAGTAATGTGGAACGCTTCATAGGAGCAAAAATCAATAACCTGGGCTTGCGGTTAGACGAGACTCTAAATCCCCTTCCCGACCTGCTCGCAGACACCCGTAAGGATGTTAATTTTGCCTACGATTCTCTCTCATCTTCTCTCATCACCGTTGCCGAAAAGCAGTTCCCGGAGCTTATCTCTCGTCTTGAAGCCCTCCAAACTCCTCTCAACAACCTCACGGAAGCTCAGTTAGCAAATACCGTTAAGGTTGGTGAAGCAAGGCGCACCCTCTACAACCGCATCAAAGAACGCGATACTGCCATTGCTAACATGCAGCAGGCTATGGAAACCATGTCCAAACAGAACAAGGACTATGAGGAGACACTCGCTTCCATGAAACAAACTGCCTCCGCCTACCTTGCCGATCTGAACCATGAGCTTAGCTTCATTCGCACCTGGATGGAGTCCAAAGGCATGCCGGTTGCTGTCCTGGATAAAGCCCTAACTGCCGAATTCAAAGATCAGGTTCCCTCCCAAATCTACTCCCGTGTCCAAAACGAGAAGCTCCTCGCTGAGGCTGTTAACTCCTAACCCGGAAGGGGGCGAAAGCCCCCTCCTTTCTTGTAAAAGAGGTTACTATGAATTGTCCCAAATGCGGAGCCAAAACCAAGGTCGTCAGAACCATTCACCTTACTGCCACAACCTACAGAAACCGTTCTTGCCCCAAGTGTGGCTATGTGATCCTCTCGGGCGAAAGCATTATCAAGGATTCCATCACTGAAAAGGTACACAATGCAACTCGTAAAACTACTTAAGTACCGCAAACTCGCCTCTGCCTCCAGGGAAGACCGTCTGGCAGAGCTTATCCGCCGTTATCTCTCCGGAAAGCTTTCTCAACCTGAACTTAAAAACGAGCTTGAACACCTTTATGCACAAGCAGATATAAACAACCATTCCGCACCTGACAGCCCCATCCTCGGCACCAACCCTCTTTATCAACAAGTCCTTTCACTTGTCACCGACAAATACCCCGTCCGTGGTGATATTCGCCCGGATCAAGCCGAAAGCTACGCCAACACCGTTTCTGCCCGTGCTGTCACCCAGGAACGCCTCAGCGAATACACCAACCGCAATGTGCAGATGGTCAAAGTGGTTGCCTATCTCGATGATGCCACAACCGATATCTGTCGCATGATGCACGGACGCATCTTCGAAATGAACTCCGCTGCAGATCGCCTGGATTCCCAACAACCTCTGGTGCATTCCTCCAACTTCTGGTCTGCCAACAACAACTTTGCCCAAAACCCCACTTCAGATATGGAACCTTGGCTTCCACCCTATCATTACAACTGCCGTACCCGCATCATACCCTACCTGGAACCGTCCGAACCATTTGATGCTGCCATGGATCGCTATAACAACCTCATCTCCCTACGCGAAAAGGATGTGGCTTCCCTTGTATCCAAAGCCTCCAAGCTACCGTTTGCCACCCGCGATAAGCTTTTTGATCATGTTACAAAACACCGGGATGAGCTTAATGTGTCTAATCAAAGTGAATACCTTTCCCTGGTCTCAAACCTGCTCCAAAACCCCCTTAAACAAATGGGCTTGGCTATCTCTTCCCGCGATCGCTCCTTGAACCTCTATGTCTGGGATCCTAAAATACGTATGCTTAACGACAAAGCGCATCATGATTGTGCCATCTTCAGTCTTGACAAAAATACCCTCAAAACTTTTCATTCCAAACCAATAGATAAAATCATGCAAAACCTCGATCCTAAAGAGCATGGCAAGGTGATGTTGCTCTCAGATCAATACATATCCAAAGGAGTTTCTAACATGGTTGTAGAAGTCGAAGTAAAACAATACGAATACATCCTCGACTATTTCGAGAATGATGATTCCACCGATGAACAGGAAATGTTCTCCCGCATAATTATGGACAAAGAGTGGGATTCCATCTCCGAGCCCCTCAAACAACGCATCCTTGCCGTCGATAAAGTTGTCCTGGAGAAATATGCTGATTGGTTCAACTATAATGTGTTCAACGAATATATCGCCTGCATCAAAGCCCGTGTAGAGGCAGAATCGGAGCAATCATGATCTTGCGTATTTACCGCGATTCCGATATCCTCTTCATGTCCGAGAGCATCCTGGATTTCAGCATTGACGGCGTGTCCCTCTCCTCTGTAGAGTATTGGTCTCAGGAATCCCGCAGGGCAACCGTGAAACTGCTTTACACCACAGACTTGAAGCGTATCCTCGAAGGTCCTTCCCGCGAAGTGAAAGCCGGTTTCCATACCCTGAACTTTGTCCTGGAACACGATACTCAAACCATCTTTGCCGGAGTTATGCAAGCTGGAGGATATGCCATTGAGTACTATAGCCTTACTGATAAAAGTATTGAACTAAGTTTGATGGACTACTTTGGCTTGCTCATCACCCTGGCTGATGATCGCGAGCACTATGTCGGTGCTTCTGTCAATCCCGTAGAGGAAATCCCCGCCATAATAAACTCTTGCTTCAGCGGGCAAACTGAAGAGGAGCGGGATAACAATACTCCTGCAGAGGCTATCCGTCTCATCGAATCGCTTTCCTGCCTCTCTTTTCTGAACGCTCATCTCTCATATAACGCCGAAGCATGGCTCCCATGGAGTGTAGTGGATTATGAGATTTACGACTTCATGTCGGACATGATCACTGGCAGCTTCACCACCAAAAATCCCAAGTTCGGCTTGAGGATGTTGGATGGCAGGCTGTGTATTTACTTCCAGGATTACTTCACTTACCAAGGTCATGAAGTGAACTACAACGGCGAGTGGGTAAATCACTATGCCATTTACCGTAAACGGATTTATGCCTTACATCAGGATCAGAAAGAACTCATCTCAAGTGTGGATATCGTTAGCACGGAATCATCCCCGGTTCAGATAACTCCCGAATACCCAACAGACCTTTTTCAGATTTGGTGGGGTGTCGATAGTTACCGTTTAGTAGGCTCCAAAGTCCTTTACAGCGGAAACGTCAGTATCAGCACCGTGGAAACAGTTCCCGGATGGTATAACGCCAAGAACTTGCTTGCCGAATTCCTCCGCTTGTCTCACGCCGTTTTATTAAACTTTTCCGGTGAGTTTAGAGTCATTAATCGAATTGATGATGATCGCCCCAAATTCACGCTCATTGACCCCATAGAAGCCAAGTATGAAGAAGTTGAACCTCCCGCAAATCCTCATAGCTCTGCTGTTGCTGTTGCTCTTCTGGCTATGCTGGACGCTACAGACAAGTATTACAATGCCTACCTGAAGAACAGAAACCTCCTTCACGAGTGCACAATCTCTCTTTCGGATGTCCAACTGCCTTCCTTGCTGCCCCAAATAGCTTCAGATACACCTCCCTCAAATCCCTATGAACTCATCAACTGCAATCTTATCTTTGATGGCAGGCTGATCCACCCCAGGGAAGTGGATTACGATATTTCCACAGGTTTGATCAATGTCCGTGGTTGGTGCTGATGGCAGATATAACAAGACACCTTGATTCCCTGCTCTCCACTCTTGCCGATACTATCGAAGTAAAGGCGGTCAAGATTATTGACGCTGAGAAGCTTGTCGCATGGGGGAAGCTTCGTAGGGCTGTCACCACCAAATATTATGCTGATAAGGCACAGATTGATGTGTTTGTGAATGATAAGGTGGCACCTTATGCTCTCTATGTACATGAAGGAAGAGAACCCGGTAAAATGCCTCCCGTAAGCATCTTGGAAGAGTGGGCTCGTAAGAAACGTCTGCTGTCAAATTCGATTCACAACGGGAAGAATAGCTTATATTCTGCAAAGCTCGCTAAAACTAAGCTCTCTGTTCGCATAAATCCATCAGCGAAGCTAAATGCAAATCAACAACAACTCCAAGCCAATTACCACAGCCTTGCATGGGCTATTGCTTCTAAGATCAAAAAGCACGGAATCAAACCTCGCAGGTTCCTTCTTCAAGCTATCCTCGAGAGTTTGAAAGAACTTAAGTCAAGTTGATCTACATTTTCCAAACCTCTTGTCATATTTGTCAAACCTCTTGACGTAACATCCCGCAAAACCTGCACTTTTTTCCAAACCTTCATTTCCACCCTAACCTTAAACCCTTTAACACCTTACACCACTTGTCAAGTCCTGATATAGTTGACAGGTTACTGCCGCAAAAACGCCGACGTGCAC
>CALDSN010000144.1 GCA_937924555.1 uncultured bacterium | reverse complement strand
TACGAGATCTGATCGTGACTGGAGTTCAGACGTGTGCTCTTCCGATCTATTGGCAGAGCATCAAAGGCAATATGCAGATGCCACACATAATTGCTATGCCTATATCTGCGGGTTGAAACGAGAAACTCAATACTATGCTGATGCAGGTGAGCCAGGAGGAACAGCGGGAAAACCGATATTGAATGCTCTATTGCGCGGAGAGTTAACAAACATTTTGGCGGTGGTCACACGCTACTACGGGGGTATTAAACTGGGGGTTAAAGGCTTGATTGATGCCTACACTTTGGCAGTGGAGACAGCACTGGAGGGAGCTGTGCTGGAGCCCGCCCGGCAGTATGAACGATTAACAGTGTGCTGCGATTACACTGTGTTCGAGAGTTTGAAACATAGGGCCAAGGAACTGGAAGCGACGATAGAAAATATGGAATATGACAGCCGGGTAAGCATGGAAATGGTGATACCCGAAGAGAATCTGGCGCAGATGCAGGAAATTCTTGATGGCTATGTGCTGCAAACCCGCTTAAGTTATACATAACAAAACGAAGGATATAGATATGAGATTCGCCTTGTTGATATTGGCTCTGCTGTCCATGGGGATGGTGCAGGGCAAGGACTTGCGGATTATCCGCAGCGAAAATGGCAAGGAACTGGATGTTGCCATGCTTGCCAAAGATTTGGGGAAGTATGACATCATCTTCTTTGGGGAGTTTCACGATAACCAAGCTGTGCATCAGCTACAAAGCGAGATATTGCCTCTCTTGGGGGCAAAGAACGAACTGATACTCTCCTTTGAGATGTTTGAAAGAGATGTGCAAAGTGTGTTAACTGCTTATGTGAGAGGTGACATTAATGAGGAAGAGTTCCTGACTCAAAGCCGTCCCTGGGGTAATTATGCCACAGATTACCGTCCATTGGTAGAATATGCCAAGATACATAAGTTGCAGGCGGTGGCAGCAAATGTACCCCGTGTTTATGCCGGAAAGCTTGCCCGACAGGGAATGGAATTCTTGGATGAGCTTACCGATGAAGAACGTGCTTGGCTGGCAAAGGATATCACCGCTCCTGAGGATGCATATCAAACAGCCTTCTATGAACTGATGGGGGGGCAGAACTCTCCTATGCATGCCATGAACAACGATTTGTTACCGCTTTACCAAGCACAGTGCTTGAAGGATGACACCATGGCGGAGAGTATTGTGTTGGCAAGTCGAGCCAAGCCTCTGGCAAAGTTGATCCATTTTAACGGAGATTTTCACAGCCATGCTTTTCTGGGTACCGTGTCACGGGTTAAGGCAGCTTTGCCCAAAGCTAAGATAGCGGTTATCAGTCCTATCTACAGCGATGATTGGCAGAACATTGCGCTCAGTGATGAAGATGCCGGCGCTGGAACTTACATCATCTATCTACCTCAGCCAGGGGAAGGAGAAGGTGAATGATTAGACAGGCGGTACATGCAGGAACTTTCTATCCCAGATTTAAAGAGCAGGTTGTTAAGCAGGTGGAAAACTGGACAAAAGATGCAGAACCCGGTGATCCCAAACAAAGAAGCTTTGGGCTGATTCTGCCTCATGCGGGATACATGTACTCGGGGCAGTGTGCTGCATTGGGTTTGCATAGTGTAAGCCACGAGTACTTCGACAGTGTGGTAATTCTCCATCCGAGTCACCAAGGGCATCACTTTGATTTCAGTTTATCACCATTTACGGAGTATGTCAACCCGCTGGGAGTTTTGAAGTTGGATTCTGAGCTATATCAGAAACTCGCTGCTCATGCGGATCAGGATATCTCTCTTAGCCTGCACCAAAATGAGCACTCCATGGAAATACAACTGCCTCTAATCAATTACTTCTTTCCCCATGTTTCGATTCTCCCTATCATGATTGGAAACCAGATTCCCGCAGTGGCAAAACGCTTGGCAGGATTGCTGCATGATGCCTTGTTCAAGTCCTCCCGCAGAGTGCTGGTGATTTGCTCCACCGATTTATCCCACTATCACAGTGCCAAAAAAGGTGAGGGATTGGATACCAAGCTTATCACCGAAGTGCTGGCAATGCAGCCGGAAAGGTTATGGGATGCAGTGCAGAAGGGTGATTGTGAAGCTTGCGGGATTGGGGCAATATTAACTTTGCTATATATGGCGGAACTATATTCGGCACCAGAAGCTAAACTGGTGAGCTACACACATTCAGGGAGGGTTTCCGGAGATAACAGCCGGGTGGTTGGCTACCTGGCTGCAAGGATGTATATATAGATGTTATAAAGGGAGGAGTTATGTTTAGTTTGTCGCAAAAGAAAGAACTGCTATCCTTGGCGAGAGCGGCAATTACTGCACAATTTGAGCAGCAACGCTTGGTAATGCCGGATGACAAAGCTTTTTCAGTTAAACTCGGCGTGTTTGTTAGCTTGCGTAGCGGAGATGAATTGCGGGGTTGCATCGGCTACATTCATGGATATAAAAGCCTTGCCGCCAGTGTGGTGGAGATGGCAAAGGCAGCAGCATTTCGCGATCCACGCTTTGCACCGGTGCAGAAAAGGGAACTGGAGAGCATCAATATTGAAATCTCGGTACTTGGGGAGTTGATCCCATTATCAGCAGGGGAGGAACCTGTTATCGGTAGAGATGGGCTATATATCTCACATCCTTATGGCAGCGGATTACTGTTACCCCAAGTGGCAGTGGAATGGAACTGGGACGCATCGACATTCAAGCAGGAAGTGTGTAGAAAAGCCGGATTAAACAGTGGAGCATATAATGACTCTGATTGCGTGCTCTATAGGTTTATGGCAGAGGTATTCAACGAGCAGGACACTTTTTGATTGACAGAATAGGCGGCCTTTTTTTCTTGTATCAACTATGATGTTTCACATAAGCGGGAATAGCTCAGTGGTAGAGCGCAACCTTGCCAAGGTTGATGTCGCGGGTTCGAGCCCCGTTTCCCGCTCCAGTTCTTTCGGCGACATAGCCAAGTGGTAAGGCAGAGGTCTGCAAAATCTCCATCCCCGGTTCAAATCCGGGTGTCGCCTCCAAATAACTCGTGCCGGAGTGGTGGAACAGGTAGACACAAGGGACTTAAAATCCCTCGGGTGCAAGCCCGTGCCGGTTCGATTCCGGCCTCTGGTACCAAGCGGGAATAGCTCAGTGGTAGAGCGCAACCTTGCCAAGGTTGATGTCGCGGGTTCGAGCCCCGTTTCCCGCTCCATTTTTTTGCTATTGACTTTTTTGGCATCCTCAAATTCCTGCTACTGCATATGAAGTATAACGCAATCATTTTCGACTTAGACGGCACCTTGATAGATTCCATGGGAATCTGGAGACAGGTGGATATGGATTTTCTTGGCTCCCGAGGAATCCCCGTACCAGCAGATTTATTTGATAACATGCCACAGGGTAACAGTTATAACCAAACTGCCAAGTATTTCAAGGATCGATTCGGCTTATCCGAATCTGTAGAAGAGATTATGGAGCAGTGGACTGCTGCTGTCAAATGGCACTACGAGCATGATGTCGCACTGAAAGAAGGTGCCAGAGACACAATCCAACTTCTTAGGACTTTGGGCTTGCCCCTTGCTATAGGAACCAGTAATCATGACGATCTTGCCTCGATGGCATTATCTCAACATGACCTCTACCAATACTTTACTACAATTGTGACTGGTACGCACGATATGTTAGGAAAACCATTCCCGGATATCTTTCTTAAAGCCGCCAAGCAACTTGGAGTGGAACCGGAGCATTGTATTGTTATCGAAGACACATTAATGGGAGTGCGCGCTGCCAAAGCAGCTGGGATGTATGCCATTGCAATTCGAGATGAAGATTCAGCTCCACAATGGGTGCAGATTGTTAGAGAAGCGGATTTTGTGGGCGAGAATTATGCTGAGATTAGACAGCATCTGAAGGAGTTATTAGCATGACAAGTGAACTATATATCATTATCGGAGCTTATGGAAGTGGAAAGAGCGAGTATGCTATTCACTTGGCTAGGAAACTGAAAGATGCAGGTGAGGATGTGGTGCTTGCCGATATGGATGTGGTAAATCCTTACTTTCGTTCACGCGATGTCAGAGAGGATTTTGCTAAACTGGGTATAGACGTGATTGCCCCCGAGGGTGAATTCAGACATGCGGATTTACCGATGATTTCTCCCAGAATAAAAGGTGCTATCGAGAATTATAACAAAACCGTTATTCTCGACGTCGGGGGAGATCCTGCCGGCTGCCGTACTTTGGGCAGATTTGTGGATGTGATATGCGCAAGAGGATATCGCATGCAGTTTGTAGTAAACACCCTGCGTCCCTTTACTACGACAGTGGCAGAGATAAATACGATGAAAGAACATTTGGAGTTTACTTCTAAGCTTAAGATAACAGAATACATCTGCAACACGAACTTGATGCAGGATACTAACGAAATCATCGTGTCTGAGGGCATATCTCTGGTAGAAGAAGCGGCGAGGCTGAGTAATGCAGCGTTTGGGACGTATTTGGTTCTGGACGAGCATGCCAAAGCAATTCCGGATGGCATTGCAGGAAAGAAACGCGAAGTGATGAGCTACACCCTTAAGAAACCTTGGGAGCAACTGATAGCAAAAGGTATCTGAAGAATACACAACTCCTGCCAATGATAGGGTTTGTGGAGTGATACAAATGAGTAATTCGTCCGGTTGAGGCAGGATATCCGTCTTAATCATATTTATCTCTTCAATCGGCACGAAAATTGTATGGAACATAATCCAATATTGTAATTCCAAACTGGAGAGATAGAAATGAAATTGTCCCCATCTTTACGTATCTTGCTGCTGAGCTGCCTGATGCTGTTATCGTCCTATACCCTTCTTGCGCATGCAGTATTACCATCAGATGCACTTAATACAACAACCCGCTTCACGGAAACGAATCCCCCGGTGGGCCCTGTTCGCCCGGTGGCTGAATTTGAACCTGCTTCCCATGTGCTGATAAGATACCCATTAGGCTTTCCCGTGTCCTTTGTGACGCAGCTTTCCAACACAGCCAAAGTGATCTGCATTGTCACCAGTAGCCAACAAAGTGCAGCAAACAGCGCATTTCAGAATGCCGGAGCAAATATGGCAAACATTGAATACTTGAATGCCGCCTCAGACTCTTATTGGACAAGAGATTTTGGGCCATGGTTCATTTTTGATGGGAATGGTGAGTATGGATTGGTGGATTTTGTATATAACCGTCCCCGCCCCAACGATAATCTTATCCCTCAGGTTTTTGCTACTCAGTACGGCTTGAACTACTATGGAATGAATATTCAACAGACAGGTGGTAACTATATGACAGACGGCATCAATACTGCTGCTCAAACCACCATTGCATACTCCGAGAATGGCAATAACCAGACAAATGTGAACAATAAAATGCTCAACTATTTGGGGATTAGTAACTACCATGTTTTGCAGGATCCCAACAATACATATATCGACCACATTGATTGCTGGGGGAAGTTTCTTGCCCCAGATAAAGTGCTGATTCGCAGCGTTCCGGCCAGTCATGCGCAATACAGCGCAATCGAGGCAACTGCTAACTACTTTGCTAATCTTAATTGCGCCTGGGGTTATCCCTATAAGGTGTACAGAGTGAATACCCCTTCCAATCAGCCATATACTAATTCACTTATCTTGAATAAGAAGGTGTTTGTGCCGATCATGGGCACAAGTTTTGATGCCCCTGCCTTGCAGGTTTACCGTGATGCCATGCCGGGGTATGAGGTCATTGGTGTAACAGGATCATCATCCACCCCTTGGGAATCCACAGACGCTCTGCACTGCCGCACACATGAGATACCAGATAAAAACATGTTGCACATTGCACATCAACCGAGGTTTGGATATGTCTCCCCAAGCGGGACTTTAGATTTCAATGCTGTGGTTACCCCACACAGCGGACAAAGTGTATATACAGACTCTTTGTTCGTATGCTACAAGATAAATTCAGGGGTTTGGCAGCGATCATATCTGGTTAATACTTGGGGAACAAATTACACTACAATGTTGACGGACTATGCTCCGGGTGATACTATTAGATACTTCATTCATGCTGCTGATTACTCCGGGAGAAGCACCGATCATCCGGTGTTTGCTGCACGTGAACCTCATCTTTTCGTTATCGAGAGGGATGTGCAAGCGCCTGTAATTCAGCATACTCCACTTACTTCAATCAACCTGATTGATGAATATACATCATTTGTTGCTAGTGTATCAGATAACAACAGTGTTGCTAGCGTAATGCTTCGTTTTTACACAGATACTCAGGAAGTATCTGAGGTAAATATGGAAGATATGGGTATGGGCTTCTACAATTACCATTTATATCATGATTTTCCTGCTAATACAAATCATTTGTACTACAGTATCGTAGCAACAGATGGCTCAAATCCGCCCAATACAACTGTTCTACCGAGTGAAACAACTTGGTGGGAAGTATCAATTGATCCCGTAAGCCTCTTTGAAAGTCTAACTCCAGTTCCTGAACAACCTTACATAAGTGTTTACCCCAATCCGTATCACACAAATTCGAATAACGAGCTCAAGATAGAAATATCAGTAGATCAGGTATCGCCAATAACATGGAAAATATTCAACATCCGGGGTCAGCAGATTTATGAACATCATTCATATTCCGGAGCTAAGGGAATGCAGGAGTTAACTTGGGATGGATTGGATACAAGTGGACGGAAATCCACAAGTGGGATTTATTTCGTGCAAATTCAGATGGGTGACAAGAGCTATAAACGCAAGCTGCTTCTGTGTAAATAAGCTCTTGTGGCATCCTTTCAACTGGGAATCGTGAAAAATATCTGTAATTTGTTCTTGACACAAAACGGGAAGTCTGTATTCATGTACTCAGCCTACAGACCCTACATAGAATGCCCTCCGAGCAGTGGGGATGCCGCCCGGCATTCCCCACTGTATTTTTTTACGGATAAATATAGGAGTTTGCAATGCAGCGTCTTATCCTCATAATTATTGTCCTTAGTATTTCGATTTTTGTTCTCCATGCTAAATGTGATGTGTCTCAATTGATCACTATCGATCCACATGAGCATTTCGTGGCAAGAATCGATACTCCTCCTGCTTCTGCCTTTGATACTTTTACGTTTTTGGGTTACGATATCTGTGCCTATTCTCCAGGAGAATATCTTGATCTCTTACTGGATCTTGGAAAGTTTCAGGCCTTACAACAGGATTTTCCAGATATTCGGGTAACACAGACAGAGTCTCAGTTAAAAACCAATCTATGCTCAGCTACAAAAGACATTCCTGGTTATCGCGACTATCAGACAATGTTGGACGAGTTATTGTTACTCCAGGCTAATTATCCCAATCTTGTTCAATTGGTTTCCTTGGGGAATACTTGGGGGAATACCTATGCCGCTAGCAACATCGGCAGCTATCATGGGTTTAACCACCAAATTTGGGCAGTTAAGCTTTCCAACAATGTCTCATTGAGTGAGGATGAGCCAGCTTTCTATTTCTTGGGAGAGCACCATGCCCGAGAGCCGATTAGCATGGAAACAGTTATGGGCATTTTAACCTTTCTTGTAGAGGGTTATGGCATCGACAACACAATCACGGAAAGGTTAAATTCATCCGAGATATGGTTTGTACCCTTGGTTAACCCCGATGGGCACAAGTTAGTTATAGATCAAACCGATGTGTGGTGGCGGAAGAATATAAGAGATAACAATCTCAATTCCCAGATTAACTTGGATGAATGGGGCTATGGTGATGATGGCGTTGATCTAAACCGCAACTATGGTTATGAAAGGGGTTATTTAAGTGCTAGTGATGACCCCAATATGCCTACTTATAGAGGAGTAGAAGCATTTTCGGAACCTGAGGTTCAAGCGGTGAGAAATTTACTGTTATCGCGTAACTTTGTGGCTGGGATAAGCTATCACACTTATGGTCAGTATGTTTTGTTCCCTTATGGCTACATGCAAGGAGTGCTTTCTCCAGACAACACCGAATTGCAAGCTTTGGCGAATTCAATGGCTGCTTTGTTACCAAAGATTAACAGCTCTGGTAATTACACAGCGATGCCAGCTTATGCTCTTTATCCGGCAAATGGAACTTTGGATGATTGGGCATATGGAGAGAGGGGGATTTTTGCTTATACTATTGAGATGGCTGATGAATTCATCCCTCCTGCAGAAGATGTACCGGAGATAGTTCAGAACAATGTGACTGCTGCAATGAAATTGTTAGATAGAAAGAATAACCGCATTTTGAAAGGTCATATCACTGATGCCATAACTGGATTACCCCTACGGGCAATGGTTCATGTTGTTGGGATGGATGATAATCCTCTTAAGCTCAGTCAATACTATAGTGATGCTCAATTTGGTTCCTATTATCGCCTCTTACCAGAAGGGAACTACACTATCAAATATATCTGTCCCGGATATGGCATGGAACAATTCCCTGTCTCTATATCAAGTACCCAACAGACTATTAGTGATGTGGCTTTGCTGCCTGTTGAGTCCGTTTCACTGCATGTTCAGGTGAATGATCATTTTGGAAATAGTATCTCTGGGGCGGTTCTTCAATTTCTTGATAGTAATGTTGATTACACTACTGATACAGAAGGTGGCATCGTAATTCCAGGTTTTCTTCCCGGAGCATACCGTATTATTATTTCATGCACTGGTTACGAAACGTTGGAGCGATTGGAGAACATCACCGGAGACAGTAGAACTTTCATATTAAGCTCAAATACAATCTTTGCAGATGATTTTGAGAATGGAGTTACGGCTTGGTCTGTGCAAGGTTCGTGGGGTGCGAGTGGTGATGCCTACTCAGGCAATGGCAGTTTGACTGACAGTCCCATAGGCAACTATGGCAATAACCAAACCAGAACATGTAGAACCAGCCAGATAATTAACCTCAATGGTGCGATTAACGTTAATCTTCAGTTTTATGCCAAATATGACATTGCTTTAGACGGAGATTATTGCCTCCTGGCCTATTCAACCAATGGTACAACCTGGCGGTCATTGGCTTCATTTAGCGGTTTTTCGGGATGGCAACATTATTCATACAATCTGAACAATCTGAGTGGCAATCCGATATATCTTCGTTTCGTTTTGGTAAGCAATGAGACAGGAAATGCAGATGGAATTTATATAGATAATCTTAAGCTTTTTGCCACTTCATATCCAAGTTCTACTGAAGATGGGATAACCCCTCAGACTATACCAGCAATGTCTTGCTATCCCAATCCCTTCCATGGCAAACTGCATGTTTCGCTATCCATACCTCCTAAGGTGAGTGATAACCTAAGTCTAAGTGTTTACAACATAAAAGGTCAGAGAGTGCAGTCAATACCTATTCAGGACTCGCGGAAGCGAGATTACGCTTGGGACGCTAGAGACTTCAATGGTCAATTCTGTGCTAATGGTATCTATGTCCTCAGGTTTCATGATGGCAAGAATATCATTGCATCAGCTAAAACAATTCTACTAAAATAACGGGAGCAAAGCGACTTGGAAGAAATTCGCATAGAGAGGATTAGTAAAGATTTCGATGGCTTTGTAGCTGTGAATGATGTTTCTTTAACCATCGGTAGTGGCGAACTGTTCTCATTCCTGGGACCCAGCGGTTGCGGGAAAACCACTCTGCTTAGGATGATTGCCGGGTTTGAAAGCCCCAGTAACGGCAGGATATTAATCGGGAACACCGATATCACCGATATTGCCCCCTACAATCGACAAGTGAATACTATATTCCAGAACTACTCACTTTTCCCTCACATGACAGTATTCGACAATGTGGCCTTTGGCCTTCGCATCCGTAAAACTCCCAAATCCGAGATAAAGGACAGAGTGGGGGAGATGCTGGCTTTAGTGAAAATGGAAGACCAAGCAGCAAAGTATCCTGACCAATTATCGGGGGGGATGAAACAGCGCATAGCTATCGCCAGAGCTCTGATAAACAAACCAAAGGTACTTCTTTTAGACGAACCTTTGGCTGCTTTGGATTTGAAGCTACGGCAACATATGTTGATAGAACTCATGAACATCCACGATGCCGTGGGGATAACTTTCATCTATGTAACTCACGACCAAAGTGAAGCTATGAGTATATCCGATCGTGTAGCCGTGATGAACTACGGCAGCATAGTGCAAGCTGGTCCTCCAGACGACATCTATGAACGTCCCAATAGTATCTTTTCTGCTTATTTCATCGGTGAAACCAATCTAATAACGGGTGAAGTCACGGGCATCGAAGATGATTATCTGCAGCTAAAGTGCCCTGATGGTGCTGAGGGTTTCTTCGAGATAGACAGCACTTTCCATTTTCAACCGACTGTTGGCAAACAGCTTACTGTTTCTCTCAGGCCGGAGAAAATAGCTTTATCCAGAAGCAAACCTAGGTATCAAGATGATATAAACATGCTTCGTGGAACGATTGAGGACATCCTATATCTTGGCTCGCATACCCAGTATATTGTTCGGGTGGGTGCGCTTAAATTTAGGGTATTCAGCCAACATAAGCGAGTGTATTTCGATGAAAAAGCCTTGGACTGGGAGGAGCAAGTATGGTTGTTCTGGCATGACACAGACACTTGGCTGATTGATGAAATCCCGGATAGTTCTCTTGGAAATAAAGAACAACCAGATACTGGGGTAAATCACTTTCAACGTTCTGCAAAACGGCTAACACAAGTATGAGTAAAACATACAAGCATTTTCAATCGGAGAGGGATGTCATTAGCCAGGCAGCCGAGAAAAGGCGCAATCTGGCATCTTGGGCATTAACAGCCCCAGCCCTTATCTGGTTAATCATCTTCTTCCTAATCCCCTACCTGATTGTGGTAATATACAGCTTTCTTACACCAGATATTTACGATGTGAAATTCGAGCTTTCTTTGGATGCATACCGGCAAGCCTTCAATCCTGATTATCTCATGACCCTATTTCAATCCTTCCGGCTGGCAATCCTCACCACAGTTTTGTGCTTGCTACTGGGCTTCCCGGTGGCTTATTTTATAGCTCGTGCAAAGGATAAAACCAAGAATACATTGTTAGTGTTTATCATCATCCCATTCTGGACAAACCTTATCATTCGTATTTTCTCTTGGCGCATCTTCCTTGCATACAACGGGGTGCTGAATGATATGCTGATCAATATTGGCTTGATTTCCCAACCTTTGGAGATAATGCGCACCGATCTGGCGGTTATTCTGGTAATGGTGTATGTGTATTTACCCTACATGATTCTACCCCTCTACAGTGTGTTGGAAAAGATGGATTTCACCTTGCTCCATGCTGCAATGGACCTGGGTGCTAACGAAATTAAAGCTTTTTTCCGCATCACCTTACCTCTCTCCATGGAAGGCATCTTTGCCGGCTCTCTATTGGTTTTCATCCCAGCTTTGGGAGCGTACCTGATTCCCCAACTGGTGGGTAACCAAAAGACCCTATATCTGGGGCAGGTGATAACCTACAAGATAAAGAACATTCCTCGCAATTGGCCTATGGCGTCGGCACTGTCCCTAACCTTGCTCTTTTTTGTTGCGATCCTGCTCGTGTTACTCTTTACCTTGTATAAGCGCAGTAAGTCGCGGAGAATAACATGAAGCGCATCAGCAGTACTAAGCTATATCAAGGGTTGAATTTAACATCGTTCAGCCTTGTGATGGTTTTTCTATACATTCCTATCCTCATCCTGGTGATCTTCAGCTTCAATAACGCCAAGATTATCACCGGGTGGAAGGGTTTTACCCTTAAGTATTATGCTCAACTGTGGGATAATGACAACATAAAACAAGCTTTCTGGAACACCATGCTCATCGCAGGGCTGTCCACACTTTTCTCCACAGTATTTGGTATCCTAACTGCCTTGGGTTTGGAGAATAAGAAGTTCAGCGGACGTAGGCTTATCTCCGGTTTGATCTACATCCCTCTCGTTATCCCCGATATCCTCATGGGTGTTTCTCTCGCATTGCTCTTTAACTTCACCAGAGTAAATACCGGAATGTTCACCGTCCTGATAGCCCACATCACCTTCTGCATTTCCTACACAGTCATCGTGATAAATTCCCGGTTGGAAGGCTTCGACTACTCGCTGGTTGAAGCTGCCATGGATTTGGGAGCAAAGCCCGCCACCATCTTCTGGAAAGTTAAACTGCCTTTGATGCTTCCCGGGATTATTGCCGCTGCATTACTTGCCTTCACCCTCAGTATCGATGATTTCATCATCACTTTCTTCACTTCCGGGAGAGGTTTCGATACACTGCCCATCTATGTGGAGGGCACCATCCGTAGAGGGACAATAACAACAATCAATTCCCTTTCCACCCTCATGATCGGCTTCACCCTGTTCCTGGTAATCATCACAAAGCGCATCCGCAAGATTCTGATAAGCTCGCTGTAAAAACTATCTGGGCTTGCTCAGCCTAAGCTACGGATATGCATCCGATTAGTCCCATTAAATTGCTTGACATATATTATGCAATGCGATATTTATGCTTTTATAAGGCTTTGCTGATTCTTGGCATGTTACTATACTAAAGATAACACCTATGGAGGTGATTATGAAATCGTTCAGTTTGTGTTGCTTGTTTATCGGCTTTCTTATCTTAATTTGTCTCCCTTTGCATTCACTCTCATACCAATTCGAGATCACTAGCGTAGGTACTTCCGCAGTTCAGGGGAATCTTACCATAACCAATAGCTCATCCCAACCGGTCACTATATCATTTCCCACATCAGGGCACTTCGATATTTATGTGGATGGTTCTCCCTCCTCTGTAATGTATTTACAGATTCTTACCGGAATGACAGTAGCTGCTAATACAACTGTAGTACAGCAGGTGCAACACTACGCTGAGACACCATTCATCCCCGGTTGGCATACTGCACAGGTATTTATGCTGTTGTATCCACACCAAGCAGTGGGTAATACCGAACCTTTCTATGTGGAATCTCCTCAATCTGACTACAACAATCTCTTTTATGAATTGAACATTAATACTGCCACTGCCACAGAGGTTTCTGCAACATTATCCCTGTCTAATCTTTCCAACTTTCTGTGGTACTATGTCTTTCCCACCTCTGCCATTGCTGAACTTCGGGTAGATGGCATATCTTGCGAATATGAATATATTTCGGAGCAGACAGACTATAGTGTTGTGTGCGGTGACACAAGGTTCTTGGACCTTTTATATATTCCTTCTATTGCCATCAGCCCGGGAGTTCACAGCCTCAGGGCGCACTTGTTGATGGATGGTCATCCGGCTGTGGGACCCACCGTCTCCTTTAATATAGAACCTTCCTCCTCTGTAAATGACCCGGTTATCCCTGAAGCACAAACCACAGTGTCGCTTAATCCAAACCCATTTCGTATTGATCTTACCATCAACTCTAAAGCTCCGGGAGAACTATCCATTAGAGTGTATAACGTGAAGGGGCAGTTTGTTAAAGGATGGAAAGCAGCACAGAATACTACATGGGATGGAAGAGATGCCAAGGGTATTGAGTGCCCCCAAGGCATTTATCTGTTGAATATCAAAACAAACACCGGTGTAGTAAACACGAAAGTGATTAAGCTTAAGTAAGCTTGCCCTACACATAATCTTGCTTATGCTTTCAAGCATTGTTGGTTGCCCATAAGGTATCTCCACGCTTGTCACGCTTTTGAACTGCAATTTTTTGTCTCAGGGATTACTCACCGCAGAGCACATTGATCCTAACACCCATGTTTCATCATTCCCTCGTGACTCCCTCGTGACTCCCGGGTCGGATGAGGGAGTCACCCGGGAGTGATCTCCGGATCAACTGATATTTATTCAAGCTCGGGACATAGATAGATTACCCAACAGGGTCGCGTTTTTCCTAGAATTGAGAAAAGAATGAATGAATGAGGAGAGGGTTTTTTAATCTTGACATATAATCTATCAGATTAAGGATGGATAAATAGTAAAGACAGCATGAGGTAGCGATGGACTATAATACTGATTTTGTGTTTTTTACAGACTATCTTGATTCGGAGTCAGACAATAAACTTCAAAAGGATAAATTCCTTCTTAAAGAGGGTGAGAGAAGAGAAGTAAGTATCCTTTTTGTCGATGTAAAAAACTCCACTACTTTAGGTAGCACGCTTGATCCCGAATTGTTTCAATCCCGCATAGACAATCTCATGAAAAGATTCACCAAATGCGTAACGTTTTATGGTGGCTATGTGGACAAATACCTCGGTGATGGCTTGATGGCTCTCTTCGGTGCGAAACAAGCAACAGAGCAGGATACAGAGAGAGCTGTATTAACCGGCTTGAGAATGATTGAGCAAATGGAAATATACAACCGACGGATGCTCGAATTAGGCGAACAGACAGTACTTGGCATCAGGATTGGAATCAACACAGGTTTGGTGGTAGTTGGAAAAGTGGGAGAAGAAAGAGAGGGCGATTTTACGGTCACCGGTAGTGCTGTCCACTTGGCGCAAAGAATGGAAGCCAATGCACCAGAGGGGAAGATTCTTTTACCCAAGAATGTTATGACCATGGTGGAGCGATGTTTTAATTTTGAGAATCATGGGGTGATAAGCGTTAAGGGTTTCAGCGAACCGATTGACACATACACAGTTCAGAGCCAGAAAGCAGAAAAAGCACAGAGATGGTATCGGCAGAAATCAATCTATGTAGGGCGAACAAAAGAGCTTGGTATACTTCAATCCAAGCTGGATAGTATCACGAATGACTGTAAACAAACGGATTCTGCAGAAGTATTAAACCCGGTTATTGGTATCAAGGCAGATGCTGGTATGGGAAAAACGAGGCTCGTGCATGAGTTTCTCGGGCCTATTGAAAAAGATATTACCATCCTAAGCGGAACAGCCTCTGGTATTGTACGCACACCTTTTATGCTGTTAAGGAGTTTGTTTGAAAGTGAGTTTCGGATTTACCAAGGTGAATCAATAGATAGCAAAAGGGAGAAGCTGACAAAGGGGTTTCAGAGGCTGCAACACAGTTTGAATCTTGAAAACAGGACAAGGTTATCAGATGCCAAAGCCCTTATTGAAGCGCTGTTGGAGATACCAGTTAATGATCCGCGCATCAAACAACAAGGCAATGATTTACTACTGCTGCTCAAGTCAGCGGCTCAAGTCTTAATTGAAGCGATAATCCACTATCACGCTCAAGAAGCCAAGCCTATAGTTATAGTATTTGATGACCTGCATTGGATGGACGAGCTATCCGGTACAATATTGGAACATCTTTTTAGAAGAATAAGCATGGGTGAATACAGGTATCCTAAGTGTAAGCTCATGATGATTCTGGAGTATAGACAGGATTACCAGGTTGGCAGTATTCTGCGGAAATATCCAAGTTTCACAGAGATTGAACTGGAAGCCCTAAGTATCGGGGAAATGCGAAGTTTTATCAATCACTATGTATCAAGCAAGGATATAACCGAAGAATTGGTTGGAAAAGTAGTTGAGCTTAGCTTGGGCAACCCGTTTTATATGGAGGAATGGTGCAACTATTATTTAGAGGCATCGGAGAGTCCGGTTAATGACCTTGCAGTTCCTCTGAATTTAAACGCCTTAATTCTATCTCGTTTGGACATGCTGGATAAATCAATCCGTTTACTATTACAAAAGGCTGCCGTTATTGGGCAAGAATTCTTCGTGGATATCCTAAGCTGGGTTGAGGATAGACTTTACTATCCTATTGATGTCAGTGAGACTCTTGCTCAATTGGAGAAACAAGCATACATCATGAAACTGATTGGTTTTGACTATTCAGCATACTTTTTCAAGCACATTATTACCAGAGATGTGGCTTACAAAACCCTCCTGATAGAGAACCGGCTGATATTGCATAAACTTGCCGCTGAGGCAATTGAAGCTTTATATCCGGATAGACAGCAAGAGTTTCTATTCATTCTGGCAGACCACTACCATAAAGCATCTCAGATAGATAAAGCAATCTATTATCTGGAAAAAGCTGCAAGAGCAGCCACAGACAAGTATAGCAACAAGTTAGCAATTGAATTATGGCAGAAGCTGCTAACCATGGTTGAGTCTAAACCTGAAAACGCGAGTGAGTGCATAAGATTGGCACAGATGCTGTTAATAATCTCTGAAATTGAGATGAACATCGGTGCTTGGGATGATGCCGAGAATAGTATGGGAAAGGCTTACCTGTGCTTGGATAAATCCCCTGAAGACAAGTTCGAATATCACCGCCTCAAAGGCTTATTGTCTTTCCGCAGAGGTGAGATGATCGAAGCCTTGGACAACTGGAATAGTTGCTTGAAGCATGCCGATGATAACCGGAGATTTAGCATAGCTCACAGCTATTTGGGTATATGGTACCAGCATCACAAGGATTATTCGGTATCGTTGGAACATCATAATCATAGCTTAGCATTCGCCGATACGGATAGAGATCTTATGCAGAAAGCGAAAACACTAAGTAATATTGGTCTGGTGCATCTTGCCTTAGGAGACTTGGTTTCAGCGAAGCAATTCTTTGATGATTGTCTTATGATAGCGGAGGAGAACCAATATCTGAAGCTGCAATCAATATGTTTAGGCAACTTGGGAGTGCTGAATTATAAGATGCAAGATTATACAAACGCCATGAGCTTTTACCAGAGAAAAAGAGCAATTGTGGACAGGATAGATGATAGAGCAGAATTGATAAAAGTTCTGGGGAACATTGCCAACATCCACCGAGAGAACGGTGACCACGCAGCCGCTTTGGAGCTGTATGCTCAGGTGCTTATCCTCAAAGAGGAATTGGGGAACAAACATGAATTGAGTATTACATGCAGTTGCATTGCTGATGAGTACCAATCATTGGGTAAGATGCACCAAGCTCAGGAATACATCGACCGAGCGATAAAATTGGCAGAGGGTAATCCCCAAAGAATGGAGCAACTTAAGGCTAAACGAAGCAAGATGCAACTTGCTTATAGAAGAGTTTAAATTATAAGACCATAGGGAGCTATTATGCGAAACAAATTGATGTTTCTTTGTATCTTGCTTTGTGCATTGAGATTGGCAGGCACAAGTTTTGTGGATGTCGGTGGAGGATTAACTCCACTTTCCAGCGGTTCATCTGCCTGGGGAGATTATGATAACGATGGCGATCTTGATGTCATCATGACCGGTTTGGACACCTCCAGCAACAAGATTACAAAACTTTACCGGAACGATAATGGATTGTTTTCCGATACCGGAAGCACAATAATCGGAGTCTCTAACTCGTCGGTAGCATGGAATGATTATGACAGAGATGGTGATATCGACCTACTGATCACAGGTAGAACCAGCAGCGGAGTTTCGGCAAAGATTTACCGCAATGATGCCGGAACCTTTGTGGATATCGCTGCAACCCTTACAGGAGTATGGTACTCCTCCTGTGCATGGGCAGATTATGATAACGACGGGGATTATGATGTTGTTATTGCCGGTGCCACTTCAACCAGCTCTCCTTTTAATCCTACAACTGTAATCTACGCAAATTCCACCGGGGTTTTTAGCTCTGCGGTAACCCTTACAGGTGTGTTTATGGGTTCAGTAGCATGGGCAGATTATGATGGTGATGGCGATCCGGATTTAGCTTTATCGGGAACAACAAGTGGAGCTCCCTATACCCCTATGTTCAAGCTTTATCAGAATGAAGCCGGTAGTTTTACAGAAGCAAGCACCCCGGTTACAAGTGTTTACTCATCATCTCAATGCTGGATAGATTATGACAATGATGCCGATATGGATTTGCTTGTGGCAGGTTATGGCAGCTCAGTCAGAACGATGAATTTATACAAGAATACTAATGGAGTGTTGAGTGAGTCAGGCTTGACGTTTACAGGAATTTCCAATGCACAATTAGCCTGTGGTGACATAGATAATGATGGAGACCCCGATATAATTGCCACTGGTTTATCCTCTACAGCATCCAGCACGAAGGTATATCTTAACAACTCCGGCTCTTTTTCTGAGTTTAGCAGCGGTATCACGAATGTTCAACTTGCTGCTCCGGTTCTGGGAGATTTGGATAATGATAGAGACTTGGATCTGATTTTAACAGGCAACACAAGTGGAGCAGCCTCAACCGGACTAAGTAAAGTCTATAGAAACGATAACACTCCCACCGGATTGATACCCGGTGTTCCAACCAATCTAAGGAGATACATAAGCGGTTCTTATACATATCTTCAATGGGATCCCCCGGTAGGAGGAGGGAACTATACCTACAGCATACGGATAGGTACCTCGTCCGGGGGAAATGATCTGCTTCCTGGTATGGCATCGGCGAATGGATTCAGGAAAGTGTCCACCCGTGGACATGCTTCGGGGGCATGTTTATGGCGAATCAAAAGCAGCTCACTAAGCGCAAGTTATGACTATTATTGGTCTGTACAAGCAGTTAACAGCGCTCTTAAAGGATCTGCCTTTTCGACTGAAGCAACTATTATGAAACTGCAAGTAATGTCACCAAACGGTGCAGAGAGATGGAAGACCAGTGAAACCAGAACTGTTTATTGGTCTCGGAATCCAAACATAGCAGGAATTAACCTATATCTCTCAACTGATAATGGGAGTAATTGGACATTAATCAATTCATCCGTGATATCGGCTTCTTTAGGGATGTATTCGTTTACCGTACCAACCGTGGTATCGTCACAGTGCTTGGTTAAAATAGCCTCCTCTGCGGTTCCATCAATATATGATGTTTCCGATGCCGTATTTATCATAGAATCCAGCAACACCTCCAGTTTGCAGCTAACATCCCAAAACAACACTGGTGCAACTCTGCTAGCTGGCTCAAAAGTAAATATTACGTGGACATCCACCCAAGTTGATAGCGTAAGAATAGACCTGACAAATGATAATGGGCAAACATGGCTTCCCATAATAGGCTCTTATCCTGCCATTGCCGGAACATATGAGTGGACAGTTCCGGATTATCTATCTCAAGCAAGTTTTATCCGCATTGCACATAAGAGCAATATCAGCTTGTACGATTGGAATAACAACTCATTCAAGATTCTGAGGTTAAGATTAACATCACCGAATGGTGGAGAGAAGTATAAGCGCGGGCAACAAATAACAATAACATGGACGACTAATGTTACAGCTAATGTTGGCCTTCAATACAGTAACAACAATGGTGCTAACTGGTACACTTTAGCCAGTTCGGTTGCGGGTCCATCACAATCATATACTTGGACAATTCCCAGTGGAGCAACAGCCGGAGATCAATACCTGATCCGGCTTTATCTTTATTCCGAAACCAGTGTGCTTGATTTAACAGATGCAACTTTCACAGTAATGGCACTCGATGTGGGATATCCATCAGCGTCAGGTATCCGTCTGCAAGCCGGGAAGACATGTAATATTACTTGGACACAAAGCTTTGTGAGTTCGTTGCTCAAACTTGAGTACACAACTGACGGAACAAACTTCACAAGTATTCAATCATCAATAAATCCCGGGGCCGGAACTTATGCTTGGACAGTTCCATCAAACTATTCCACAACATCAAAAATCAGGCTGTCTCTGATGGACGATGCTGCCATCTACGACCTTAGTGATAATGACTTTAGTATATGTGGGTTAAATCTAAGCTCTCCTGATGGCTCTGAGGTATTGACCTCAGGAACAACCCATGTTATTCGCTGGACTCAGACTAATATTACTAACGTAAAACTGGAGTATTCCACTAATTCTGGTACCTCGTGGAGTACAATAGTAGCCAGCGTTGCAGCTTCAACTTTATCCTATAGCTGGACTGTCCCCAGCCTGATTTCTTATGAAGCATTGATCAGAGTCTCTGATGCTTCACTAAGCTCAATAAATGACGTGAGCAATAGTATTTTTACCATTCGCCCCCCAATAATCGTAGTAGCTCCCAACGGAGGTGAAAGTCTGACTGTAGGAAGTTCATATAACATCAGATGGACAGTTAGCGGATCAACTCCTTTTGTGTTGATAGATTATACAATCAATAATGGCTCTACTTGGTTACCTCTCGTCACCGAAGCGTATCCTTCATCTGTGGGTGCATATTCTTGGTTGGTTCCCAATAGTCCGTCTGCAAACTGCAGAATCAGAATCCGTAAATCGACCGATACATCAATCAACGATCTATCTGATAATTTATTCACCATTACTCCAACAATTTTTCCCCCAAGCCCGAACTTCTCGGCTGATGTAACAGAAGGAATTCAGCCTTTGGTAGTGCAGTTTACTGATGCTTCGCAACCAGGTTCTGGCTCTATAAGCTCTTGGAACTGGAATTTCGGAGACGAAACAAGCTCGAATATCCAAAACCCAACCCACACTTACAACACTCCCGGCATGTACTCCGTTTCACTAACAGTAACAAATTCTTATGATTCTACCCGAACTGAAACTAAAAGTAACTACATCACCGTGATTTCCAACCTTCCCGTGATAGCTCTTCTCAGTGCAAACTCTCTTGATTTTGGTTCTGTTTTAGTTGGTGACGACTCACCTGTGCAACTGGTTAGATACAAGAATATCGGGACAACACCTCTACTAATTAATTCGATAGATTTGCCCCCAGATTCCGGGTTCACCTACGAAAGATTAAATTCACGATTCACTTTGAACTCGGGAGAGATAGATTCGCTCTTAGTGTGCTTTAACCCCAATCAATTAGGGCAAGCAAATGCCACCTTAGTTATTAACAACAGTTCTGGTAATTCTCCGCAATTATCCGTAAATCTCTCGGGAGAGGGTCTGGCTCTGCTTGTCCCTCAGCAATTCTCAACAATTCAAGCTGCGATAAATGCATCACGTAATGGGAACTATGTTGTTGTGGATAACGGGGTGTATTATGAGAATATCCAAATAGCGGGTAAGGAGATCACTCTTGCCAGTCGTTATATTGTTGACGGTGACTCTACTCACATCGCGAATACCATCGTTGATGGCAGCCAGATTCGCAATCCCGATACCGCAAGTGTAATTGCAATTCTCCCGGGAGATAATCCCTACCAATCACCGCACATTATAGGTTTAACCATCCGTAATGGGCGTGGATGGCTTATAAATGAGACTGTGGGTAGTTCTATAGTTCAGAAGAGAGTTGGTGGTGGCATTTACATCAAACAGTCTAATCCAATATTTACTGCGAATGTAATCGTGGACAATGATGCAGATGATGAAGGTGGAGGGAGCTATGCCTTCCTAAGTATGCCAAATTGGGGTGGAATTATCAGCGGAGATAACGTAAACCCCGGAGGTAACAGGTTCTTGCGGAACACCTCTGATCTTGGTAAAGATTTGTATATAAATTCGTCTCACACCCGTGACGTTATCCCGGTTGAAAACTGTGAGTTCGAGGTCTTTTGTTCCACGGACACCACCCTAACGAATTATTGGGCTACTACTACAAATCCTGTTAGATATCAAGGGAGCAGGGGAGATAAGGAATCTATCTCTGCAGATTTATACGTGGCAACAAATGGCGATAATGAGATGAATACAGGTCTCAGCCCTGCCAGTCCATTCAAGTCCATCGACTATGCATTGAGTTTGGCATATGGGACTGCTGATAACCCAGTAACGATTCATGTGGCCTCAGGTATATACTCGGCTGATTTTACAGCAGAGACATTCCCATTACAGATGGTGGACTGGGTGTCCTTGGTAGGAGAAGGAGTGGAGAACACGGTTATTGATGCTGGTGCAAGCTCAGTTAACCCTACCAGAATAATCACCTGCGATAATGTACAGGGAGTTAGCATTAGCGATATATCTCTCATCAACGGCTATGTTACCAATGCCAAGAACATGAATGGAGGGGGACTTGCTATCCTCAATTCCAATGTGGAAGTAAGTAATGTAGCAATAAACAACAGCTTCTCCAGTGGTGATGGTGCCGGCATATACGCATTTAACTCCATTGTGAACTGCAATGGAGTATCCATAGAATATAACCAAGCCACTGGTTCTGGGGGGGGTATATCTGCTGAATCAACCCAGCTAACACTGGAAAACAGCATTCTCTCACATAACTTCACCTCCAAACATGGTGGTGGCATATATCAGAACTCCGGACAACTGTCCCTCATTGGTAACAATATCAAGTACAACAACGCTAACAGCATCCAAATGCGTGGGGGCGGAATTAGCATGGTCTCTATTGCTAACCCTATTCTCACAAACAACATTATTGCCTCCAATTCCGGGTTTAACGGAGGCGGGATAAGTATGCAGAATTGCTCATCCTTAATGTTCAAGAGCAACAAAATAGCCAATAATGTTGCCACCAACTGGGGTGGTGGTTTATATCACATCAGCTCTACAGGTAATCTGTACAACAACCTCATCGCCAATAACACCGCCAGTCAAAGAGGTGGGGCGATGTACTCTAACTCGTCTTTAAACTTCCAGAACTGTACAATTGCCAATAACAGGGCTTTCTCTCAAGGTGGGGCTGTATATGCCATCGGCATGAGCTCCACTTACCAAAACTCCATTTTGTGGAACAATTCAGCTCCTTTAGGTAACGAGCTGTATCTCTATGACAACTCCACACCAGGTTTCAACTATTGCAACATAGCTGGTGGTAGCTCCTCTTTTGGAGCTAACAATGGGGTTAGCTACAGCGGAACTTACATTAACAATATCAGTTCTGATCCCTTGTTTGTAGCTCCTACATCAAGTTATGGGGTGTCATACGATGCACTTGCGGCAGACTGGAGCTTGCAGCTATCGTCCCCATGCGTGAATAGTGGAAATCCTGCAACGGATGTTTCTGCTTACCCTCAGGACATCGCAGGCTCAAATAGAATCATCAGTGAGATCATCGATATAGGGGCTTACGAAACTAATGACGAGTTGGTTGCCCTAATCTCCACAGATCCAACTAGTTCCTTGGATTTTGGCACCCTTACCCTTAACTCCGAGCCTGTTACACTAGATATCACAATCTCCAACCCGGGCACTGTCGCTCTGGTTGTTACGGATGTTGCGTTGCAGAATAGCGGGACGAGCTTCCAATCTGCCGTGGATTTCCTCAATACAGAGATTCCTCCCGCGGCTTCGGAAGTAATCACTATCACCTTTACCCCAAGCAGTTTAGGGCTTCAGCAAAACTCTCTCCTCATCAGCAGTAATGCCCACAACCATCCTATAAAGACAATCACCCTAAGGGCGAATGTGATAAACTTGGAAGCTTTGATAAGCAGCGATCCTGCCACCTCGATTGACTTCGGAGAGCATATTCAGGCTGCAGACACTCTATATACCAATCTGGTGATCAGTAATGTTGGTTCAGCACCTCTAAGCATCAGTGATATCGGTCTATCGCAACTTGATTCTGTATTTTCTTGGTTCTGCAATCAAATTCCCCAGGATGTCCTACCCGACAGCAGCCTAACAATCAGCATCGGTTTCAGTACAGCGGAAATAGGCTCATTTAGTAACACTATTACCATCAATAATAGCTCCACTAATGCACCTATTCTTAGCATAAACCTATTGGGATCAGTGATTCAAGGTTCAGCACTAATCAGCACTCAACCTGCCGATTCCATTAACTTTGGGCAGCTTCAGGTTTCCGCAATACAACAAGAAAGAGAGATTATTGTAACCAACAGTGGCAACATCGCCTTGGAGATAAATGAGCTAAATCTTGAAAATCCAGGATCTCCCTTTACATTAAGTGATTTATCGCTTCCTATTATTATCAATCCCGGAGCGTCAGAAAGCATTTTGGTGTATTTCACTCCCTCTGAGGTCGGTACATACAATGACGTGCTAACTATCACCAATAACTCGGTTAATACTCCCACATTGTCTCTTGATATTAGCGCTGTGGTAAACGACTTGCCTGTTATCATTCAGGGAAATGTTACTCTTCAAGTTATGGGATATGATGCAGTTATCTCGTGGGAGGAATTCACAGTGATGAATAATGGTATACCATCACCGGCAGAATTATATATAGTGTTATACAGCGAGAAGGCAGACGCATCCCCGGATGATTACTACTTCCACGGGGTAACTGAGGCAACTACATACACGCACTATCAAGTAGCCAGATTCAGACAGCATATGTTCTATCGTGTTGTTGGTCTTAGTGGAGTAACAAGGCAGTCTATATGCGATATGCTGCAAAGAAGTGATGCCAACCCATATACATGGAAAGAGCTTAAAGCGCGTATTAATGAATCTAACAAACCATATTAACCGCTTGGAACCGTTTTTGTCGTGGACATGGGTAATACTATTTAGAAAGGATTATATTCCCCTTCTGAATAGCGGATAAACAATGAACTGAACAGATGGATACTGCGAAAGTAGTTGACAGAAATCGCCCTCACAGGTTTGTGGGTGCAACTGCGGGGTGTAGCGCAGCCCGGTTAGCGCACCTGCTTTGGGAGCAGGGAGTCGG
>CALDSN010000143.1 GCA_937924555.1 uncultured bacterium | reverse complement strand
TAATGGTCAATGACCTACCCACCGGTGGTTCAGCAGTGGATGATGGAGCTAGCCCCGCTTTGCAGAACCAACTGCTTGGCAACTACCCCAATCCCTTCAACCCTGAAACAACAATAAGCTACAGCACAAAGGGAGATGCTCCCGTGGCTATTGAGATTTACAACGTAAAAGGTCAGCTGGTTAAGACCTTATTAGATGGTAGCAAAGCAGCCGGAACTCATCAACTGAAATGGAATGGTACGGATACTCTCAACCGTCCCGTAGCTAATGGTGTGTACTACTTCAAGATGATTGCCGGACGCTATAGCAGCACGAAGAAGATGATTCTGATGCGATAGCAAAAATAGAGAAGCTAAGTAACCTTGCAGGTGCATGAATCATGCACCTGCTTTTTTTATGCCACAAAAGCTATGATCTAATTGGGAAAAATAACAAGATATTTCTTGACTACTGATAAGTCGTCAAGATGGTTGCTTCAAATGTACGAGATATTCGGAGGGGAAATGGAATCCTTGAAGGTAATAGACTATAATCCCGGTTATGCGAAAGCAGTAGCAGACATGTGGAACAGTAGCAGTTCCGGCTGGATGGGCAGAGAGTTCAACAGCAGTGAAGCAAAGGTTTTGGAAGATGAGGCAAAGGATTCCTATCACAATCTGTATCTTGCTGTATTGGAAGATGCCGTGTTAGGCTATGCTAAGCTTTCTAAGTATGCCGAAGAAAAAGATGTAGCTTATATTGATTTACTATCTGTGGATCCTGCATATCATGGAAAGGGGATTGGCAAAATATTGGTGCAGAAATGCGTGTTACGTGCTGCAGAGTTGGGCTATCAGCGTTTAGACCTATTCACTTGGGCAGGCAACACCAAAGCTGTGCCTTTATACAAGAAATGCGGCTTCTTTTGGGAGAAAATGGAATCCCAAGCAACTCATCTTATGAACTTCCTTCCCGGATTGCTGAACAATCCTGTTATCAAGCCATATTTCTCGTACTTTCATTGGTATAATGACAATGTGCGCGAATTGGAAACCAAGCCTGATGGCAGGTTGCAGGATGGATTTCAGCTCTATGATTACAAGTGGGAAAAGAATGGCAAGACCCTGGAGATAAGCTTTGAGCGCAGTGGACGAGGGATAGTGGAAATCAAGACCCCGGATTTTGTGCTTAGCACACATATCGCCAATGCCAAGCCCGTGTTTGGCGACAACTACCAAATAAGCTATCTGATGCAGAACTTCTCCGGCAAGCCCCTTGATATCAAACTGCAGGGCAGTGATGATGGGATAATTGAATATGACGGCTCTCATAGTCAAGCCTTGGAAGATAGTGCCAGCTTTGTAGGCAGCTTCCACATTAATCCACTTATGAAAGAGCTTTCGGAGTGGGAAAGCTGTCCGGGAGTGCGAACCACACTCACTATTAACGGCAATGATCTGGAGTTGAAAACCGGGCTATTCGTTCAGTATCCGCTATCTATAGCATTCAGGTTAGCCAACAGCTTGATCTTCCCGGAGCGCATGGAAACGATGTATCTGAATGTGGAAAACCATTTCAGCACTGCTTGCAGATACCTGATAAACTTCCCTGAAGATGAGAAAATAAGCCTGTTAAACAGACATTTTGAGGTATCCCTCTTGGCAGGTGAGAGATCACATCTCAGCCTCGATTTCTTTGCGAAAGGCACATGCATCTACACTCCGAAACTACAAGTAAAAGCCCTCCCGGAGCAGGCTGCAGAGGTGGAGTTCACGGTGGATGGAAGGGCACAGATTTTTGCCATGAACTCCATGGACGGCAAAGAGACTCCGGAATTAGTGCAGTTGATAAACGGCTTCTACTATTTGTACTACACGAGGAGTGGAAGCAAGAATTGGGGTGCTTATAGCAGCATATATGGTGGACAATTCCGCTTCTGCCCACCTCAGATAGGCTTGCCATACAGTGAGGAGTTCGATAACGAGCTACCCGTGGAAACAAAGATTGTGCAGTGCGACAATATTATTCATCTGCATTTGAAGTATTGCTCCAAGGATAAAAACGGCTTGGAATTCGGCTATATCTATAAACTATACCCCACGGGGATGATGGAGGCATATTTCAAGGTCTTCTCTCTACCAGATGAGCAGCAATACTTCGCTCAGTTAAAGCTTGGAATGGACGAGCAACGGCTATGTTTGGAGCATAATGGCACAATCATGCAAGCAGAAACGGATATCCCTCCAATTTCCATCGATGATCTATCGCGGGACAGCATAACCGGTAACTGGCTTTTCTCACAGAGTGACGATAGTTTCCAAGCTCTCATCTGGAATCCGGATTTCCCCGCTCATATAGGTAAATATTGGCTATGTTGGGAGCTGGATCTGCGGCGTATAGTGCAGCTTGAAAATCAGGAACTGCTGTTTACCCGCATGTTTCTGGATGTCTTCCGCAATGCCTATCAGGTACGCAATGCCGCTTTGGGTTATCGCAAACCCGTTGAACCCATCCTTCCGGTGATGGAATTGAAGGTGAACAATGGCAATCCCCTGCTTGGCGCATCCTATCCTGTGGAGCTAATCGATAAAAGAGACAAGAAGCCAAAGGGAAGCTTTCAGCTATCCACAAGTAACCTTATGCTTCCCAAGCTTAACCTCACCGAGACTGATTTTGCCAAGTCCGCTTGCTGGCAGGTGCAGGATGCCGGGGACAGCCCTCTGGAGCTTTTCAGTTGCAAGGCAGAGCTCGCTAACTTCGATGTTACCCGCAAGATGCTGTGTTTCAGGAGTTATGGAGATTTAAACATCTCTAAGTCAGAGGCTATGCTCTGCATAGACAATGGTTTGCTAAGCATCAGCACTCCTCTGGATGAGCCCATACCCGCTTTATGCTCTCTGCGCTATCGGGGTTGGGAGTTCTTGGATTCGGGCTATCCGGATTTTGCTCCAAAGTCCTTTTACAATCCTTTCTTGGGGGGAATATATATCACCCCCGGGCAAATGAACAAAGCCGCTTTTCTTGAGGAGAACCATTACACTGAGACCATAAAAGTCCAAGACCAGTTCGCAAACATCTGGCAAGGAATTGCCATCACCACCGAGATAAACCGGTTTGAGCCTCTTAAGGGCTTAGTGTATCGTCAGTGCTACGTTATGCTTCCCAACACTCCCATTGTCGTGATGCTATGCGAGATAGTCCAAAACAGCGGATGGAGACAGTTCGATTACTTTAAGAACATTTTGTGGCTAAAACATGCAGATAACCAAAGTGATGCAGAACTTATCCTGCCCACCGAAGCTAACGGCAGATTAACTATTAAAGCTGGTGCAGAGCAGATAGGCGATAGCAAATACTTGAAGCTGGTAGCTTATAAGCACCATGATTGCGATGCATACCTGCAGATTTGCCATCTAAACAAACACCAGCATAGCTATTATGCCGATGGAACCGTGCTAAACAACAACTTTACCGGCTATTCCCAAATCACTGAACAGGATAGGCAATGGCTGCAAGCTCATTTCCTCATCCTCTCCCCTGAGCTGTATGAGCCGGAAAGCCTGAGGGCAATCACTAATTTGCAATTCTCAGAAGTATAAATATTTGAACCATATAAGGAGACACAATGGAACTAAGGATTGAATCTCTTAGTAAAACATACCCCAACGGGGTGCAAGCGCTGAAGGACTTCAACATCAATATCGGAAACGGCATGTTTGGGCTTCTGGGTCCCAACGGTGCTGGTAAATCCACTTTGATGCGCACCATTGCCACACTGCAAGATGCGGATAATGGAGTTATCACCTTGGGGGAGATAGACGTTCTGAAACAGAAGCAGGAAGTCCGTAAAATTCTGGGATATCTTCCCCAGGATTTCGGTTTAGACCCGCGTGTGTCGGCAGAATCGATGTTGCAACACTTTGCCATCCTAAAAGGTATCAATCACCCAAAAGATCGCAAAAAACTGGTAGAGAGCTTGCTGGTGCAAACCAACCTGTGGGAGCAACGTAAGCAAAAACTGGGTGGCTTCTCCGGCGGTATGCGTCAACGTTTCGGCATTGCCCAGGCACTGCTTGGCAACCCCAAGCTGCTCATTGTGGACGAACCCACTGCTGGGCTTGATCCCTCCGAAAGAGTACGCTTTCACAACCTCCTTTCCGAGATAAGCCAGGATGTAATCATTATCCTATCCACCCATATTGTTGATGATGTAAGCGACCTTTGCACCAAGATGGCAATTATCAACGGTGGAGAATTGCAGTACAGCGGAGAACCTCTGGCTGCTATTGCCACCATGCATGGCAAGGTGTGGAAGAAGATTATTGACAAAAGCGAGCTGGAGCAGCACATCGCCAAGCATCAGGTTCTTTCTTCAAAGCTATATGTTGGCAAGCTTGCCTTAAGAGTGTACAGCGAGCTAGATCCCGGTGATGGCTTCACTGCTGCTGAGGCTCATTTGGAGGATGTGTACTTCCACTATGTGGGTGCTTTGGCACATTTGGCATAAGGGAGATTGCTTATGTTCTTGCAAGTTCTTGCCTACGAGCTTCGTTATCGTTTCCGCCTTGTTTCCACGTGGATATACATCATTTTGGCGTTCGTGGTTGCCTTTCTGATTGCAAACCTCTCCGGTGGGGCATTCGACGGTTTCGAAATCCAAGCCGGAAAAGGCGGAGAGTTCACCTTTGTTAACAACCCGCTTAACATCTCCACTTTCATATTGATGATGATGTATCTCTGCACAATCATCTTTGCCGCCATCTTTGGCAGCAGTTCGGTGCGAGATTATGAAACGGGTAGCTATGAGCTATTCTTCACCAAGCCCGTTAACCCAAAAACCTACTTTCTCGGAAGATTCTCAGGATCGTACCTTAGTGCTCTGGCAGTGGTGATTTCCATTGTTCTCGGCTTAGCCATTGGGTTTCAGATGCCTTATCTCTCTGCCTATAAGGTAGGTCCCTTTCTCCCCTTGGCATATCTGCATGTGCTGTTTTACTTTGCCATTCCCAATCTATTTGTGATGGGAATGCTGTTTTTCAGCGTGGGTATCCTTAGCAGAAGAGTGATAAACAGCTATGTTGCCGGTATCTGTGTGTTCTTCGCCTACATCCTTGCGGGAATGCTTGCCGGTGACGTAGAAAAGCTTACTCAGGCAGCCATTCTTGACCCCCTTGGTATGTCCACGATTGCTGTGGTTACAAGGTATTGGACTTCTGCCCAAAGCAACAGCAGCTATTTAAGTCTGAACGGTCTGATTGGCTGGAACAGGCTGTTATGGCTCGGTATCAGCATTTTATTAATGCTCTATAGCCTCTATAAGTTCCGTTTCGTCAGTAGATTGCTAAGCGGTAAACCCAAAACCAAAAAAGAAGCCAAAGTACTTCCACCGCAGATAACTCCCGGCTTCGTTTCCGGCATCACAGCCAAACCATACAACTCGTGGAGGCAGTTCTGTTACCTTACCTGGTATGAATTCAAGAACATTGTATTCAACCGAAGTTTCTTGGTTATCATCTCCGGTTTTGCCCTCTTTCTCATCATCACCGCCACACAGATGGTGGGCAAGATATATGGCACACAAACATATCCGCTAACCAGCCAGGTGTTAGCTGCCTTGGGAGGTAACTTCATCCTCTTCGGGCTTATCATCAGCACTTTCTATGCCGGTGACTTGCTTTGGCGAGACCGTAACCTGAACTTACATCAGTTATATGACTCCAGCCCGCATCACAGCTTTGTAAGCTATTTCTCCAAACTGGGAGCCATCATCATGATGCAATGGATGCTGCTGCTAACTATCATGTTTGTCGGCATTGTTGTCCAGATCACCAAGGGTTACTTTCGTTTCGAGTTTGGGCTATACTTATTTGAGCTGTTCGTTGTGTACTTCATTGAGTTAGTACCTGTTACCCTGATGCTTTTCTTCTTCGCCATCGTGATGAACAACCGCTATACCGGCTATATCGCCATGATAGTGTTCTATGCGGCACTCATTAGCCTTGGTGCACTTAAAATTGACCACCCTCTGTTAACCTTTAATTCCGGTGGGGTAACTTATTCCGAGATGAACGGCTATGGCAGCTTCATTCCCAGGTTACTTATCCGCAAAGCCTATTGGTTACTTTTCTGCATCGGCTTCAGTTTCGTGGGCTTCAAGTTCTGGAACCGTGGAACAGAGTTAGATTTCAAAGCCAAGCTAAAACGCATCAAAGATGCAGGCTTCGATAAAGGGTGGAAACTGGCAACCGGTACCTTTATCGCCTTCATTTTACTGGGAGGATACCTGTTTTATAACATGAATGTCCTGAACGAGTATATAAGCCCTCGCCGATGGAAGAAGATGCAAGTGCAATACGAAAAGCAATACCGCAGCAGATTGCAAGCCCTTCCTCAACCAAGGATTTCTGATGTATCTCTTAAAATAGACATATACCCCAAAACCCGCAAGATGGATATAGCAGGTTCATATTGGCTGGTTAATAAAACCGCTACACCCATCGACAGTTTAGTGATGTCTTATGATGACGAGTATCTAGACCAGAAGCTGGAGTTTAGCAAAACGGCCAAGCTGGTGCATAGGGACGACCTTTTTGATGTGTTTATCTACCGCCTGGCAACCCCTCTTTCTCCACATGATTCTCTTAAGCTTGATTTTGCCTTCCGTCACCAACCCAAAGGCATACCAAGCGAAGGCTCCGGCTCTAAGGTGATGAACAATGGAACATTCTTCGACAACAGCATGATGCCTTCCTTCGGGTACAAAGATGCTTACGAACTGCAGGACAACAATGAGCGCAAAAAGAAAGGCTTAGCTCCCAAACTGCGCATGGCTGCAATAAGCGACAGCACTCAATACTATAACTCCTATGTAAGCACAGATTCGGATTATGTGCGCTACCATGTGGAGATAAGCACAGATGCCGACCAGCTTGCCTTCGCTCCGGGAGACCTGCTGAACAGCTACACCAAAGATGGTCGCTACCATGCTGAGTTCGGGAGTAGCGTTCCCATCCTGAACTTTCTATCCTTTGTAAGCGGTAGATACCAGAAAGTTACAGATAAATATAATGATAAGCTGGTGGAAGTGTATTATGATAAGAAGCATCCCTACAATGTGCAGTCCATGCTTGCTTCTGCCAAAAACACTTTACGGTATGGCAGCGAAAACTTCATGCCCTATCCGCACAAAGCCTTGCGAATTGTGGAAGTGCCATATGTGTATTTCGCGCAGTCGTTCCCCGCTTTAATTCCCTTCTCAGAGAATGTGGGCTTCATTGCCAAGGTTGATCCCAATGATAACAGCGCAGTGGATTATCCCTATCAGGTTACTGCCCACGAGGTTGGGCATCAATGGTGGGCACACACCGTTATCGGAGCAAATGTACAAGGTTCCACCATGTTCTCGGAGTGCTTCACGGAATACACCTCCATGATGCTGATTAAAGAGAAATACGGCGTGGAACGGATGCGCAGGTACCTCCGCTATACTCACGACAACTACCTTGCCGGCAGAAGCGGGGAGTATAAAGAAGAACAAGCCCTGTATCTTAACGAAAACCAGGGATACTTAAACTATAATAAGGGCACATTGGTGATGTTTGCTTTGCAAGATTATCTCGGCGAGAAAGCGGTTAATGCCGCTTTGGGGGCTTTCTGCAAGGACTACGCCTACCACAGTAACCCCTTCCCCATCTCCACAGATGTACTGCCCTACCTGAAACAGGCAGCTCCGGAAAACCGGAAGTATTTGATTAATGACCTCTTTGAGAGCATCACTTTGTACGATAACAAGCTGATTGATGCCAAGCAGAGCTATGATGCCAAACGAAAGGTGTATCAAACCACCATCACCTTCAGCACCGCCAAAGCCAGATATGACGGCTTGGGGAACAAAAGCCCGGTTAAGGTTGCGGATATGCTGGATATTGCCATCTATGATGCCAAGGAAGAGAAACGCTTAGCCACTAAAACGGTTGAGGTGAATGGCACCACCCAAAGCGTAACTGTTGAAAGTAAGGATAAGCCCGGCATGGTGATTCTCGACCCTCTCTTCAAACAGATAGACAGCGAAAGGAAGAATAACAGCAAAGCCCTAAGCTGAGGACTCTCTTGTTTGAGTTAAGAGGAAACATCGGTAGTTACCTGGGAGGTAAAATGAAAAGATACCTGGTTTCATTCATGGGGCTTGTTTGTATGTCAATAAGCCTATCTGCGGTCACTGGATTTCACATACATGATACAGAACCCAGATTCCGTATCACTTATGAAGTAATAAATCCAAAATTCGTGCCGGACAACTTCTCTTGTAGTACTTTTGATGAATTAAAGAATCATCATTTCCAAATCCCGGAAACACTGTTAAAAGAGCTTACAAACGAAGAGCTGGTAAGGTATATTTTTAGCACAACCGAGTTTATGATGAGCGCTTTTTTTTCTGTAGCCAACCATGATTTCTCAGGTTTTAACGGCTACATGGAGTTAATAAGCCGACCAAACTGGGCAGATGACGTTATTAACCTCCCGGGAAAGTTCTTGAATGAAAGAGACGATGTGATGCTCCTCCACTCATTTCGCTTTTCTACAATGTATGATGTTTACACAAAAATGACACTACAACAACAACAGCAAATCCTAAGGAATCTGAATGGGATTCTATCACTGCGTAAAACAGCAAATGGCGAGGAGTATGAAATTGATGGTTCGGTTATGCAAAATCTTCGTTATTGGGCTGGTGTAGTTCTGCAAAACTATTATCCTTCAGAGGTTGGTCAAATTGTCACGATAAGAAGAGGTGCCTTCTCAGATGATGTGGATGATTCAATTAGCTTAGTCCATTCTGAATTACTTAAGGCAATTAACTCCGGGAAGCATATTCAGGTGGGTTTTGAGCACAACCGATAAAGAACAATTCCTTCTTACTGTTGTCGCATCTTTAAGTTTGTTAGCATTAAAGCCAGTTACCCCCCACATGCACTGGCTTACTTAGTCACCCCTTAAGTGCATCCCTTGTTCATGCAGAAAATGCCACATCATTCTTGGGTGACTCCCTCGTGACTCCCGGGTGGGATGAGAGAATCACCTCGGAAATATGAGGTAGTGAGGTGTCATCGGAACACCCGGGAGAGAGGATGTGTACTGTCGGCTTAAAGACTATACTAAATGCTTTGCTTTCCTTACAACCCCGTTTTTGTTCGAAATGTTCAGAGCTTGACAAGAATAGCAGCCCCGGGGTGAATGGACACCGAGGTGGATATGGATAGTACTTTAAGAGTTCTGATTCTGGATGCTGCAACGGGTTTTTATCGCATGAAGCGATACCCTTTGGGAGAGTTCTTTGGCCCTGTGGATCTCGGTTTACATTTGGCAGGTAAGTATAACTCGCTGAACATTGGCGTAGGCATACTTGCCGGGTCTATCTTCCCTGGTTCTAACAGAATGATATTCACCGGGTTCTCCCCCGCGTGGGGAGGCTTTTATGTCTCATCCATGGGTGGTGCGGGCTTGGTTTTCGACGATTTGGGGATATCTATTTTGTGCATCAAGGGCAAAGCCTGCAATCCCTCCATTCTGGTGCTTAATCGCCAGCATGGAGAAGAGATAGAGGTGGAGCTGGTGCCGGTTAACCCTCGCACGATATGGCAGGAAGGCGAGACAGGAGTGTACTCCATGCTTAGCTACTGCCACGAACACTACGGACACCTATATCGTAATGATCCGCGGATTCTTGCAGTTGGTCCGGCGGCTGCCGATACAGATATGGGCGGAATTGTATCCGTGCCAATAGTGAACGGCAAGCTAAGCCACACAGACACTTGGGCAGGAAGAGGTGGAATGGGGTCTAAGATGCTTCAGCAGCATGGGATTTGCGCAGTTGTGTATGGAGGCACGCACATCGACGAGGATTTCCGGGATAGAAAGGTTGCTGATGAGTGGTTTGAAGCACGCTATAAGCAGAAGCTGATGGCAAAGGATATGGAAGCCACCAAGAAATATCGCTTCGATCCTGCCTTTGAGACCGGAGGGACTTTGGGGGTGAACTATGCCTCCAATGCAGAATCTCTGCTGGCATTCAACTACCGGAGCATATATTGGTCGGAGCAACAACGTAAAGCTTTTCACCAAAAGCACATCAAAGAGCACTACCTGAAGCAGTTCAATGAAGAGACAATCGCCACGAAGCAGTTCTCCACCTGTGGGGAACCGTGTGTGGCCGTGTGTAAAAAGAACAACGGAAAGTTCAAAAAGGACTATGAGCCGTATCAGACCTTTGGACCGCTGTGCGGGATATTCGACCAAAGAGCGGCAGAGCAGGTAAACCGTTGCGCAGATAGCCTTGGCTTCGATGCCATTTCTGCCGGTGGTATGGTTAGCTGGATGTTCGAGTGCTTAACAGATGGCAGCATCCTGCCGGAAGAGCTTGGGATAGAGCAATTACCCCATTGGGATGTGGAGGGCTTTAAAACAGTGGAGGACTCGCAACACAATGCAGATCTCGCCTGCCAAATCCTGGCAAACTGCGTGGGGAAGCAAGCCAAGATTGATATTGGGGAAGGTGTGCGGAAATATGCCCGCAGAATGGGAAGGAAAAAGGGGATAGACCTGATGCGTAGCCTGGTGATAAACTCCTTCGGGAGAAAAGGATGGATGGTGCCAAATCAATATTGGACACCGGGAGTGCTCTCCCCAATGCCCGCTATGGGACGCTATTACAATCACTATTCTCAGCAATACCTCTCCCCTCGTTTATTGGGCAAGATTAACGTGGATAGAATGAAGGCAGAGCTTATGCTGGACAATATAGGTGTGTGCAGGTTCCATCGTGCCTGGGCGGAAGAAATGCTGCCGGAGATAATACAATACATCTTCGGAAAAGGTGAAGAGCTTGTACTGAACATCCACATCACTGCGCGAAGGATAAATTGCAGAAATGCGGCTGTGTTTTGGGAATCAGATAGAAACATAGACCTTGTGTATAATTACCTCTTGCGTTGTAAGGCAAACAGCGGAACGGAAGATGAGAGCCTTGACTACTGGATAGATAGGTTTGCAGCAGATAAACATGTAGCAGCAATGGATTACTGGTACGAAATACGCAAGGGAATTGACGAGAGTCTGCGAGAGATTTAGACTTGATATTGAAGTTCACACGTACTAAGAGCTAAGCTATTCTCAGCAAGTATCCGAGCAGAGTGTAAATATGTGTACATAACCGCTTTGCAGCACCGCACTTTCTGCTTGACAGATTTATTTGATTTATTTCCCATTCTCTAACGAGGATTAAATTATGTCTAAACGCAGAACACATATCATAGAAGAGCTTGATCCACAAAATGTTGAGAACTTCAGCGAAGCTCAAAAACAATTCTACACTTCAATGGGTTATAAACCGTATTTAAACGCCGATGGCAAGACGGTTTGGCTTTCGCCGGAGCTACACCCCTTGAGAATAAACTCCAAAACCAGACGTCCTTTTTTCAAGAGGCTGTTTTATCGGAGTAAGATAGTGGTTCCGGAGAGGAGAAGACGCCGTCCCTGGATTCAGAAGTTCCTACGCCACAACTGGATATTATTCCTCATCATCATTGGCGTAGTGCTTTTTGTAAAATTCTATATGTACTACTACTTGTAAGCTGGAGATTGAAACACTTGAATATATTTTTAACCAATGACGACGGCATATTTGCCCCCGGCATCCGTGCTCTGGCTGCAGAACTAAAAGCAGCTGGACATACACTTTACATCATTGCCCCAGATAGAGAACGCAGTGCAGCTTCTCATTCCCTAAGCCTGCGCACCGATATAGTTGTTAAGCGATTAGCTGATAATGAGTATTCCGTGAGCGGAACCCCTGTTGATTGTTCCGTGATAGCTTTGCAGAAAATTTTAACTCAACCAGTGGACTTGGTTATCTCCGGAATAAATGCCGGGCAAAACATGGGTGAAGATGTGTTGTATTCAGGCACTGTTGCTGCCGCGGTGGAAGCCTCTTTGATGGGGTACAAAGCCATTGCCATCTCCATAAACTCGTACAGTGAGCAGAAGTTTGAAGTTGCAGCAAAGTGGATGAATAAGCTTCTGGAAATGGGTATAGACAAGCTTTGTAAAGCTCATGGAGTGTTGAATATTAACATCCCAAATATTGAATTTGAGGAGGTTAAAGGAATCAAGCTCACCAAGACGGGGCACCGTAAGTACTATAACTTCATCAAGGTACTGGAAGAGGGAGAGAATGAATTCAGTTACCGGGTGGGCGGTGATAAGCCAGTATGGGATATTGAGCGAGGTACCGATGCGGAAGCCGTATCCGAAGGTTACATTTCCATAACTCCCTTAGGATTTGATCTAAGTGACGCTAATGCTTTTCCGGAGATTCTGGATTGGCTGGAAACCAACAACATGCTTCATCTGGAGAGCTGATGCGTTTCGAAGACCAGAGAGACAAGCTTGTAAAGGAACTGCAAGCTGGTGGAATAACGGATAACAACATCCTCAAAGCCTTCGCCAAGGTACCAAGAGAAGATTTTGTGCTTCCCGAGTATCGAGAATACGCCTACCGAAACCAGCCCTTACCAATCCTTCACAGCCAAACCATATCCCAGCCATTGATGATAGCCATAATGATGCAGTTGATGGAGCTTAAGAGCACTGATGTAGTACTGGAAGTGGGCACTGGCAGCGGTTATCAAAGTGCTCTGCTTGCCGAAATCGTGAAGGAAGTATGCAGTATCGAGCGCATTGAGAGCCTCTCGCTTGCTGCGCGTAAAACCCTTAAGAAAGCAGGATATTCCAATATCTTTTACTTGATAGGGGATGGACATCAGGGTTGGAAGAGAGCTTATCCTGCCCATAAGACTTTTGAAAAGATTATCGTTTCCGCCGGTGCAGAAGAAATCCCCCCCGCCCTTGTGCAACAGCTTGATGAAGGAGGGATTATGACCATTCCCGTGGGATCAGCAGGTAACCAGATACTGCATGTAATCCGCAAACTCAACGGTGAGGTACTCATCTCCCATAATGGTGCATGCTCCTTTGTGCCGCTTATCAACAACGATTTACCTACGAGGTAATGATGCTAAAATTGATACTGGGTTGGCTGAAATCCTTATTCCATAAGGCAGACAAGAACGCATATTTGAAGGAGATATCAATTTTCCGTAAGTTGGATTCCTTTGAGCTGTATCTACTGAATAACTTCATGCACCACCGTAGCTTCAAGGCTGGTGAGCTGCTGTTCGATAAGGACTATCCGCTAGAAATGATATTCTTCATCGAGAGTGGGGAAATTGAAGTGTTGGGCAAGGCACACCCCAGTGGGAGAAGCGTGTTGAAAAAGAACCAGTGGATAGGTATCATGGATATGTACCATGAGAATATTCGCAGCAGTTCTGCCCGAGCAATAACACCCGTAGAAGCAAATGCTATCTCTCGCAAGGACTTTGTTGACTTGATGGATAACAATCCTCATATGGGTGTGAAGATACTATCAGGAATTTGTGAATCTTTCAGTGACTATATCTTTCAGATATGTGCTGATGCCTCTTCAATCACGAAGGGTAATACAAACTCATAGGTGTTTACCGCATAGATGAACTGGACAAAGTTGCTCTTCTATCTCTTGCTACTTTCTGTGCTCACATTGGGAGTATTCTTCTACCGCTGGATCTTCGCCAATCTGGTTTATGCCATGGTATTCTCCTACATTCTTGATCCCTTTGTTTCGTGGCTGGAAAGAAGACGTATACCCCGTTGGTTGTCTGTTGTTGGGGTTTATTTAGTTATTATCGGCTTGCTTGCCTGGATGACCTCCCGCTTTTTGCCGGACTTGGTGAAGCAAGGAAACTACCTGTTTGACCTATATGCAAGTGGCAAACATCTTAGCGGTCAGTATATCGTTAATATCCCATTTGTGAACGGGATATATACATTCATGCAGAACCTTGATTCGCAGATACCGGGTTTGACTCTCGCTCCAAAGATGGTTGAACTACTTGATAGTGCAAATGAGAGCCTTGCCAGCATCCCAAAACTCTTGATGGATAACTACCAGAATATTCTTTCCACACTTTCGTTGATTGCTACCATTCCGCTGCTGAGTTTCTTCATGCTGAAGGATAAGTACAAGCTTCGTAAGGCTGCTCTGGAGCTATCCACCAATCGCTATTTTGAGCTGTGTATCATTCTGTTACGCAAGTTCGACACTACGGTTGGAACCTTCCTGAGAGCAATGCTCTTCGAGGTTATCGTGGTGGGTTTCATGGCATCGATAGCTTTTGGCATTGTAGGCATCAAAAATCCAGTACTGATAGGTGCTACTGCTGGAGTGGCGAATATCATTCCATATTTTGGACCATTCATGGGAGGAGCCCTAGCAGCATTTACAGTGCTTCTCAATGGCGGTCCCATCATCATGATTGTATATGCAGCGCTTGCCATGTATATAGTGCAAGTTATTGACAATAATATCATCTACCCCGTGGTTGTGGGTGGAACAATAAGTATGCACCCTTTATTGGTGCTTCTTACCGTCATAGCCGGAGGATGGTATGGTGGCATTCTGTGGATGCTGATTTCTGTCCCCTTAGTTTATATCACCTACAGCATCATGAAGGTGCTGTATATTAACTTACGAGATTTTCGAATAATATAGAGATGAGGATTACATGAGTATTTTTGATAAATGCCACAAGTTCACCGATGCCCGCAAAGCTATCGCTGCCGGATATTACCCTTACTTTCGGGTAATCAGCTCGGAGCAAGACACCGAGGTCATCTGTGATGGAAAGAAAATGCTAATGATGGGCTCTAACAGCTACTTGGGCTTAACTAATCACCCCAGAGTTAAAGAAGCCTCCATGAAAGCTGTGCAAAAGTATGGCAGCGGTTGTGCCGGGAGCAGGTTCCTTAATGGCACTTTGGACATTCACATTGAGCTGGAAGATGAGCTTGCCAAGCTGGTGGGCAAGGAAGCTGCCCTTGCATATCCTACGGGGTATCAAGCTAATGTAGGTTGCATTTCCGCCATGGTGAACAAAGGCGAGTACGTAATCACCGATAAATATGATCACGCTTCCATTATTGATGGGTGCACGCTTGCCGAAGGCGACATGCTACGTTTCAATCACAATGATATGGCTTCTTTAGAGCGGGTATTGCAGAAGATTGAAGGTAAAAAGAGCCTCATAGTAGTGGATGGCATATTCTCTATGGAAGGTGATATCGCCAAGCTGCCGGAGATTGCGGAGTTAGCCGCTAAATACGGCTCAAACATCATGGTGGACGAAGCTCATTCCCTGGGTGTATTGGGGGCAACAGGTGCCGGAACAGTGGAGCACTTTAACTTGAACAAAGAGACCGACTTAATCATGGGTACCTTTAGTAAGTCCCTTGCCTCTGTAGGTGGCTTTATCGCCGCAAGTGAGCCTTTGATTCACTATCTTAAACACAAATCCCGCGCACTAATCTTCTCCGCATCCCTACCCCCTGCTTCCACAGCAAGCGTTTTGGAAGCCCTGAAGATTATGAAGGAAGAGCCAGAACGCATTGCCAAGCTTTGGGAGAATACGAACTATATGCTCAAGGAATTCCAGGCAATGGGCTTTAACACCGGAGATTCCTGCACCACGGTTATCCCGCTGCATGTTGGCAATATGATGGATGCCTTCCAGATGTGGAAACGCCTTGGCGAAGAAGGCGTGTTCATTAATCCTGTTGTGCCACCCGCAGTCCCGCCGAATTCCTGCCTCATCCGTTGTTCTTTCATGGCTACCCACACCCGTGAGCAACTGGATATGGCTCTGGATAAGTTCCGCAGCATAGGCAAAGAGCTTAAACTGATATAACAAATCCAAAATAGAAAAGAGATGGAGGAACCATGGCAAGCAAGAGTAGTGCGGAGTTTTATCCAAACTTAAAGGAAATGTCTCCCATTCGTGCCATTGCAGAAACGCTGATGAATAGCCACACGGTGCGCACCGTGAACATCAGAGAAGCTTATGAACTAGCTAAGAAACAACCCGGGGTTAGTGAAACAGACCTACCCGTATATCCCGAGTTTGTAAAACTGCACAATCTCCCCGCCGATGCAAAAGTGCTTAACGATTGCCACGGCAACATCATCGGTAGAACGGCGAAAGCACGTCGTTTTTATCACCGTCTCAATGCTTCGCAGAAGAACAAATTGGAAGGGGATTTCCGCGAAGCAGTGTGGCAAATGCAGCATTATCCACTCATAAAAGCTGAAGCTATATTGGGTATGGATAAAGACCTGATGATAAAGGCAACCTTTGTTACCACAGAAAGTGATGCTGTGAACCTTTACAACTGGCTATTGAACTTCGCTCCCTACGAGCAGCTTAAAGCTCAATACGAATCCAGTCCCAAGCTTCCCATCCAGGACATCATCCTCGTGGCATTCAACGAATGGACTTGCAACGATGATTTCTATAACAATGTGGGGGCACCTCAACTTGCTTTGGTGGACGAAAAGCACAATGTGATTGTGAACCTCGGCATGCGCTATTTCGGCGAACGCAAGAAAGGGACCTTAACCCTGGCATGGACATCCGGCATCCGCATCGGTATGGCTGCCTGCCATGGTGGTATCAAGGAGATTGATTTCAGCACCTGCAAAGATGCTGCCTTCCACAAACTTGGCAAGCGTTCCATCGCTTTCTACGGACTTTCCGGAACAGGAAAATCCAGCCATACTAACAATCATGACAATGCCGGCACTCTCCCCGAAGGCTTCTCCAAAGTCGTGTTGCATGATGATGCCTTCCAGATAGACTTAGATAACAAGGTCTGTCGTGTGTGGGAACCTACCCTGTTCGATAAAACCGACAGCCGTCCCATCGACCATCCGGACTGGAAGTATGCCTTGGCTTTGATGAACCACGCTATCCTGGATATCAACGGCAAGCGCACTCCCGTGGGCTTAGACCTTCGCAACTCCAACGGCAGAGCTTTGTTAGACCGCAGCCTGCTTGGCAGCTATGTGAACCGCTGTGCCTTCCCCAAGGCTTTGGTGTGGCTGATGAAGGATTCTGTTTTGCCTCCTGTGATAAAATGCACGGACAAATACCTCGCCATCGCCATGGGTGCTGCCCTGATGACCCAGCGCAACCGTGCGGAAAACGTTGCCGAGGAAGAGCTTAACAAGCTTGTATTCGAGCCTTTTGCCAATCCCTTCCGCGTTTATGAACTGCACCGCGATGTGGATGCTTTCCTTGCTGTTGCTGATAACGGTGCGGATTTCTATTGCTTCAACTCCCGCGGGTATTGGAAGGAATCTGACGATGTGTTGGAAGCCATTCCCCTCAAGACATCCCTCACCTTGCAGACAGCTATCCTAACTGACAGCATCACTTGGGAACCTTGGGATGCCTTGCCAGGCGCAATGATCCCTTCACGCGCATCAATCGAAGCTATCCTGCCCGGATTCTACGATAAGTATAATCCCGCAACCCGCTCCAATATGGAAGCTTACAAGACCTTGCTTAAAGATAGGTTTACGCAGCGTAAGGATTTCCTTCTCGGCAGCGACCTGAAAGAGAAGCCGGAAACCCAAGAGAAGCTGGTTAAGTCTCTCAATTTAGCTTAAATATCCAGGCAATATACCATAACATAAAGCGGGAGTTCATACTCCCGCTTAGCTTTATGCATCAAATATGTCATTCCCCTCTGACTTCATCCCTTGGTCTGTCCTTGGTATCATTACCTGATCATTACCTGATCATTGCATACTAAACAGGTAATGATCAGGTAATGATCAGGCAATGCCCCCAAGAAAGCAGCATGAGAGTAGATGTAGGCAGGGGAGTTTAATGCCCCTGTTTCATCTCCCAGATGCGGTCACGGAGTTCAGCCGCCCTCTCGAAGTCCAGCTTCATCGCTGCTTTATTCATTTCTTTGCTTAGCAACTCAAGTACTTTTTCTTTGTTGTCCAGCTCCAGATACTCCACAAATTCCTTTTTAGCAGGCTTGGCAGCTTCCGCATCAGTGCTGTCAATCTTGTCATAACCCTCTGCAATAGATGTAGATTGCATAATCTGCTCGATGGTCTTCATAATGGTCTGCGGAGTTATCCCATGCTCTTCGTTATAGGCTATCTGCTTGGTTCTACGGCGATTGGTTTCCGATATGGTTTTCTGCATGGCATCGGTGATCTCATCTGCATAGAAAATAACCTTACCATCCACATTACGGGCAGCACGACCGGATATCTGGATAAGCGATCTGGCAGAGCGGAGGAAACCTGTTTTATCCGCGTCCAGAATAGCCACCAAGGAAACTTCCGGCAGGTCTATACCTTCCCTTAAAAGATTCACCCCCACCAGCACATCGAACTCATTCAGGCGAAGCTCGCGGATAATCTTGGAGCGTTCAATGCTATCAATATCACTGTGCAGGTATCGGGCACGAATTCCGGCATTCTTCAGATAGGTGGATAGGTCTTCGCTCATGCGCTTGGTGAGTGTCATCACCAAGGCTTTTTGGTTCTTGGCGGTGCGCTCTTTAATCTGGGCAATCAGATCGTCCACTTGATGCTTTATGGGTTTCACCTCAATCTCGGGATCAAGCAGCCCCGTGGGACGGATAACCTGCTCCACAATCTCGCCCTGGGTGAGGCTTAGCTCATAATCCGCCGGGGTGGCAGAGACAAAGATGACGCTGCGCATAAAGGATTCGAACTCCTCGAAGCGCAAGGGGCGGTTGTCGAAAGCGGAAGGTAGACGGAAGCCATATTCCACCAGGTTCTTCTTGCGTGTGTAGTCCCCACCGAACATCCCATGCACTTGGGGGATAGTAACATGAGATTCGTCGATGACAAACAGGAAATCATCGGGAAAATAATCCAGCAGGCAACTGGGAGGCATACCCGCATCTGCACCGGTGAGATGGCGGGTGTAGTTCTCGATGCCGCTGCAGTATCCCAGTTCACGCAGCATTTCCAGATCAAAGGAAGTGCGCTGCTTCAAGCGGTCTGCCTCAACATAACGCTGGTTCTCCAGATAATAGGCAACCCTGGCATTCATCTCGCTCTCGATGCCATGAAGGGCACCCCGTAACTTTTCCTCGCTCATAATGAAGTGAATTGCGGGATAAACAGGATATGAATCAACCTCGCCAAGGCTGTTGTAGGAAATGGGATGCAGCTTTTCCAGCTTGCATATTTCGTCGCCAAAGAACTCCACGCGCAGGCAATGCTCCAGATATGCGGGATAGATATCCACGATATCTCCGCGAACCCTGAATGCACCACGTTCGAAGGCAATATCGTTGCGGCTGTAATGCGCCTGGACAAGCCTGCTGATAAGCTCTTCTCTATCCATCTTCATGCCTGTTTCCAAGCGGATAAGAGCTTCGCGATATTCTTCCGGTACGCCCAGACCATAGATGCAGGATACGGAGGATACGATTATCACATCCCTGCGCTCCATAAGGCTCATCGTGGCTCGCAGGCGCAGCTTCTCTATCTGCTCGTTGATGGAGCTGTCCTTCTCAATATAGATATCCTTGCCGGGGATGTATGCTTCAGGCTGATAATAGTCATAGTAACTGATGGAGTACTCCACCGCATTGTCCGGGAAAAGCTGCTTCAACTCGCCATATAGCTGTGCGGCAAGAGTTTTGTTGTGGGATAGCACCAAAGTGGGACGGTTCAATCGCTCGATCACATTG
>CALDSN010000142.1 GCA_937924555.1 uncultured bacterium | reverse complement strand
AGTTTTATCTGGTAAACTCGGTTAGACATTACATCCTCTGTTGTTGTTTTTTAGCATAATATTCAGTATTGTGTCATCGGCATTATCCATGCCCTGATTTACAAATTGAGCCAGATTGGCAATGGTTTCGTCGATATCGTCGGTAATAATCCCATCATTGGACGAGATACAGATGCCTGCTGTTGCCAGTAATGCAGCTTGCACAGCAGCACTGGTGTTGGTGGCAACCTTTAATGAACAGCCCTCTTTTGCACCATCACATACCATGCCTGCGGTATTACCTATCATGTTCTTGATGGCATACTCCACCTTCAGGTAATCGCCCCCTAATAGATATACAATCCCGCTTGCGGCACCTGATGCGGCAGATAGGCAGCCACATAAACTGGAAAGTATTCCAACTTTATTCTTGATATGCACACTCACCAAGTGACCCAAAGCAAGGGCTTGCACCAGTTTTAGCCTTTCGCATCCGTGCTTCTCTGCAACGGCGATGATGGGCAAAGTAACAGATAATCCTTGATTTCCGCTGCCGGAATTGCTAATCACGGGCAGGTTGCACCCGCTCATTCGGGCATCAGTTGCCGCAGCAGTTAATGCCATAGCATAATGATGGATATCATCACCCAACAACCCGCTATGCATCTGATCCATTATCATCTTACCTACGCTTATTCCCGTCACATTATGCAAACCGTATTCGGCGATGTTGCGGTTCATGTCCAGTCCCAGGTCAATCCCCTCTAAGTCTGTTTCGCTTACATTTTGACAAAACTCAAAGTAATCACTTAGAGAGAAGGCATCGGGGGAAGCAAGCTTGGGAATATCACTTGAGGCTAGCTCATTATGCTGCAACACAGTACTGCCCAACTCCAAGCGATACAGCCAACTGTGTCGCCAACGAAGGATTGCTTTACAATTGTTTTCGCCGTCACCCAAACGCACTTCAATCCAGATCTTGTCTGAGGTTTCTTTCATATAAGTCTTTATACAGCCATCAATCAAGTATTGATTTGCCTCAAGAATTGTCTCTTTGCTTAAGTCAGCTAAAACTTCGAGCTTTTTATCGGGTTGCTTCACGCAAACACCCAAAGCAGCAGCTATTTCCAAACCTACAAGTTCGGTATTGGGAATACCCACTCGCATGCCGTTCTTCAGCACGGCAGAACTGACATACAGCTCTATGCTTTTAGCTTTGCCGGGGAAAATACTTGCGGCATACGCAGCCGCCAAAGCAACCGCTGCAGGCTCTGTACAGCCCATTGCCGGTGCAACTTCCTGCCTCAGAAGGGCAAGAATATCTCTCTTATCAGCCATCACCTATCCCATTAATAATGTTTTTCCTGATTATTCTAAATTGGCTAATCCTGTCAAGAGAAAAGCTTCTCCCCAATAAGAATTGCGCTATCATTAGGGACTCACTACGGACAAAGAGCGTAGTGAGTCCCTAATGATAGCGCAGTGATATATAGGAAGCTGCCCGAAACAACCAACAATCTGGGCATAAAAAGAGAGCTGACCTAAAACATCATATCTGTATCGGTCAGCTCGATTATTTGGTTAACAGCTTAAGCTGAAGGGCTACTTCTTCTCTTTGGGAACGAAGCGGAACTCCACTTTGCGGCTTAGTTTTTTGTCTTGATTATCGTCATTGTTAAACTCACCTTTCCCGGCAATAATAATCTTTTCCGGAGGGAAGTGAAGCGTTTCCAGCATATAACGAACCACTGCGGAAGACCTGGCGAGGGAAAGCTCCCAGTTTGAAGCATACTTCTTCTTTAATGTTGGTCCTATAGGGGTGTCGTCACAAAAACCGGTTATCATTATCTCATACTCGTCATCGCTTGGTACACTTGCGGCAAATTCGCCCAGAATCCTAATGGCTTCCTTATCAAGTTCCACGCTGCCGGAAGCAAAGTAGATTTTATCTGTGTAGGTCTTGCCAAAAGGCAGAGAGCGAAGCTCATTCAAACGCTTTTGCAGCTCTTCCTTCTCAGCATGTTCGTTGTCCAGCATCTTCTGGTAACCGGCAATATATAGCTGTAAATCGCTGTATTGCTTTTGGTTGGCTTGGGCAGAATTGTAGTATTCGCTCATGGTCATCAGGTTTGTTCCCATGGCACTTACATCAATTTTGTTGTCAGCAGCATATCGGATGTAATCTGCCACTGCCTGGCGAAAGCCATTGTAGGCAGTTTCATCCATGCCATCGGCAGCATTTGCTTGCAACATGATGCTGTAGTTTGCCTTCATGGAGCTGAGAATATTTGGGTTAAGCTTGGGATTTTTATCCTTTTCCACCATGCCGATGGTCTGAACAGCTAAAGCATTGATCTTGGAGTAATAGTCCATAATCTTGGTCTCGGTTTGTTTCAACTTAAGATTAAGCTGCTCCAAATCACCATAGGCATTTGCCAGTTCATCACGGGTGGAATCCAATTGTTGTTGAAGTAACAATATCTGCTCTGCATTATCCTTACCTTCAAATACCTTCAGCATCCGCAGATTGTCTATCTGTGCACGCAGGTCGGCATTGCGCTGACCCAAATCCTTCTTCTCAAGATTTAGGATCATCGAGAGAATCTCCACCTGTGCTTTGTAGATGTCAACCGTGAGAATGAGCTCTTCTTTAATTTTGATATATACATCTTCACGGGTTTGCATAGTGGGCTGAGAGGCTTCAGCAGCCCACATGGAAGCCATATTGAACAAGATGCCAAGTAAAATTACACACATGATTCGCTTCATTATTCCTCCTAACAAGCTAAAGTGTATTTATACATACATTGAACACATTGAGATGCTGTCAAGCATAATATAAACAGTCATACTATGAAATGCTCTATACCATCTCATTTTCACTGACTGTTGAACAGATTATCGGGTTTTGCTTGACAGATAGCTATATCTCAATTTCTGGTGAAACAATTGAGATATTCTAATGACACGAATTGTGGAGGAACAATGAACAAATGGTTTCTGATCGTGATTGCAGCTTTGCTGATACTTGCCGGTTGCACCGCCAATAAGGCAGCTCTGCCATCCGACCAAGCTGATGAAACGCCATATACAGGGCTTACCACCAAGGTTGCGGTATTACCGCTGAAAGCCATGGATTCCCAAAGCAGGTACATACAAAAGATACTTACCGTCCGTGACTTGGATTATGCTTTTGACCGCCATGCAAAATATGAACTGATGGATCTGGATGCAGTAGCTGCGGAATTTAAGCTAACCGGTTATAAGGATGTGGACGACCTCGAAATCGAAGAAATGAAAGAAATTGCTGAGCAAACCAAGTGTGATGTCCTCGCAATGGGTAATATTTCCTCCGTGAATTCAGACGTGTTTGCCATAGCTATGAAGCTCTTCAGTCCCAGAACCTCTGAACTTCGCCAGCTAAACTTCAACGTTACTAAGTATAAAGTTGAACGTTGGAATACCCTTCAAACCGCTATGATAGGTGAATTGGATAAGTTCGTCTCCAATGAGATAGAAAAGATATTCAACATCGCTACCAACAACTATGCCGTTGGTAATTACAGCGAAGCGGAGAAGTCCCTCAAGCTTGCCTTGGCTCTTAATCCCGAGTTGGAAGATGCAAACTACTACCTCGGCGCAACCTACTTCAAAACAGGTAAGCTAAATGAAGCCATCCTAAGCCTTAATGCCAATCTTGCTAAATCCCCCGACCACCTACCTACTCTTAACATGTTGATGGACATCTATCAACAAACCAACCAACCTCTAAAACGCCTCGAAGTGATGGAAAAAGTCGCTACACTCAATAAGGATGAAGAACTTTGGCTGGTGATTGGTAACCTCTATGTGGAACAGGGTAACAAAACCAAGGCGGAAGAAGCCTTCAAGAAAGCTATCGCCATAAACTCTGATTACGCCGTTGCTCAGTCTCGTTTAGCCTTCCTGCTCTATGATGATGGCAAGTTTGCTGATGCAATACCATACTTGGAATATGCCTTCGATCGCTTCCCGGAGAACGACCTTATCTCTCGCCGTTTAGCAGTTGCTTACCAGAAGTCTAACCGTATGGATGATGCAATTGCCAAGTATGAACTGTCTATCAAAAGCAATCCGCAGAATCCTCAGGCATATTTGAATGTGGTTGGTTTATACCGCATCCAAGCCTCCGAAGCCACAGACCCCAAGGTTGTAGCAGCCATTTATCAGAAAGCAATCAACACCATGAACGAGCTTAAACAAGTACAACCTGACAATGCTCTCGCTTATGTGAATCTTGCCAGTATTTATATGACCCAAAGCAAGTTCACAGAGGTAGAATCAAATTCCATAGTAGCTGTGCAGAAAGACCCAACCCTGTATCTGCCCTATGTATATCTTGGTACCGTAGCACAAAACAAAGGCACGAATGATTACAATCGCTTTGCCGACTTGGAAAAACAAGCAGCCAAAGCCGTGGGTAAAAAAGCTAACACTCTTAAGAAAGACCGTGATAATGCCAGAGCTGCTGCTAATGCAAACTTCCGCAAAGCAGCAGACTACTTCAACCAAGCCAAAGCAAGAGCTAACGATGAGGAAGCAATTAACGACATTAACAGCCGGCTCAACCGTGTGAACCAATTGATTAGTTCTTCTTCCGGCTTCTAAAGTAAAGCTTATATAATGTAGCCCGGATTTATTCCGGGCTTATTTTATGCGCTCCAAAAGGCATATATCTGCAGGATAAAAGAAAAGCCCCTGTCACCAGGGGCTTCAAGTGTACAATATTATCTACTTTACGATTCTAGTTCCTGTCTTACCTTCAAAAGCATCCACGATCTTCTCAATCGAAGTGATGAGAACTTCAGAACCTCCACGTTCCAAGAAATCAATCGCTGCCAATATCTTTGGACCCATGCTACCTGCAGGAAACTGTTTATCGGCATAGTGACGCTTAGCATCTTCCAGAGTAAGAACATCAAGGTCTTGTTGGTTATCCTTGCCATAGTTTATCGCCACCTTATCCACTCCGGTTAAGATAACGAACAGGTCAGCTTTGATATTCAGGGCAAGCAAAGCAGACGCAAAGTCTTTGTCTATCACTGCATCCACGCCTTCATAACTACCATCTTCCTGTACATAGATGGGGATTCCACCACCACCCACAGCGATGACAACCTCACCTCTTTCCACTAGCTCTGCTATGGTCTCCGCTGGGACAATCTTCTTGGGCATGGGTGAAGGAACCACTCTGCGATATCCCTTACCGCTATCTTCCTTTAATGTCCAACCAAGTTCTTTTTTCAATTCTTCTGCCTGTTCTGCAGTATAATATGTACTTCCTACAAACTTAGTGGGATTCAACATACTGGGATCATTCTTATCCACCACCACTTGAGACACAATGGTTAAAACATGCTTGTTTATCCCACTGGCAAGCAGCTTATTCTGCAAGCTCTGCTCAATCATATAGCCCATGGTTCCTTCTGTGGCAGCATTGAGCACACCAAGCGGAAGAGCAGCTATGCCTTCCTTCTCACCGGCTTCCTGTTGGCGAAGCATATTGCCAACTTGGGGACCGTTTCCATGCGTAATGCTAAGGTGGTATCCACGCTTAATCAGTTCTACAATACCTCCGAGAGATTCACGCGTATTAGCGAACTGCTCGCCTATTGTGCCCTTTTCACCTGCTTTTATAATGGCATTGCCCCCGAGGGCAAGAACTGCTGTCTTCTTCATCACTATATCCTCTTTTTCTGTTTTTGTCGCTTAGAGCATTAAAGTTAAATCCCCTCATATAGAGGGAATTTAACTTTAATACCGAAAGGTTCGGGAGGCAGGAGCATTCCCACCTCCCTCTATTGCTTATTGGCTTATTTCTTTTTCTTCTTGCCAAAGTCCTTAAGGACATCAGCAATGGTAGGAACACCAATCTCTTGGAGTTCATACTGCACCTGGCAGGCAGGCTGTTTAATCTTGATGATGCGGCGAAGGTCGATAGGAGTGGCAATGACCACAGCATCACACTCGGTGTTGTTAATGGTCTTTTCCATGTCCTTAATCTGCTGAGGGCTGTAACCCATGGCAGGAAGCAACACGCCAATCTCAGGATACTTTTCGAAGGTTTCCTTCATCTCTCCAACTGCCCAGGGGCGAGGATCGACCAAGTCGGCACAACCGAACTTCTCGGCAGCAACGACACCGGCACCGTAGGTCATTTCACCATGGGTGAGGGTGGGACCATCTTCCACGACCAACACGTTCTTGCCAAGAATCATCTCGGGATGATCCACAAAGAGCGGTGAGGCAGCTTCGATGATGACAGCCTTAGGGTTGATGGAGCGAACATTGGCACGCACTTCGTTGATATCATCCAGATCGGCACTGTCGATCTTGTTGATCACGATAACATCAGCCATGTGCACGTTGGTCTCGCCAGGATAGTAGGAAATCTCGTCGCCGGGGCGGTGAGGATCAACCACAACTATCTTAAGCTGCTGATCGCTGCAATAGAAAGGAATATCATTGTTTCCGCCATCCCAAATTATTACGTCAGCTTCTTTCTCTGCTTCGCGGATGATTGCTTCATAATCCACACCGGCATAGATAACGCTGCCCATCATGATGTGCGGTTCGTACTCTTCCATTTCTTCGATGGTGCATTTGTGCTTCTTAAGGTCAGCGAGTTCGGCAAAGCGTTGCACTTTTTGCTTCACGAGGTCACCATAAGGCATCGGGTGACGAATGGAGGCAACCTTGAGACCTTTGGCTTTAAGGGCTTTCACAACCGCACGGGTAGTTTGGCTCTTTCCACAACCTGTACGCACTGCACAGATACTAACCAAGGGCTTCTTGGTCTTGATGGTGGTGTTGTTGGCACCCATAAGCATGAAATCTGCACCAACGGCATTAACCAAAGAGGCTTTGTTCATCACCACTTCGTGGGGTTGATCGCTATAGGCGAAAACCACGAGGTCAACATTATTCTTCTCTATCAGTTCTTTGATTTCGCTTTCAGGATGAATTTCAATACCTTTCGGATAAAGCTTTCCGGCTAAGGCAGCAGGATATTTCTTATCGTCGATTCCGGGAATCTGAGTAGCTGTAAAGGCTACAACTTCATAATCCTTGTTGTCGCGGAAGAAGACGTTGAAATTGTGGAAGTCTCTTCCGGCAGCACCCATAATGATGACTTTGCGTTTCATTAATGAATCTCCTTTGATTTGTATTAGTTACAGTCTGCTTGCAAGGTTTAATATCTTGCTTTTAAGTCAAGGAAAATCTCTCTAAGCCCAATCAAAGCAGTACATTATTGGCTGCATATCCCACACCTCAAGTTGTCCCCAGATGCTTACAGTAAACATCACTCGTTGATATTTCTTGGTAGAAATACGCTATCATTGCGGACTCATTACGGACAAAGTCCGCAGTAAGTCCGCAATGATAGCGTAGTAATCGCAAGGGAGAAACATACTTTCGAACTAACAGGATCTTTGAAAAAACCAGCAATGCACTTGGTGCCTGGCATCATTTAAAGTATGGGGAGTGATATGTTTATTAAAATTGGCTATGGACTTCGAAGAAGCTTTCTAAGCGAAGCAATGTGCGCGAATCCATCTCTTCCGGTTGGTCGCCTTCCAAGTTCAAGAAGGGAAGCTTGATGTACTTCTTTAGCAGCATGTTATCTATCTGGAGATGGCAAAAGCTTTGCGTGTAGCTGAGATCGGAAGAGCGTCGTGTAGGGAAAGAGTGTAGATCTCGGTGGTC
>CALDSN010000141.1 GCA_937924555.1 uncultured bacterium | reverse complement strand
ACGGCGGCCACCGAGATCTACACTCTTTCCCTACACGACGCTCTTCCGATCTGTTAGGCAAGCCATCCTGCCCTTGCTGTATGGAGGTCTGCTCTCAGTGGGCATTGCCTACACATTGCAGATAAAAGCCCAGCAGAGAACCGAACCTACTAAGGCAGCAATAGTGCTGTGCAGTGAAGGGGTTTTTGCTTTATTGGGGGGATGGTTAATCTTGGGCGAAGAGATAGGAATTCGGACACTTATCGGTGCGGTTCTGATACTTGCGGCAATGCTGCTAAGCTCCCTTGCCAAACATTTTGATTGACAAGAAAAGCCCCGCATATTTTTAGTTCCCTCTATGTTAGCTTAATAGCTTTGAAAAGGATAATACAATGGTTTTATACACAGTAGCATTGATAGTACACGCATTGATATGTGTGGCTTTGGTTCTGGTGATTTTAGCCCAAACCTCCAAGGGTGGCTTGGATGCCAATCTTGGTGGAGCGGCAATGAATGTCTTTGGTGGAAGCGGTGCATCCAACTTCCTTAAGAAGTGGACCCAAATCCTTGGCCTCATCTTTGTAGCCTCCTGCCTCATGCTTGCCTTTTTGGTAAAGAATGTTCGCAGTGGTGATAACAGTGGTGTTCAAGAACGCCAAAAGAAGATTAAAGATACCGAACAAAAAGCTCCTGCAAAAGCTCCTGTAGCTGCTCCGGCAAGCACACCGGCAGCTCCGGCAACCAAATAATGATCTTTCAGCGCAGAAGTGGTGGAATTGGCAGACACGCAAGACTAAGGATCTTGTGCCTGTAACGGGTGTGCGGGTTCGAGTCCCGCCTTCTGCACCAATATACGATGCGCTCCCGAAAGGGAGCGTTTTCTTTGTTTAGCAATAAATAGCTCCCCCCAGGTTACTTACCCGTTGTATCGTGAGTATAGCTGTTTGAACCCTCAAACTTAGGGCATATGCCCACAATCGGTAGAATAGGAAAAGAAGTGAAATCGATTACCTTTGTTCTAAGCTTTGCCAAAGGGCTAAAGCTACGTTATGCAGCAGCAATGTTGTTTATTGTTCTTGCTGCAACATTTAGTTTCTTCAATCCCTTGATAATTCGTTTTTGTATAGATACTGTGTTGGGGGGGAAGGCGGCGGATATGCCATTTGGGATACCCGCTCCCGGCACGGACATAGTGATGTATCTGCGGAGTAATCTGTGGCTTGCCGGTTTGACCATAGTGGTGATAAGTGTGTTTGCTCATGGTTTAACCTACCTGCGCAGCCGGTTCAGTGCTCAAGCTGCAGAGGAATTTGCCCGTAGGCTGCGGGATAGGCTGTACGACCATATCCAGCGGTTGCCTTATGCTTGGCATAGCAAGGTACAAACTGGGGATATCATCCAGCGTTGCACCTCTGATGTGGATACTGTGCGCAGGTTCATTGCCTTGCAGTTTGTGCAGTTGGGGCGCAGTGTATTTATGGTGTTGCTAATCCTGCCAATTATGCTTTCCATGAATGTTAAGATGACCTTGTACTCCACTTTGGTGGTGCCTATTGTGTTCATCTATGCTTATGTGTTCTTCAAGCAGGTACGGCGCAGATTCAAAGCTCAAGATGAAGCGGAAGGATACCTTACAACAACCCTGGAAGAATCCATCTCCGGTATCCGCATTGTGAAGGCTTTTGCCCGTGAGGAGTATGAGATAAACCGCTTTGAAAAGGCAGCCTTGGATTATCGCGATAAAAGCCGGGGCTTGGTGACCCTCATGGCATGGTATTGGGCATCCTCGGATGCTCTGTGTATGCTACAGATTGCCTTGGTGCTGCTGTTCGGAATCCGATTCACCATTCATGGGGAAATTACTCTTGGCACCTTGCTTGCCTTCAGTTCCTATATCGGAATGCTGATCTGGCCTGTGCGTGAGATGGGAAGAATACTCACCGACATGGGTAGGGCACAGGTGTCCATCGGCAGGCTGCAAGAGATATTGGACACCCCAGTGGAGGACTTTAGTGGAGATATCCCTGCGGAAGAACACAGGATTAAGGGTGAGATTGAGTTCCGCAAGCTTAGTTTTGCCTATGAAGGCGGAAGCAATATCCTGAACAACATAGATATAAAGATTAATGCCGGTGAGACTATTGTGATCCTTGGAGCTACGGGTGCCGGGAAGTCCACTCTAACTAACCTTATCCCTCGGTTGTTCGATTACAGCTCAGGCAGCATCCTGCTGGATGGTAAAGAGCTTAATAGCTACAATCGTCAGTATCTGCGTAGGCAGATTGGCATCGTGCTGCAGGAACCCTTCCTCTATGCCCGGTCGATAAGTGATAATATCGGTATTGCGCTAAAGGAACCAGAGCAAACAGATGTGCGCCAAGCAGCAAAAGAAGCTGATCTACTAACTACTGTGGATAGCTTTGAACATGGTTTAGAAACTGTGATTGGTGAGCGGGGAGTGACCCTTTCAGGTGGGCAGAGACAGCGTTGTGCCATTGCCAGAGCGTTGATCTTAAACGCACCAATCCTTATCTTGGATGATGCTCTCTCCGCGGTTGATACCGAGACTGAAGAGACCATTATCAGGAACCTTGCACGAAGAAAAGGGAAAGCTACCACCATCATTATAACCCATCGCTTGTCCAGCGTGGCTTTGGCAGATAGAATAGTGGTGCTGGAACATGGACGGATTGCTCAAACCGGAAAACACGAAGAATTGGTGAAGGTGCCGGGTGTGTATCAACGCATCTGGAGCATCCAGCATCAGTTGGAAGAAGAAGCAGGTTAAGATGAATCAGATATATCAAGAGAAAGAATTTAGCAAGAATCTGGATCCAAAACTGTGGCTTGCTGTATTGAAGCAAGCAATGCCCTACAAGGTGCATATGCTGTGGATAGCGGGGTTGATGACCTTCATGGCAGGCTTGGATTCCATCCTACCGCTGTTTACTAAGTATGCCATAGATCACATGATTATCCCCAAGAACATGGAGGGGATAGTGCTGTTTAGTCTGCTGTATTTGGGCGTGGTGATTATTGGCTTCTTTACAGTGGCGGTGTTCATTCACCTTACCGGATTGGTGGAGACAGGGATGAACTTTGACCTGCGTAAACGCTGCTTCAACAAGCTGCAGGCAATGCATTTGGCATACTATGATCGCACTCCAACAGGATGGATTGTAGCTCGCTTGAACTCGGATATTTCCCGCTTGGGCGATATCGTTGCCTGGGGTATAGTGGACTTGGCATGGGGCTTTGCCTATATTATTATTGTAAGCTTCATCGTGTTTACCCTTAGCTGGAAGCTGGCATTAATCTTTGTGGTGCTGTTACCGCTCATTGCCTATGTAAGCATCCGCTTTCAGAAGAAACTGCTGGTTGCATATCGCATGGTGAGGAAACTCAATTCACGGCTTACACACAGCTTTGGGGAAGGCATACACGGTGCCAAGACCACCAAGACTTTGGTGCGTGAAGAGGCTAACTTAGGCGAGTTTACGGAGCTTAACCGTGAGATGTACTCCAGTTCAGTGAAGGCAGCAGTTGCCTCGGCTCTGTTCATGCCCATCATTCTGATGGTTTCCTCCTTGGGTGTGGGATTGGTGCTGTGGCTCGGTGGAGTGGCAACCCTTAACCAAAGCATCAGCTATGGTGCCCTTGTAGCATTCATTAGCTATACCATGCAGCTCTTTGAACCCATATCTAACGTTGCCCGTTTGTTTGCAGAGATGCAGAATGGACAAGCTGCTGCGGAGCGCGTATTCTCGCTCCTGGAACTGCAACCGGAGATTATCAACAACGTCCCTTGGGATGAAACATGGAGCAATAGAGCCATGGCTGGCGATATCGCGCTGGAGGATATAAGCTTTGCCTACAAGGATGGACAGCCTGTATTCAGCAATTTCAATCTGCATATACGCCCCGGAGAAAGCATTGCTTTGGTGGGGGAGACCGGTACGGGGAAAACCACCTTGGTGAACCTCATATGTCGGTTCTATGAGCCACAGTCAGGGAGTATAAAGATTGACGGGATAGATTATCAGGATATTCCATTGAAGTGGATACATTCCCAGCTTGGTTATGTGCAGCAGGTTCCGCATTTGTTCCAAGGGACAATAATGGAAAACATCCGTTATGGCAGGTTGGAAGCCACAGACGATGAGGTTATCGAAGCTGCAAAGCTAGTGAATGCCGATAGCTTTATCAGCGAGCTTCCCGGTGCTTACCTCTACCAAGTGGGGGAATCCGGTAACTTGCTCTCCACCGGGCAGAAGCAGCTAATCGCCTTTGCACGTGTTGTCCTTGCCAATCCACGGTTCTTGATCCTGGACGAAGCTACTGCATCTATCGATACCGAAACCGAAGGCTTGGTGCAGATTGCCATGAACAAAGCTCTGCAGGGGCGTACGGGTATAGTGGTGGCTCACCGCCTCTCAACCATCCGCAATGTGGATAGAATATTGATGATGTATAAAGGCAAGGTTATCGAAAGCGGAAGCCACAGTGAGCTTATGCACCACAAAGGCAGATACTACAAGCTGTATATGAACCAGTTCATGCAGGAAACTGCCGATGCAGAGCTTGCCAAGGAAGCATAAGAGAATTGGCACTTTTCTATTGACCAAAAGCAGCCACCCTAAAAGCATGCGTAAAAAATAACATACACATACAAGGGGAAAAGATGGCATACGGTAAGCTTAAAACCGATCTGCAACAGCTCTTCGCCGAGCTTAAAACCCAAGGTCTGTATAAGACCGAACGTATTTTGAGCACCCCACAGGGTGCATCCATTGGTGTTAAGGGCGGTACAAACGCCCTTAACTTCTGCGCCAATAACTATCTGGGACTTGGCAATCACCCTGAGGTTATAAAAGCCTCTCAGGCAATTATGAATGACTGGGGCTATGGTTGTGCCTCGGTGCGCTTCATCTGCGGAACCCAAGAGATTCACAAACAGCTTGAGGACGCCGTATCAAAGTTTTTGGGCATGGAAGATACAATCCTCTATGCTGCATGTTTCGATGCGAATGGTGGCGTATTTGAGCCCTTATTGGGCGAGGATAGCGCACTTATCTCTGACGAATTGAACCATGCTTCCATCATTGACGGTGTTCGCCTCTGTAAAGCTGCCCGTTTCCGTTATAAGCACAGCAATATGACGGAGCTGGAAGCAATACTTAAGGAAACCCAAAGCCACAAATACCGCCTCATCTGCACCGACGGTGTATTCTCCATGGATGGAGATATGGCGAAGCTAAATGATATCTGCGACCTAGCCGACAAGTATGATGCCCTTGTTATGGTGGACGATTCCCATGCCACAGGTTACATCGGCAAGACCGGACGCGGTACTCCCGAACACTTTGGGGTTACCGAGCGTATAGACATTATTACCACCACCTTCGGCAAAGCCATGGGTGGGGGTAATGGCGGGTGCACATCCGGACGCAAAGAAATTATCGAATTGCTGCGTCAGCGTAGTCGTCCCTATTTGTTCTCCAACACTCTTGCTCCGGCGATTGTGGGTGCAACGCTTAAGGTTATTGAGATGCTCACTGACAGCAACGAACTGCGGGACAAGGTGTGGGACAATGCCCTCTATTTCCGTAAGGAGATGATTAATGCCGGCTTCGACATTGTGGAAGGTAACACTGCTATAGTCCCCGTGATGCTGTACGATGAACCCCTTGCCATCAAGATGGCAGATATGCTGCTTAAGGAAGGGGTCTATGTAATTGGCTTTGTGTATCCTGTGGTACCCAAAGGCAAAGCCCGCATCCGCGTTCAGCTATCCGCAGCGCACAGCCGTGAGGATTTGGATAAAACAATAGCCGCCTTCAAGAAGGTTGGCACCGAGCTAAAGCTCATCTGATTATGACCAAAGCCTGTGGGGTTATATACCTTGTTCCAGTTCCCATCGGGAACTTGGGGGATATAACCCTGCGGGCTTTGGAGCTTTTTAAGCAGGCAAGCCTTATCGCCTGCGAAGATACCCGCAAGACTTCCTTTCTGCTCTCCCACTATCAGATTCCCGTCCCCAAGCTCATCAGCTTCCATAAGTTCAATGAACGCCAAAGGGAAAGCATCCTATTCGAGCATTTGGAAGCAGGCAAGGATTTGGTAATAGTATCCGATGCCGGTTCACCGGGAATCAGCGACCCATCGGAGAAGCTGGTGGAACTCGCCATCTCCCGCGGGATAAAGGTGTTTGCCCTTCCGGGTGCCAATGCGTTGATACCTGCGGTAACCACTGCCGGATTTCGCACGCAGCAATTCCAGTTCATCGGCTTTCTCCCCTCGGACAATGCCAAGCGCAGGCAAAAGCTTAAGGAACTGGCACAATATCCCTATCCGAGCATCATCTACGAATCTCCGCATCGTTTGCGGGAAGCACTGGCAGAACTGCACGAATACTGCGGAAACCGTAAGCTTGCCATTAGCAGAGAGATATCCAAGCTTCATG
>CALDSN010000140.1 GCA_937924555.1 uncultured bacterium | reverse complement strand
AGGACATCATCGACAATGCCCGCAAGCAGAATGTGCCTGTTGGTCCCGGACGAGGTAGTGCCGCAGGAAGTATTATAGCCTATCTGCTGGATATAACTCTCATCGACCCTCTGCGTTATGGCTTGCTGTTCGAGCGTTTCCTCAATCCCGACCGTATCAGTATGCCCGATATTGATATAGATTTTTGCGCCCAGGGACGGGGCAAGGTGATAGACTACATCGTGCAACGCTTTGGCAGAAACAGTGTAACACAGATTGTAACCTTCGGCACCTTGGGGGCAAAATCCGTGATTAAGGATGTTGCGCGGGTGCTGAGCGTACCTGCCACCGAAGCGAATAACATCACTAAAACCATCCCCGGTAATGCAAAAAGCCTGGAGGATGCGTACACCAAGAACCCGGAATTCAGCAGCCTGATAAATCAAAATGACCTGTATCAAAGCATCTATAAGCACTCTCTGGTGCTGGAAGGCTTGGTGCGCCAAACCGGTATCCACGCTGCGGGGGTGGTGATTGCCCCGGGAGATTTGACGGACTATGTGCCTCTGGCGATTAGCGTGCAGAAGGATGGGGATAACGTAAACTTGGTGCAGTATGAAGGCAAATGGCTGGACGACCTGAAGCTGCTTAAGATGGATATTCTGGGGCTAAAAACCCTAACCTTGATTCAAAAGACCGTAGATTTGGTAAAGCAATCCCAAGGCATTGATATTGATGTTCGTAACCTCAAGCTGGATGATAAAAAGGTGTTTAACCTGCTCGGCAAAGGTGAAACAGACGGAGTGTTCCAGTTTGAATCGGACGGCATGCGTAAGTATCTGATAGACCTGAAGCCCAACCGCTTTGAAGACCTCATTGCCATGGTTGCCTTGTATCGCCCGGGACCTATGCGCTTCATCGATACCTACATTGCCCGTAAACACGGTAAGGAAAAGGTGGTTTACGACCATCCTCTGGTGGAGACCACGCTTAAAGAAACCTATGGCGTGACGGTGTATCAAGAGCAGTTGATGCGTATCTCGCGAGAGATGGGTGATTTAAGCGGTGGTGAAGCAGATATGCTACGTAAAGCCATGGGGAAAAAGAACCTTGATCTGATGCTTAAATACCATGATAAGATTGTGGAGGGAGCAAAGGCAAATAATGTCCCCGAAGCCACCATAGAAAAGATTTGGAAGGATTGGCTGAACTTTGCCGAATATGCCTTCAATAAGTCCCATGCCACCTGCTATGCCCTGGTTGCTTACCATACAGCTTACCTGAAGGCATATTACCCCGTGGAGTTCATGGCTGCTTTACTATCCTTGGAGGACGATCCCTCCGCCATACCCAACAAGATTGAAGTGTGTAAAGACATGGGCATCAAGATTATCCCGCCCAATCTTAACCGCAGTGAGAGCGAGTTTAGCGTGCATGGCAAGGAAGTGCTCTTTGGTCTGCGCGCAATCAAGAACCTTGGTGAATCCGCTATGCGCGCCATCATCGAGGATAGGCAGACCAATGGAGCATACACCAATATCTTTGGCTTTTGCAGTAGATTGGATAGCTCCTCGGTTAATAAAACAGTGCTGGAGAGCCTGATTGCCTCCGGTGCCATGGATGAGCTTGAAGGAAGCCGTGCCCAAAAGTGGGATGTAATCGAGCAGGCTTTAACCTTTAGCAGCGGAGAACAGCGCGACCGCAAGAAAGGGCAAACAACTCTGTTTGATTTGATAAGCGACGATGACAGCGATGCGGATTATTACCCTCCGCTTCCTCCTTCGCCAGCATGGAGCTATCTGCATCAACTGGATATGGAGAAGGAGGTGTTGGGCTTCTATATGAGCGGGCATCCACTCTTTGAGTATAAAAGCCTGATAAAGAACCTTACCAATGCCAACTCCCAAACCGGAAAGAATAAAAGTAGCGGTGACCTGCTGCTTGCGGGAATCGTAAGCTCCATCTCCAAGAAAAAGGACAACAAGGGTAACCCAATAGCCTTTGTGGAGTTCGAAGACCTAAGCGGTAAGTTTGAGGTTCCGCTGTTCAATAGGGATTTTCAACAGTTCTTTGCCAGCATCATCCCAGGTAAAGTGTATTTCATAACCGGTACAAAGAGCACTTTCAACGGTAATGACGACGGCATCTTGCGGGTTATGCCCCAATCCATCATTCCCTTCGAGGAACTACCCCAAGAATTGCGGGGAGAGATAAAGATACTGCTCAATACCGAACAGATAAAGAAAGGTTATTTAAATGAGATTGGTTCATGGTGCAGCAAACATGCAGGAGGGTTCACGCTTCAGACCCAAGTGCAGACAGAGGATTTGAACACCTACCTCTTGGAATCCCGGAAGCGTATTTTCCCCGATAACTCAATCCTGGCATGGCTGGAGAAGGAAAAGATAGATTTTCAGATAAAGGTGGCAAGCAATGCGAAAAGCTCTTAGTTTCATCTTCCTGTTTATCCTTTGCGTCTTTACACTTGGTGCACAAGAGGTTCTGTATGAACACTACGCCACGGGAGTGGATTTCTGGGTGGTGTTGCCATATAGCAGCCTTAGCTTCGCCAAAGGTAAAAGTGTGGCAGAATATCAGCTAAGTGTGGTGATAAAGGATGCCCGCAAGAAGCAGGCAGCGGATTTCTCCACCACTCTTAGCATCCCAAAGAGAGAATGGTTACAAGATACAGCCATCCCCATCAGGTTTGCCAAGAGCCTTAAACCCGGCATCTATAGTGCAGATTTCAAGCTGAAAAACAAGTCCATGGGCTCCAAACTGGCGTTCAAGCGAGCCTTTGAGGTAGGCGCAAACTACACAGAGATTGGGCAAAGCTGGCTGATTGCCCAAAAGGAAGGATTCAGCTATATCCCCAACACCTTAAATCCCGATTGCGATGAACTTAGTCTGTTCCAGAGCTTTTCCGTACCTTTGGATAGCGTTCTGGTGAGCACTCAAAGCCGCACCTTGCGCATCGATCAACTCAGCAGCCCTCTGCAGGTGGACCTTAAGCCATTTTTAGATGCCAATGCAGGCAGCATCACCAAGCTGAGTCTTTATGAAGCTAATATCCACTATAATGTAGAGCCTTTTATCTTCTCACCGTGGTATTCATACTCGCTTCGCTACAGCCCTGAAGACCAATTGGCACAGTTGCGCTATGTGGCAAGCCAGAATGAATGGCAGTCGCTACACAGAGTTCCTACCTCCAAGATCACTCAAGCAATTGAGGCATATTGGAAGGTGAACGATCCCAGCCCGGGTACTGTTCGCAATGAAGATCGTGAGAGGTTTTACCAAAGAGTGCTTAAAGCGGATGAAATGTTCACGGTGCACAAAAAACTTAAGGGTTGGAGCTCTGATCGTGGTAGAATATATATAAAGTACGGTGAGCCCGATGAAGTCGTTACAGAAACATATCCCATCGGCAGATATCCGAATATTATCTGGACTTATTACAAGCAGGATAAAGAGTTTATATTTGCTGATACTAAGGGATTTGGGCTATACACCCTGAGGAACAAAGAAGATGAATACTAGAAAGACCTTGCTGTCATTTGCCGTGTGCTTGCTATGGGTGTTTAGCTTAAGTGCGGAAACACTGAATATGTTCGTTGATTATAACCGCTTTTTGGACAAGGATAAGCAGACTGTACTGCTGCTGGATTATCAGATTCCATATCAAAATCTGACCTTTGTAGCCAAGGGTGGAGGATATTTTGCCGAACTGGATGTAAGTGTGGAATTCGTTCATGCTGATAGTGTGTGTATGAAGCAAGAAGTCCGGGATAACATTGGCGTCAGCAACAAAAGCGACACTTCCTCCAAACACAAATCCTACCTTAACAGGCTCAGTTTTGTTCTGGACAATTGTGCATCCACCATTCGTTTTTCTGCCTTGGATGTGAACTCTCAGAAATCATTCGTTTGGTCATTCGATGTGGATAAACTGCCCCCCACTTCGATCCTGAGCGACCTGGAACTTAACAGTGAAGTCCGCCCGGATACATTGCAGTATTTGGCTAAGTTTCATCGTAATAAAACCCTATACCGCTCTGAACCATCCATTCTGATAAATCGCTCAAAAACAGACTATGCCTATCTATATTTAGAGATCTATGGTGAAGGCACAAATTCTGGGAATAGCAATTTGCTGAATTTATCCTTGGAAAAGGACTCCACGATTGTGATGGATGAATACATGGACTACGCCCCCAAGAAAGATACTGAGGGTTTTTCCCTAAAGATTCCTGTTAAGGACTTGAGCTTGGGTAAATATACCGGGTATGTTACGTTGCAAAGCGGGGAGATAAGCGAAGAAAGGAATTTTGAGTTTGTGCTTACTGAGGATGCTGAGGAACTTGCTTTCCTATTCCCTGATCCCGAGGATGAATATGTGCTGATGCGTTACTTCATGGGCAATAACATGCCGGTGGACTGGAAGAGTTTTTCCATAGAGAAGAAACGGAGAGTAAGCACAATTTTTTGGGATACGATGGCATCCTCAACCAACATGGACAGAAAGTCAATTATGGCACTGGTTCAGGAGAGAATTGATTACTGCAATCGCTATTTTGGTAATCTCTCTGCCGGATGGAAGTCTGACATGGGACGCATCTATATTCGAAACGGTGCAGCAGATGATATTGATAGAGACACCAGTTCCGACCAAAGCAGATTCGTGCGCAAGGACTTCCAGATATGGAAATATAGCACAGGAGAGAAACCTGTTTATATCTTCGTTGACATGCAGATGAATGGTAATTTCAGGCTCATCTATGCCGAAAATGATGACTTAGAGAATTCAGACCCAGATTGGATGCGCTTTGTAGGCACGGATTTTGATGAAAGCAGGCTGGATAATTAAGTGAGCATTAACTAAAGTTATTCTGTAGACCGTCAAACCGGTGAATTAGTATTCTTTTTCATGAGTAGCGCTGATTGTGAATCTCCATGCTCCGCAGAAACGATGGGGATTACGGCTATAGGTCATGATTCTTCGATGAAATAGAATGCATCCTCGAAGTGTTTGACAGAGTAGGTTTCTGTCATCCTGCAATAGTTCACAACAATCACATCAAAGCGAAAGTAGTGGTTGGCATACGATGGGTTTTGGTTAATATATAGCTGTGCTGTTCTTGAGATGCGTTTCTGTTTAGTATAGGACACAGAGGCGAGAGCAGCGTTGAGATAGGGTGAGGTTCGGGATTTGACCTCAACAAATACGAGATGTTGATCTTTTTCCACGATTATGTCTATCTCCCCACAGCGCAAACGATAGTTTTGACAAATAATGGTATAGCCATTATTAACCAGGAACTTGGCGGCGATCATTTCGCCTGTTTTGTATGAAACTGCTTGCTTTGGGGTATTCATAAGCCAAGAAAAAGCTTGACGGATTATATGTCAATGAGATTAATGAATTATGATTAGAAAGAACACCGAAAGGTGGAGGGAAGTATGAAAAAAGTTATTTTTTGCATGTTGCTGCTGACAACTATGTTTGCCATAGCTGAAGCTGCGCCGTTCCAAACACTTGGGATGTTACGCACCCCTGATGCATATGTTTTGCCTCATAGAGCCGGAGAAGTTATGATCGTCGGTTATTATAGGGATGTGGTTGCACCCAGACCTCTGACACAGGATGCTAAAGATGCATCTAAGGGATTGTTCCCTTATGTCATGCTTGGAGCAGGGCTATTCAACAGGGTCGAGCTTGGATTATTCGCTGGAGATTACACCAAGCTTGATGGCGCTGTCTATTTTATGAATGTAAAAGCCAAAATCATTGAGGAGTCTTTACGCATTCCGCAGGTTTCCGTGGGTATTGACAATTTCCTGTCTCCCGTTCCGAAACACGGAGCACAATATTTACAAGCCGGTGATGATTTTAGCGAGCACCCAGATCGTGATGCTTACGAGTATTTCTCACCTTATGTTGTGGTATCCAAACAAGCAGTATTTTCCGGCGTTCCCGCTATGTTCAATGCTGGTGTCGGAGCAAACCGTTTCGTAGGTCAGGTACAACGCGCTCGTATATTCAATGGTTTCTTCTCCTCGGTGGAGATTTCCCCCTTCCTTGATTTTGCCATTCAGGGTGAATTTGACGGTGAAGATTTCAACGCGGGATTGAAGTATAATTACGGTAATTTTGGCGCAAAATTCGGCATTCAAGCTTTGGAAGATTTTGCCAAGGATACTCACTATAAAAACAACCTGCGTATGGCTTTCGGCATTTCCTACCTGTTCGATAAATACTCTGATGCCAAGCGTCGTCCCGATCTAAGCAAGTATGCTTTGGAGTCCGGATTGGAAGGTTCTGATTATGTTGAAGTTGGCGAAACCCCAACCCCAATCGAAGCTGGAGTTGTGGTACCACCTGCTGGAACCACCGGTACTGGTAGTGGTGCAGTGATTATTCCTCCCACGGGATCGGGTAGCACAGAAGTAGCTAGCACCAACCCTACTGAGCTTCAAACCCCCGGTTTGGTTACCCCCGGCAGTTCTGCCTATAAGGAGCTATCTCCGGAAGTCAGAGACCTGTTGAAAGAACTTGAAGCTTTAAGGCTTGAGCGTCAGAATGCTCAGAAAGCACTTGATGATCTTCGTAAATGGATACAGGAACTTAAGAAACCATAATAGTATAACCGCATATTTGTGATATGTAGGTTTAGGATTCATACTTCCTATGAAATATGGTGATGGATTCAAGATAGGTTGCATGCAACCTATCTTGGTCTATGCCGAATGTGTCACAAACCGGTTATGTAGCGATTAACAAGAGAGCGGGGTTATGAAAAAGAATATTAGAGTTTTAATGCTCACAGTCTTCGCGATATGTATACTGTCTTCCTCCTATGCACAATTATCGCAAGAGCAATATAAAGAAGAGCTGCTTAAGCAGATTGCTCAAGAGAAGCAGCTGATAAAAGAAGCGGCAAAAACCTTCCTGATTGACACTCTTCCGGGATTAATGGCTACTGATCCAGCTGCTGCAGATCAAGCTCTGGCTCGTTACAGTGGCATGTTCAACACAATGGACCAAGAAGATTTTATATATCTTCTGGGACATTTCTATGCCAGAATGGGAGAAAACACCAAAGCAATCAGCTCTTTCAACTCTCTATTGAAAACCAAGCTCAATGAAGATGCAAGAGCAATGCTCAATTATGTTCTTTACGAGCAAATGATAAGCTATTTGCAGAACAATAACCGCGAGGCAGCCAAGGACTTTCTCCGTGCCATTATCTTTGAGAATTTCAACATCGATAAATACTATCCCACCTACCTATATATATGGTCAGAAATGAGCACTGAAGATGGTGATTTTGACGATGTGGTTACTGCCTTAGGTAGCTATAGTCAGAATCGCGAAGCAATAATTAACAGGATTCTTCCTCAGAAACAGCAGATTATCGACAAGATAGACCTGATTGATATGAAGCCCTTCTTCTCCAATCCTACTAAGGATAAACATGATGAGATTTTGGCAAAGCTGGAGAATATAAAAGTTGAACTGACATCAGTTTATAACGAATTGATCTCCATGAAAGGTATAATCTATCTTAATGCTGTTGTCGATGCTCACAAACAAGAAATGGAGATGCTGGATGGTCTGAAAGCCAGCGTGACTGAGTTTTTAAACAACGAGGAAGAAACCGATAAGATAATTGGGGACTACTATCAAAAGCTTCAAGCAGTAAAGAATTTCTCCGTATCGTATTCCAAGCAGATAAACGTGGTGGATGTCATCCTGCAACGCCAATATGAAAGATATTTGGCAAACGATCCCACCCTGCAGGACAAAGACTATAGCGATATGGAACTGAAGCGTCTGTATGATATTGAAAAGAATATCGAGATATACGACCAAATCATATCCGAGCTTGACGCAAGTATGACTGATCCGACCCTTGCTGCTCATGTAACTGAACTACAGCAACGCAGGGCAGAGTTTTCTGATAAACGGACAGATTTGCAACTTCGTAAAGAAGCCTATCAGGAAAAAAGAAAGCACTCCAGTGATATCCAGGAGCAGATTTTCGAGGAAATACTAAGTTATTACTATGCTCTAAATGCTGACGAGAAAGATTTGGACATGCAGATCGCTGAGTTAGAAGACTTCTTTGCCAATGATGCCAAGGACATCTTCAACGCCAAACTCCGCGAGGAGATACAAGCTCGTGTCGGTACTCAGGTTGCGGATGCGACTAACGATTCCGAGCGCAACATCATCATCGCCAAGAATGCCGAGGATATGCAGACAGACTTGGAGTTTATAAGTCTTCAGCTCAAGTATCGTAATCTTCGAGCTCGTGAGAATGCAAGGCTTGCTAAGAAAGATGTCTATACTCTGGAACAGATGTCCCAAATGCAATCTGAGATACTAACCGAAAAAAGGCAATTGATCACTGAGTTTGAGCAGTATCTCAATGCCCATCCAAACTTCAAATCCTTTGAGCAACCCGATGGGAACTTTCTTATCAACAGTACAGATATGCTTTACAACCTGGCTGAATTGCAATACAGTGTCAATATGAGCAATCCGGGTATTGCCCTTGCTACCTACCGTAGAGTGGTGGACGAAGACCCATCTTACCTACACAAAGACGCAGCTCTGTACAATATTGGTTTCATCAGCAGTAAAATGACACGAAACCAAATTGATACGAATAAAGAAAGATTCTACCAGATAAACACCAACGCCTTGGCATTGGATGCAAACAGCAGATATAAGTTCTCTGATTTTTCGGAGTCCATCACGGCTTATCAAGAAATTGTGGATAACTATAAGGATTCAGAGTTCTACGATGAATCCCTATATCGCCTGGGTGTGTTGAACTTCTATCTGGCAACCGATGCAGATGATCCTGCCAGATACTATGCATTAGCTGCTAATTACTTCGATGAGATTATTGCCAGTCCTACGAGCAAATATAAATATGATGCTGTTTACCAACGCGGTTGGTTGCGCATGAACTCTACTAAAGACGAAGATCTGAGATTGGCAATGGCAGATTTCCTAACCTTATTGAATGCCGTGGAGAATAACCAGGTTTCAGACCCCATGGTAGCTCAAGACTACCGCGACGATTCAGTTAAGAATATAGCCTATTGCCTTATTGCGTTGGATGGATTGGATTTCTCCTCTCAAGCCAAAGGCGTTGCTGAACTGCAAAAGGTTTTTGCCGGTTATTCTAACCCCCAGATTATTAACCGAGTCTTGGATGCGGCAGTAAAAAACAAGTTTGATCTCGATGCTTCCTTACAGGCTGTGGATTTCATCTGGTTGAAGATAAATATGTCCCCCCTTGCCTTGGAAAATCCTAGTTTGTTGGATTCGATACTATACATCTATGCCAGACAGGCAAACAACCTGCGCGAAGGTAAAGAATTCAATCAAGCAAGACAGGAGATATATCTAAACCTGATAGATAACTACAATCAGGATTCTGCTTGGTACGTAGCTAACAAGGATAAGAATATTGCCCCCCAGCTTGCTGTTATCAAGAAAGCTTACACGGAAAGAGGCAAGAGATTATACATCGAATTCACGGAGAATCCATCTGACGAGAGGTTTAACGCTTATAAAGCTCATATGCTTAAGTTTGGCAGTTATTCCCAGCTACATGGTGATAACCTCGCAGCTTGGCAGTTGGAAACCGATAGGTCAATCCTTGTGCTTGCCACAACTCTGGCAGAAAAGAGCAACCTACCTATCAACTATCTGAAGGCAATCGCCAACCTCAAAGACTTCAACGGGAAGTATCCCGATGATGAGGATTTTTACAATAACGAAGGTTTGGCGTACACTTATTCGAACAATATTTTCAACCTCATGAAAGATAGGTATGGCGAAGAAGCTTACACTCCTGAACCAGGAATACCTGCCACTCAGGATGAGCTCTTCACATTGCTCAGCAATAATTCGGTACGCTTTATCGAAGTGCTGCGCTCCGAGAAGTTCAAGACACCGGAAAGAGAGCAGGAAGCCATAGCAATCCTGCTAAACTTGGCAGATATCCAGTATGGCAGAGAGAAGTATCCTGAAGCTACCGCACTATACCTAAAAGCTCTTGAGCAGGAGAGCAGCATTGCTCCCCGCACTAAGTTCGACATTTATGGTAAATTAGCTCTTATGGCTCAAGATACCAAGAACTATGCCAATGCCGAAATGTACTACCGTAAAGCAGTTAGTTTCACTCAAGTACCAACCGAGATTGCTGCTATTAATGAGCTTATCTTGAACCAAATACAGCTTAGTTACGAAGCTGCTGATGCAGCCGGTAATTACAGTTTCGCTGCTGCAGAGCGTTTACGCATGGCAAGCGAACTGCCTGCTAAAGATGAGAAAGTGATTCAAGGGCTTAGATGGACTGCTCATGAATCTTATGTAAAAGCGAAAGAATACCAGAAGGCCGTGGATTTACTACTGGAAGTTGCTGGCACTAAAACAGACATCGACCAAGCTTACAATCATTACTATACTGCTTGGCAGATTGCTGAATCAGACAGCATGATGAACAACCCTCAGCTTGCCAACACTATTAAACAAGCCTTTATTAACAAATACCCCAGTAGCGAGTTGACCTATTCTCTCAAGGTAGCGGAAGTAAAGAAAAGTGAAGCTTTGGGTAGTTATAGCGAAGCTGCTGATGCATATCTTGCTCTGCACGACCAGGCCAGAGCAAAGGCTATCAATATCGGTGAAGATACTCCTGATGCGCTGATGATTAGTGCCATTGTTAACCTTACACAAGCGAAGAATGAACCTCGTTTGGTGGAGGTTATGAAGCAATTTATCGACTTGTACCCAAAACACAATCAAACCATACCCTACATGGAGTATATCGCCGCGAATTACTTTGCTAATGGCGACACTCTTAGATTTGAGCAGATTGCCAAAGAGATATTCCAGAAAGATAAAAACAAGAGTGACCTTTATAAGAGAGTTGCTGAACTCAAGCTATACAAGCTCTACACATCATTCGACCTTGCCTATAAGAATAAAGATTTCCCTTCTGCATTCAAAGCCAGAGATGATTTCAAAAAGCTTGAGTCTGCATACGTTAAGGAAGGTTTGTCATTCAATGTTACCGACACCTATGCATACTTTGCTGCAGTACAAGCCGAGTATGACAACATCCAAAAGCAGCTTACGTTCTTAAACAATTACGATAAGCAACTTTCAGCGCTTGAGAAGTCCAACATCATGGTTGGATCCCCGGCAAGCTTGATAAGTGTTAATGTAAACACCAGATGGCAGACTAATCTTGTGGGGGGAAATAAGCGTATCCCCGGATTCAAGTCGCTTATTAATGGTGAGATCAATAAGGTCAGCAAGCTGATAGATCAAGCAAACAAAGCCAATATTGATCTTAGTAACTCACGTAGATTAAGGGCACAGAGCATGATTGCTTCCTTGTATAGCAGGGGTGCTAATGTTATAAAAACCCAGATTGGGTACTATATCAAGAACAGCACAGAAGCTGCAGATTTTAGGAAGCAGTATAAAGGTGATGAGTTGGAAGCTCGAATCCAATATATAGCAGACCAGCAGACAACCGACTTACTAAACGCAGAATACTCCGTACACATCAATATCTTCAACATGTATCATATGGCTGGATATCATGACAAGTACACTGAGCGTAGCGTTGCCAGGCTCCAAGAATGGAATTTCATGCCCGATTATAAGACTGATGACTATGTGCTTAACCAATCGTGGGTACAGAAGATTGAAGGTAACCCTGTTGCGATAAATGCTCAAGGTGTAAGCTCTCCAAATGGTGTCAGTTTAGCTATGATGGACATCCCGGCAGAAAAGACGTCGGTGTTTACCCGGATGATAAACACCAAGATAGCCCCAGAACTTGCATTACTGCATATTGTGTATCCAAATGATATTGAGATTGTTCTTAATGGCACAGATGTGTCGCCCTTGGTTGTCCCTACAGACACTCTTGAAGCGGGCAAGCCAATAAGCACCAGATATGCCTACATTCTTCCCAAGGAAGCTTGGGCTGCCGGACAAAATCTGATTGAGATAAAAGTCCCCAATCCAGGTAAAGCTCCCGAGAAGCTATATATGGGCTTACAGCTGCTGACTGATCGCAAGCAATTGCTTGAGGCTATTCCTTCTGAAACAGTAACACTAAATACAGGTTCGACATGGAAAGCAATAATCCCAAACCAGGATAATTCTTTAGCTAAAGCATCCCCTGCCATTGCTGCAACAAACTTTGGGATCGAGCTAAGCCAGATCGATGGAATGGGTGAAACAACCGCAGTGCCTATTTGGGTAAATGAAACCACACCGGCTACTAAAGTAACCTTTGAAGTTGAGTTCAACCTCGATACTGAGTTCAAGGAAGGCAGCATGGACTTTGTTGCCCCCGGAACAGCTACCGTACTTATCAATGGAAAAGAACTTGTTAGCAATATTGCTATGGATTATGATGCTGAACCCTTCATGGCATATACTTCGCAAGCTACTATAAGTCGCGAACATGTGGTGAATGGTAAGAATGTTATCCAATTTATCGTAGAGAACGATACAGAATACCGTGGGTTTATTGCCTCTGTTAAAATCGTAAAAGCAGGAAAGGAGGTCGTGCGATGAAGAAGTACCTGCTACTATTAGTTATTCTTGGTATGGGGCTTGGTTTGGTGTATGCTCAGGCTACAACCGGTACCAATAGCTTCCGCAACGTCCAAGCCTACGTGGAGAAGGAAGTTATTAATATTGATCTGAAAGCACTTATCCCCGCCTCAGATGAGTTTAGAGAAAAAACTGATACCTACCAGAAAGCCGGAGTGTATAACTTCACTTTCGACAAAGAGTCCATGCGAGAAAATAGCGAAATCTTACTAAATAAATGGCTGAAGGAGTCAAAATGAAAGCTAAACATATCATCCTCACTGTTGTCGCTCTGATCGTGAGCCTTGGTTTTTTATTCGCCCAAGCTGCACCTGAAGCTGCAGCCCCGGCTGCTGCCCCAAAAGCATCCTTGAACATATTCGGAGTTTTTGTTGATAGCGGAACATGGGCATATCCTATTTTACTTACTTTTGTTATCGGTATTGTCTATGCCATTGCCAGATGGAATCAGCTTTACCGCAAGGAAAAGATTGATGCCGGCAAGTTCTATCTGAAGCTTCGCAATTATATCAAGAACGACCAGTTAGATGAAGCCACCAAGATTTCTGAAAGCTACAAAGGCACAACCATGGGCTTTATTTTCTGGAGTGCTTTGATGATCTTCAAAGATGCTCGTAAGAGTGGAAAGAAAGGTCCCGAAATGCGCCAAGCTGTGCAGAACTCCTTGGAAGAATCTGTTCTGCAAACAGTGCACAAACTTGATGGTGGTCTCTTCTGGTTTGATACCCTTGCCCAAATTGCTACCTACCTTGGTCTGCTTGGTACAATCTGGGGATTGTTGCAAGCTTTCACCGCTATGGCCGGTTTAACTGGTGCCGCTCAAGGTGCTGCCCTTACTGAAGGTATCCGTCTTGCTATTGGTACAACCGCTTTGGGTTTGATTGCTGCCATTCCATTAACTGTTATTAAAGGTTGGCTGTTTACCAGAGCCAATAACCTTATCAGCGATATCGATGAATTCAGTGTGAAGTTAATAAACACCATTAACAACGCTATAAAGGAATAAGCCATGGCACGTTATCGGCCTTCCGAAATGCGCCAACAAAAGGCACAGACGGCACCACAGGAACCAAACCTAGTGCCGATCATGAACCTGTTCCTCACCATCATCCCCTTTATGTTGATGTTCGTGGTGATATCTCAGGTTGCCTTAGTTGCGCTAAACTTCTCGCAAGGGGAAGGCGGTGGTGGTAGTTCAGGTGGCGGAGGTGGCGGAGCAAATATTGAGAAGGTTGAGATAATCATTCTCGATTCAGACTATGCCAAGAAGAACCAATTCCTCGGTTTTGAAGTCCGCGAACCGGGAATGGATACCAAAATGCTGCCTGCCGTCAACGAAAACTACGATTTTGTCGCCCTGGATAAACAATTGAAGAGTATTCGGGATAGAAAAGCTGACTTAATCGATATCACCGTCACAGTATATCCAAATGTCCTATATGGCGATTTGATGAAAACAATAGATTTGAGTAAAGCTAATGGTTTTACTCAAGTTCATTATAACCGCCCCGTAGTGAATTATTATTAAGGAGCTGAATTATGCAGTTTAAAGATAGCCAAAGCAGTTCCGATAAAACATTCCGCCGTGTTCGCAGAAAGGTGGAGGACGTTAAAGGTCTTTCTATAACATCATTGCTGGATGCTTTAACAATCATCTTGGTGTTCCTCATCAAAAACGTATCCTTTGATTCTGTTAAACTATCCTCTGAGAAAGACATTCGTTATCCAACTACCATAACCAACGACTTACTTAGGGAAAAAGCCGAAGCAACTTCTGTTAAAGTATTCACAGATAAAATCTTGCTCGGGAATGAAAGCTTGAACTTCGGTAATCCCAGAGACCTGTTGGAGAGCCCAGATAAACGTAAAGCCATCTTCCAATTTCTGGAAATGGAGGCTCATGCAATTTATGCCAATAATCCTGCCGATGTGGAAGCTTGCTTGGTGATTCAGGCAGATAACTTCATACCGTGTAGCTATATCTCTGAGATTATCAAGATTGGAACCTCAGTTGGTTATACACACATCTATTTCGCCACCTTACAAGACACTGATTGGCTGCAAAAAGAAACGCTGGCAGCGGCGAGATAAGAGGAGGGATAATGGCAAAACTGTTAAACTTAAAACTTAGTTACAAAGGCAAGCTCTTGGATTTCGTTAAGGAAGGCGGAGATATAAAGAAGAAGTTCTTTATCGGCTCTAACAAATACCTTTTTTGGCAGATCCTAGACCCCAACTTCCCTGAAAAACACCTAGATCGGAAGAGCACACGTCTGAACTCCAGTCACGATCAGATCTCGT
>CALDSN010000139.1 GCA_937924555.1 uncultured bacterium | reverse complement strand
CGACCACCGAGATCTACACTCTTTCCCTACACGACGCTCTTCCGATCTACCTTTATTTATCTAATTTAATAATCAGTTAGCCATGCCTGCAAACCACTCTTTCCTTGATGGAAGGTGTGCTCTGCGATATCCCAGTTTGCATAATGTGCAAACAGTCACTTCTTACATCACTCCCAATTTACCCTGAGAACGCTAAACTTATCAAATAGGAAAAGATGTAAAGCACTTTTTTGCAGTTAGGTGAATTAGTTCAGCAAATCTGTGGCAAAGTGTCAAACTTATGCCTCTAACCTTGTTTCTTTCCAAGGGGAAATACATGACCATTACCTAATCATTACGTACTAAGTATGCAATGATTAGGTAATGATCATGCAATGATAGCAGGAGGGGAGGGAGAAGCAAGTTTTGGGAAAATTAGCTTAATGCTAAGTGGGTAAACAGCTTAACGCCAACGGCAAGAGAATCGTCAAGGGGGAAAAACTTGTCCGAATGAAGGGGGTGCTCACATCCGCTGCCCAACCAGAACAGCAAACCGGGGTATAAGGTGGTAAAGAAGCCGAAATCCTCACCCGTCATAGCGATTTCCGCTTCCCGGTAATCCAGATCAAGCTCGTGGCAAGCAGCGCTTAGCTGCTGCACCAAAGAGGCATCGTTAACCACAGCATCGTAGCTGCACAGGAATTCCACTTCCGCTTTTGCGCCATAGCTCTCAGCGCTTTTGGCTGCAAGTTCGGTGGTAAGATTGTTCATGGTGTCGCGCACTTCGCTCTTAAGGCTGCGGTGAGTACCTTCCAAAGTACATAAGGCAGGTATGATGTTGCGGATGTCTCCCGCGCTCATCTTACCCACATGGTAGATAACTCGCTCTGTTTTAGCCAGTTCGGCAACAGCTTCATCCATCATGGTAAGGAAGTTTCTGCCTGCGTGCAATGCGTTTATCCCCTGCTCAGGATAAGCTACATGACTTGCTTTGCCGATGAAGCGGACATCGAACTCCTGCGGAATGCCGAAAAATATCCCCGCTTTGGAGGAAATGCTGCCAACGGGCAATCCGCTTGCAACATGCAAGGCATATGCGCTACGGACAGGATAGCTTTGGATGATGCCTTCTGCCAACACAGATTGCGCTCCGCCCTTGCCTTCTTCGGCGGGTTGGAAAAGAAACATCAAGTTGGTAGCCGGTTTAAGCAGGGCTATTTGTGCGATAAGCCCCATCAGAATTGCCATGTGCACATCATGACCGCAAGCGTGCATAAAGCCCTCATGGGTGGAGGGAAAGCTGCATGAACTGTTCTCTTTAACGGGTAGGGCATCCATGTCGGCACGAAACAGCTTGTAATCCCCCTCTGCACCGGTGTAAACAGCCAAGATACCCGTACTGTTCTTAAATTCGTGTACTTGCCATCTGCTATCCGCCTGCCCGATAATTTGTGCCAAAGTATCCAACAGCAGGGCTTTGGTTGCATGCTCTGCAAAGGCTATTTCCGGTATTTGGTGCAGTTGGTGGCGCAGGGCAACAGGGTCCATGGTTATATCCTACCGGAGTATTTGGCGTGCTGTAAAAAGATTTCCACGGCGTTGGCAGCAGCACCGAGGCGGACATTATGCCCCACATTCCAGAAATTGAGGGAGTTTTCATCGCAACCGTAACGCAAACGGCAGGTGTGAGAATCGTTGGAGTTGCCCAAATCCAGCGGAGTCACGTAGGAATTGGGGTAATATACGATAGACCGGGCATTGCTGAGTGCCTTTTCGGCAACAGTGATATCAACATGCTTATCAAACTGAGCATACACCGCAGCACTATGTCCATAGACAACCGGCACACGCACGGTGGTCACGCTGACCTTAAGCTCCGGCAAACGCAATATCTTGCGGGATTCGAAGTGCATCTTTTCTTCTTCCTGGGAATATCCACTATCCTGAAAACCGCCAATCTGGGGGATAACATTGAGGTCTATCACATGCGGGTATGCGCCTTTGTCTGAGCTGCCTTTGCGTTGGTTCATCAGGGTAGTTATGCCTTGGTGACCGCTGCCCGATACAGATTGGTAGGTGCTAACGATAAGCTTGTTTAAGCCGAAGAGCTTATCTAATACCGCCAGAGGAAGCACAATTTGGATGGTGGAGCAATTGGGGTTGGCAACTATGCCGCGATAGCCCTGAAGCAAGTCTTCATTAACGCCGGGGACAACCAACGGAATGGCAGGATCTTGGCGAAAGCCCGATGAATTGTCGATAACTATCTCGCTATGTTCGGCTGCGATGGGAGCATAAGTTTTTGCCACACCTGCTCCGGCGGAAAAAAACACATAATCGAAGTGCTTGGCAATGCTCGTTTCGGTAAGGGTTTGCACTTTGATGGGATCGTCGTTATAATACAGGGTTGTACCTTCGGAGCGTTTGGAAGCGAACAGCTCCAAAGTATCTATCTTCACATTGCTTTCTTCCAAGCAACTAATCATCATTCTACCGACTTCACCGGTGGCACCGACAATGGCTATCTTCATATCTAACCTCATAAATCTCTGTTATTTATCATTGTGTAGGCAACAAGATGCAAGCGCAAAAAGTGCCATGCTCCAGTTTGTGAATGCCCGGCATTTGTCAATGTAAACTTGACAAAAAGCAGTGCTTTAGGGAACTGGTAACCATTATGTGCGCCCCAGTAGCTCAGTGGATAGAGCACCGGTTTCCTAAACCGTTGGTCGGATGTTCAAGTCATCTCTGGGGCGCCAAATCTTTTTGGGGAGTGCAACATAGATGAAAGCACAGCTTGCTTCAATAGTGGCGTTCTATCAAGCCCGGAGCTTGGTGTTGGGGATAATATCGGAAGTTGTTGATGGACGCTACCATATTGTCTCTGACACAGAAGATTACGGGTGGTTTACCGCTGCAAGATTTGTGCTTATCAGTAAGTCTCAGTATCCTTTGGATGAGTATCCAGATTGTTTGACAAGTTTTAGCAATTCCCTTAAGGCAGAGATAGAACATTTGAGTAAACTGGATTACAGCTTTCTGGTTTCAGAACAACCCATTACCGAGATAGCAATGCAGATGGGTTTGACTGCAGACCATGAGGTATTTGCTCTATACAGCTATCTGAAAGCCCATCCGGAGCAATTCAGCTTCAAAAAAGAGCAGTTCCGGAAAAAGACTCCTGAAGAACTCGAAGCACATAAAGCTGAACTTGCCACTGAGCAACAGCGGAGCACCTTCTTTGCAGACATCTCCGCTCTCCTTGAGGGGAAGACAGTTGGTAATGATACTTTGAATACCCTTTATAAAGAGCTTTCAGAAGTAGTGTTAGAGAATAAGCATCGGGATTTGCAGCGTTACCTGCGAGATGCCCTTCCGAACTTTAGCACGGAAGAAGCAGTAGTTAGGTTGCGGAAGCTGTGCGGTGAGTTGGATGACAGCATCGATCCCGCCATTTCTGAATCCGGTATCCCAGTAGGGTTTTCGCCATTGATTATGTCCGAAAACCTGCAGCAGGTAGATTGGAATCGAGCAGGAGTAACCGCTTTTTCTATAGATGACGAAGATACACGCGACTACGATGATGCCTTGAGTTTGCAACGGAATGCCGAGGGCTGGGTATTGGGCATCCATGTGAGCGCTGTTGCAGCTTGTATCCCTCAATCCTCAGCACTGTTTGGGGAGGCTTTACGGCGCAGTTCATCTTTATATACTGCCAACACCATAGTTCCGCTTTTTCCGCCCAAACTTTCGGAGCATGAGTTGAGCTTGGTAGCAGGCTCAGAAAAACCAGTCATCTCGCTGTATGTGTCTTTGGACACCGAGCTGAATGTAACATCCCGCAGTTTCCAAACAGAGTTGCTTCCCATTGAGCAGAACTACAGCTATCGCCAAGTGGATAAATCCATCACAAGTGAACCTTTTGCCACTTTGCAGCGTATCAGTGCCTGCTTGCAGATGAGGAGGCAAAGCGCAAGTGGTGGAGAAAAGCAGAGATACAATTACTACCTCAAAGAGTACGACGGTATCCTGCGGTTGAAAAGTGTTGATAACCTCAGCCCAGCACGTAACATCATCGAAGAACTGATGATAGAGTATAACAGCAGTTTTGCCGCCTTTGCAGTGCAGCGTGGCTGCCCGATGATATTTCGCAATATCACGGTGTTTGGCAATCCCAACGGAGAAACACCTGCCAGCCAGGCATATCTCTCCACTGCAGCAGACTTTCATCCCGGCATTGGAGCTTCACAGTATCTGCATGCCACTTCTCCCATCCGTAGAGTTGTGGATTTGCTAAATCAATATCAGATGCTTGCCTTACTTGAAGGAAGGGTACATCCTTGTAGTGCAAACGATTTGGAAGGCTATATCGTGGGCATTGAGAAACGCCTGCTATTGTTGCGGGAAGTAGGACATCGTAGCCAGCGTTATTGGCTGCTGAGGTATTTGGAACAGAGCCGGCTGCATGAGCCTCTTGATGCCTGCTTACTTGGCGAGACCCAAGGTAAACTGAGGATAGAGCTACTTCCTTGGGGCTTTCAGGTATTGGCAAAATGCGATGTTTACCCATCTCAGGATAAATTCAAGCTTGTGATATACAGGATAGATTGGGAAAGCTGGAGCCTGGAAGCAGATGTGCTATAGCCAGCTTAATCACAAACTTAGTACTTTGCGATTTGGTTAACGGATAAGGGCTATTTTCCCACGCTTGGAATTACCTTGAGCATCGGTTACCACGAAGAGGTACACCCCACTACCACACTCTTTGCCGGAAGTGCTTAATCCATTCCATTCAAAGCGGGAGAAGCGATTCTCCGGGATAACCATCACCAAGGCTCCTGAATTGTCATAAATCCTACAGGTGCTTGTCCCCTGAGGGAGGCTATCTTCAGGGAGATTGGCAATCTGCACCGTGAAGTCTTTTGCGGGGCGGAAGGGGTTGGGGAAAGCTTTAACTTCTTTCAGTGCTGTTTCGGGTTTAACAGTTCTGCCAATCTTCAGCGTGTTCAAACCATCTGGCGTGCCAATCAGCAAGCGTCCACCCACTGGGTCATATCCCAAAGCAGTGATGTTGTTGCTAAGGAGAGGGCTGTTTGGCTTGTAGAAGTTGGTGAAGCGTTCAGTTTCTGGATTGTACATACTGAGACCATACTCCAAGCTACCAATCCATAGGTGATTGAAGGGATCAAGCATGATAGCCGTGGGAGTAGTGCGTACCGAGCCAAAGAGGCGTTCTTCGTTCTCGTAGTATAGTATATCATTCACCCAAGTTGCGGTTGATTCATTGTATTTGAAGCGTTTAATCATTGTATCGTAACGATACCATTTGGTGCCGTTCCACATGAATAATCCGGTGCTAGCCGCAACCCAATGCTGTTTACCTTCGTAAGGGGTTTCGATGGTGGCAACGCCGTAGATAACACAGTTACGCAATTCAGGAGGGGAAGGGATAACCCAATGGATGCCATCCGTTTCTGGCAGCGAAGGATGATTCCAGATAACCAATCCCTGGTCGTTATTGGTGCCGATAAAGTACTTCTCCCCATCAAAGTATGCATATAGCGAGCGCTGATACACGCTGTTAGGAAGACGAAAGTCGGTTACTTTCTCATCGTTTGAGTTAACCACGGTAACCCCGCCATCATAACAGAGCACCAGCATATTATCCTCAGAAGCGGGATATATTCCACTAATGGTTCCGGTTAGAAGAGTGGCGGAGGTGCTGTAAGCACCCCAAGACTGAGTTTCGTCGTTCCAAGTACTTATCCCTGAGCGTCGCAAATGTTTCCAAATGTCTTGACTTTCGTCATAAATACTCAAGCCATTAAGCCATCCACTGGGGCTGTTGTAGTTGTCCCAAGTGCCAAACCATTTGCGGTTACGGTTATCCACAGCAACGGTGAGGATATTATCTGAGTGGATGGGGCTATTATGGATGTTATACGGTTGCCATTCATCATTTTCCAGTTTACATACTCCCAGCGACCCTTTCTTAACCGGCTGGTTATCGATGAACCCGCTGCCAATCCATACGGCATTGTTCTTGTCTGTAACAATTTGGGTTATCTTGGGGAAGCTGATCCCGGAGGGGTTAAAGTTAACCCACTCACCGCCCACAAACTGGTATATGCCATCGCCCCAGGTGCAAAGGAAGAGTTTGCCATCAAGAAAGACAATATTGCTGATTACATTCTGCCCCAATCCTACTTCGCCTCTGTTCCAGTGTTTCACTGTTCCGTCAGCGTAAAGAGTGGTGAGCAAGATATTGCTGTCCAGAGCGTATTTCAGGGTATCTTCCTGCCAAGCTCCATAGGATACCCATAGGTTGTTATGATCATCGAACTCAACAGAGGATATCTTCTTGCCGGTAAGCAAATTGTTGGCATTGTACTGAATCCAGTTTGCATTAATCAGGTCATAGTCGTTCAAATACAAGGTTGCGTCTTGGGCAACAGCAACCTTGGTGGCAGAAAGGGCAAGCCTGGAGCTTACCCCGGAAAGGATAGGGCTTCCATTGCCATTAAGCTTGCGCCAAGCACTGTCATTGTTCAGTGATGATAAGGGGATGCAGCTAAGTCCTGTAGATGTGGCAACAAAGAGCAAACTATCTGCGGATAAAGCCATGTCTTCGATGCGGTTATCCGCCAATCCTCCGGAAGTGTTCTGTGAAGTGTATTGGTTTAACATCAGAGGAAAGCTTACACCTTCAATATAGTAATATGACGCTAAACCTCCGGCAGTTGCCACCAGCACAGTGTTAGTATTCTCAATCAGCTTGCTTACCTTAATTGAAGGCAATCCTAAACTGGTGCTGAGATACTGGTTGCCCGAGGAACTCATGATGGTAACTCCTGCATCAGAGGAACCTAACCAAAGGCTATTGTTAAATCCTATATGAGCAAGACTGCGGATATCGTTAGACCCCAGCCCGTTTCCCGTGTTGATAACACTCTCCTCGCGATAATTGGAAAGGTCTTGAGGATTGGCAATGATAGGAACCAGCTTAACAACTCCTCCCCAGGAAGAGATGTAGATGGTATCACTATCAATGTTTATATCATACACATGGTTCGTGTTGGTAAAAGTCTGCCATGTTGCGGCAGAGAGAGTAAAACTCAAGCAGGCGATTAGGCTCAGAATATAGTATCTCATTTATTTCGCTCCTGGCGCATCAGCGCATAGGCAATCACAACCATTAAAGCCAACAGTCCCAGAAGGACTGAAAACAATACCTTCTTGGACGAAAAAGAAAAGCCGATAGCTATCAATCCGAAAAGCAAGGTCACTATATACACAATAATCGAAATAGTCTTCTGAGAAAACCCAAAAGCAAGCATAGTATGATGAATATGTGCCTTATCTGCGGTAAAGATATTACCCACTCTGATCCGGCGAAACACCGCTAAACCAACATCCAAGAAAGGTACAGCCAATACTGCAAGCGGAATCATCAAGGTCATGGAAGTTATCCCCTTGAACTGAGAAGAACCTGCAGTGGAGATGGCAGCGATATTCAAGCCGATAAACAATGCTCCGGTATCTCCAAGGAAGATACGAGCGGGGAAGAAGTTGTAAAACAGAAAGGCAGTATTACCCGCAATTAGCATGGCACAGATGACAATAACCAGATGATAGCTCTCTTTTACCCCCACGATTAGCAGCACAGCACACACAATAATGCTTATCCCGCTGGCAAGACCATCCAGCCCATCGATCAGGTTGATTGCATTGAGGATCATCAGATACCATAAAATGGTTACCGGGAAGGACAACCACCCCAGCACAAAATGCTCACCCAAGGGATTGGTTAGGAACAGCACCCGAAAGCCGATGAAATACATTATCACCCCGATGCTTATCTGCCCCAAGAGCTTCAGACTCGGGCTGCTTTCATAGCGATCATCCCATAAGCCCATCATTAGGGTAAGCAATCCCACCCCACTAAGTTGCAACAGCATCTTGCCCATGGCAGCATCTCCGCTCAACAAACCGAAACTTGCCTGTGCAATGATTACGGGAATGGCAAAACACAATCCTCCCGCTTCCGGAATGGCAATCTTATGAATGCGACGCTCATTGGGCTCAGCCATGATACCAAACCTGCGAGAAAATCTGATGTTCAGCGGGAGCAACGCATGTGTTAGGAGATGAATCACCACAAATTCCAGTAGAATAAGCACCGTCAAGTGGGACATATATCAGCCTCGGTATAGCTCCAGATAAGCCGCCACCATGCCTTGATAACTGCATATTGAGCCTATCTTCTGCTGTCCTGCCATACCCTTGTTGTAGGCGGGTCTGAATTCCTGTGCCATACTGGTGAAGACCTCCACCAAAGCATCATCGTTATCTAAAGGTACTAAGTATCCGGTATCATCATCAACCAACTCGCGAATGGAGGGGATATCCGAGCCGATTATGGGTAGAGCTGCACTCATCGCCTCGATTATACTGAATGGTTGTGCTTCCCAACGTGAGTACAAGACAAAAGCGTTAAATACCTTTAACCACTGAACAACATCGCTATCCCAACCGGGGAGTATAATCCGATTTTCCATATTACAGGAATGTACTATGGCTTTACACAATTCATAGTGCTCTCCATCTCCCAAGATAATGAAGCGGAGCTTGGGTGAGTGTATGCATGCTCTGCAAGCGCAGCTAATCAACCGGATTACGTTTTTCTGCTCGGAAAACCTTATGGTAGAACCAATAATCACGTCCTTATCTGGCATGGTCCTAACTGCTGCAATCTCGTATAAGCGTTTTGCCACATCTGGTGGTAAAGCGTTGTAAATTGTTATTGCTTTGCTTGAGGGAAGGAGATGCATTGCCAAGCACCTTTCCCTATCGGAATTGTTCACAAACACCGTTTTATGTCCCAATGAATTCCCCCAACGCTCTAAAAGGATATATAATCTCTTGAGGAGAGGGGCTTGGTTTTCTTGAAAAGCCGTCCCGTGAGCAGTGTGCAGAATCAATGGTACTTTCAGCAATCTTGCTGCGAGACGACCCAGTAAGCCGGGTTTTGAGCTGTTGGTGTGAACAATATCGAAGCCATGACTCTTTATCAGCCACAGGAGATGAAAAAAAGTAACTAAGTCCAAGGGGGATATGGGATGGCAGAAACTTGGGAGGGGAATAAAGGTGTAGCCTCGCTTATTCAGCTCTTGCTGCAGTTCACCTCCGGGTTTGGCAGCCACATATATCTCAAACTCATCTGCCTCCAGTCCATCCAGCAAATGCAAGCTAAAGCGTTGCACCCCCGACATTAGCGGGAGCAACTGGATGTGGAGCAGCTTCTTCATGCAGTTCTATTTAATCTGATACATGCCACGGCATCGGCTTTGATGTTGGTAAAGCGAATCAGGTTGCCGTCCACCTTAGCGCTGACCCCTGCAATTTCCTGTATCTTCGGCTCTCCATGCAGGCATAGGACAAAGCTTTCCAAATCATCAGGGAAGATAATGCTGATCTCATATTCACCTTCATCTATGGTGATTCGGTTCCGTTTTTCCCACCATGTGGCAAGTTCTCCGGCGGTGGGGATATAGTTATCACCGCTCTTCGCCAACGCCAGGATGTAGGCATACAGCTTGTTGCAATAGTGGATATCGCTATAGCTGGCGATGGAGAAATCCACGCTGAAGATGCCGTGTGAACGGGTGACCTGATGATACAGCTTCTTTATCTGGTGCTTGGCATCTTCAAGCTGCACCAGCTTATGCTTGGTGAGTTGCAGGTGCTTGTCCCGATACAAAGTGGGCAACTCCAGATATTCCTTTCTGCTCCCCGCAAACCATGATCTCCAAGGCAGTGAAATCCCACTCTTGAATCCCGGAACACTCTGAAAAGCCACGCTTTGGCTATAGCTGGGGGATATTTTGTTATGTAAATCGCGGGTGGTGTCGTTTACCTTGAACCCACACTGGCGAATCCCGATTTGTTCTTTGTTAAGTTGGTGTAAAAGTATCTGCTTGCGGGTCAGGAAGTCATCCCGGTTAAGCTTATCCGAAGTGGCAAGCATGGATATGTCATTTCCTTCCCGCATAATCTGTTGGAGCTCTTCCTGCAAATCAGGGTCTTCCAGGTTGTAGTCAATATCCTCACATGGCTCGGTTGCCAAAAAGTAGGTACTGCGGCAATTGGAGTCACGCTCCAGCTTGCGGAACTCCTCAAAGTTCCAGTATAGCTCATAGTTCGTGAACAGATATTTCATCTTCCCGGCGATGTTGTGCCCCAGTTGCTTCCACTTAAGCGTGAAGAGCATGGCAAGATCATCGGCAACAGAGAGGATGAGGGATGATAAATCCCACTTCTGCAGGTCGTCTATGCTATGTGAAAACAGCACAGCCGCCTGCTGAGCACCGGGCCAGAACATCTTTTGCGTAATGAAGTTCTTCTTTGCCCGGCAATGTTCTTTTATCATGCTGTCCACCAGCCACAACAGGTTATCTATAATCGGGGTTTCACGGTAATTGAAAAAGGCACTGGCTTCGTCCGGATAGTAGCCACCGCTTAGAGCTTGTGCATCGGTGCTTTCCTCCATGTTTGCCAGATGGAAGAAGAGGTTCCCCGCCAGGTCAAAGTTTATCTTCCCGCCATGCACATCCTCTTCACGATAGTTTTCTGCCAGATTCTCAAACTTGCGGGCGGAGATAACAGGCGTTACAGAGAGGAGCTTTATCTCGCGAATACTGCGGCGCAATCTATCTGCCGCATAGGCTTTGGGGTCATACAGCTCAAAGTCGCAAGGGATAAAGATGGTTATGTAGAACTTTGCCAGTTCTTTCAGCTCTTCGGGGGTAGGCTCAGTAAGCCCGTAAATGAGGAAAATATCGTTTGTCTTGAGCTCTTTTATATCGGTTATAAACCTGCTTCCGTATCCTAAACTCTCAAAAATGAAGCGAAATACATACTTCATTTCCTTCTGAAAGCGTGATAGTTTGGGGTCTATGATTATTGATACCATGATTACTAATTAACCGCCAGTTCCATTTTGTGGCAGGATATTATTTTTTAACCCTGCTGTCAAGTGAAATCCTGCAAGCTATGATTCCGCTCGAATTTTGTCTTATACTCGATGCTGTTTTCAACAATAACTCTGTTTTCTCCCTAAGCCAAATCTTTGGTCATTCCCTCGTGACTCCCGGGTGACTCCCGGGTGGGATGAGGGAATCACCTCGGAAATATGAGGCAGGGATGAGGCAGGGGAATAAGTGTCCAAAACCGGAGCAGTAAGGTTTGGGTTCTACCCGGTTGCCTCCAATATCATGGAAAGGATATCACCCGCATCGGTGCTGCTAATAATCTCCCGCACCTTTTCGGGTTGTCGGCAAAGTCTGCCCAGCACCGAGAGGAGGCGGATATGGTTGTTTGCTTGATTTTCGGGAGTAAGCACCAAGAATATCAAGCGGGATTTCTTCCTGTCTACCGAGCCAAAATCCAAAGCGTGATCGGTTATCCCGCAGACTATGGTAAGTTGTTTAACGGCATCGGTATGCAAGTGGGGGATTGCCACCTCATTGATCAAGCCGGGACCAAGTATCTTCCAGCTATCCAACAAAGCATAATAGGTAGGCTTAAAATCATCTATTATCCCTTTCTCGTTCAATAGCTTAAGCATAGTCCACACCACTCCCTCGCGGCTATCGGATTGAAGTCTGGGGATTACAAAGTCCTTTGAAAGGTAATCCTTCAGGCGAAAGTCCTTGATTTTCTCAATCTCGGCAATCTGCTCCATTTCCAGCACCCCTTGCATGGTTTGCTTCAGCTCCAAGACGGCTTCGTGCATCATGCGCTTAACAAACAAAGCGGTTTCGGGAACAGTGTGTAGCTGGATGTTGTTGCCTTGCTGCTCCATGGTTACAATGGTGTCGTGGCGGCGGATATGGAATACATGCATATCGGACTCCAGATGGCTGACAAAGAAGCCCATGGAGAGGAATTGTTTGGCTATTTTATGTGCCAAAAGTTCGGCAAGCTCCTCATCCTGCAGGTTATACTCCACAACCTCTTTGGGGGGCATGGTTACAGAATCTTTCACTCCTTTCAAGGGCGAAGATAAAGAAACATTCAAGAGAGGAGGGGCAATGGTGGTGCTGATAAGGGTCATAAACACGGCGATGCCGAAGATGTCATAATTGGGGTCTGCCAAGAAGCCATAGGACAAACCGATGCTTGCCACGATTAGTGCCACTTCCCCGCGAGGTATCATCCCCAGTCCGATACGCTGCGCTCCTCGCATGTTGAAGCCCAAAGCCAGAGATGGGATACCGCAGCCCAAGTATTTTGCCAATAGCGCTCCCACAGTGTAAACCACTCCAAAGATTAGGGTTGAGGGAGCGAATAGTGCCCGCACATCCACCAGCATGCCCATCACCGTGAAGAACACGGGGACAAAGAACATCTTAAGGGGTTGCAAGGCTTCCTGAATGGATACGCTGATATCCGTTTTAGAGAGGGAAATGCCAACCACATAAGCTCCGATAATCATTGCCAAACCTGCACGCTCGAAGAAGCCGGCGATAACCAGGGCAAAGCTGAAAGCGATGATGGAAAACACAAAGCGGTTCTCCAATTTCTTAAGAAAGCCACCGATGCGCTTGGCAAAATAAAGCCCGGCAATGGTGAAGCCAAGCCAAATGCCTATCTCTTTGAAGGCAATCATGCCTATCTTAGACCAGTTGAGGGCAGAAGCCCCTCCGGCTTTGGTAGCGACAGAGATACCTAACACGATTGCCAGCAGGATAACCCCCAGCACATCGTCGATAACTGCCCCGGCAAGGATGGTGACCCCCTCGGGAGTATCCATCTTGCGTTTCTCGGAAAGTATTCGTGCCGTAATCCCTACTGAAGTAGCAGTGCTCATAATCCCCAAAAAGAGGCATTTGGGATCCATGAAGTCCGTTTTAAGAAAGTACATTGCCGTTAGAGAGCCGAACATGAAGGAAAACACTATTCCGCCAATCCCCACGACCAGTCCGGCGAAAGAGAACTTTATCAGGAGGTTCAAATCGGTCTCAAGTCCGGAAAGGAAGAGCAGGATAATGGAGGCAATGATGGCAATGCCGTATAGCTCAAGTTGTAAAGGGAAGCCTTCAAGCCCGGTGGAGAATAAGCCATCCGGAAAACCGGGGATGGGGATGCCACCCAAGAGGTAGGGTCCAATAATAACCCCAATCAGCAACTCACCCAAAACTCCGGGGATGCCGATCTTTTCCACAGCAACTGCACCGATACGGGCGGCAAGTATCAGGATTCCAAGCTGCATTACCAAGTTTGGCATGCGTTCCACCACACTTTCATGCCCGGTGGCAGCAAAGCAGGTAAAGGTTAATAACAGCATCAGGCTCAACAAAGCTAAGTGTTTCATATGCTCCCTTTGGTTAGATAAAGAGAGCCGTAACCATTCCCTTTTTTTAGCAGAATGGATACGGCTATCTGTAATATTTAGTCTATATAGGCTACTTCACCATGCTGGGTTTCGTCCAACCCAAGAGTTTCATCCACTTCGGTAACCTTAACGGGGGTTATGAAGTTGATGATAATCAGCATGATATAAGTGAAAATAAAGGCATAAACGGACGCAATGGTAACGGCAATGATCTGGGTGATAAAGAAGTGCACATTACCATTAAGCAAAGCACCACCCTTTTCCACGGGGTTAATCAGCTCGGAGCCAAACACGCCAAGCAGGATTGTTCCGGTAACACCGCCAACACCGTGCACGCCCCAAACATCCAGGGCGTCATCCCATTTCATCTTGTTCTTGAAGTTCACTGCCATGTAGCACACTGCACCGGCAATGATACCGATTAGCGGGGCAGACCACAAGGGTACGAAGCCCGCACAAGGTGTGATGGTAGCCAAACCAGCCACGGCACCGGTCATGAGCCCCACGAATTTGGGCTTGCCTTCGTTAATCCAGGAGATAATCAGCCAGGCAATACCTGCAAAAGATGCGGCGATATCGGTATTTAGGAAGGCAATAGAAGTTAGGGGATCCACCGACAGCTCGCTTCCCGCATTAAAGCCATACCAGCCGAACCAAAGCAAGCCTGTTCCGATAGCCACCAAAGGGATGTTATGGTTTCCTGAATCGATAATCTTGCGTTTACCAACATAGATTACCGATGCCAAAGCGGCGAAACCGGCTGTGGCATGAACCACGATACCACCTGCGAAGTCCAGCACGCCAAAGTGCGCCATAAGTCCGCCACCCCAAACCATGTGCGTGAAGGGGAAGTAAACCAGGAATAACCATGCGACCAAGAACAGTAAGTATGCTTTGAAGGTTACACGGTTGGCAAATGCTCCGGTTATCAGGGCAGGGGTGATGATGGCGAACATCATCTGATAGGCGATGAAGACCACTTCGGGGATGGTGCCGTTACCGGAGAAGGGTGTGGTGAGGGTAACGCCCTGCAGGAATGCTTTGTCAAAGTTTCCCACAAGTCCGAAGAAGTCTGTGCCATCGGTCATGTTTCCGCTGAAACACAGGGAATAACCGACAAGGTACCAGATAACAGTGGTGAGGCAAAGCGATACAAAGCTCTGCATCATGATGGTTAAGACGTTTTTTCTGCCCACGAGTCCGCCGTAGAAAAAGGCAAGGGCGGGGGTCATGAGCATCACGAGGCTACAGCAGAGCAACATAAAGCCGGTATTGCCTGTGTCAAATAGTGGCTTGGCTGCAATCTGCTGAGTTAAGAATTGGACAGTTGTCTGTAAACTGTCGATGACGGACGCGTCAACATTTACCATAGACATGGCTATGCTCCTTTTTTGCAGCTTTGGAGCGACTACTCAGGACACACAGGTTAAGTTTATTAAATGGAGCATCAAGCCAGTGCAGCCTCATTCACACACGATTAGAGAATGGGAAGCATTCTTGGTTCAAGTAAATTCGGCTACATCGCCTAGATTAATCAAACCACTTGATAAATACTGAGTAACGCTTTATCCAAAGGCATTTTAATTCTAATCCCCCGCATACTTGTGTTTAAATTCTTGTCAAGCATAATCTCAATCTACGCCCCTCTCAAGCATTCTTGGCTGGTAAATACCAAGCGTCTCGCGTGCGATTTATCTTACAGCCTAGTAAACGAGAAAACAGCCAAAAAAAGAGTCCCCTAAAGCAGAGGACTCTTTTGGCTATCTTGAGGGTCTATTACTCTTTAGTTGCGCAATCTATGGCTTCTTCGAACTTCTTATGCTCGGTGAAGCGGGTCATATGGAATCTCCCAAAGAAGGAATCTACCATGGAATAGATGACGGGGATGATGAAGAGGGTAAGGAAGGTGGCAAACACCAAGCCAAAGGTAAAGCTGACTGCCAATGGCCGCCAAGCCTGAGCCGAGGGATCGGTGGAAAACACCAGAGGCAGCATCCCGGAAACCGTGGTGGCAGTAGTAAGGATGATGGGACGGAGGCGTACGGAACCGCTGTTGATGATGGCATGCCAGCGGTCAGTCCCTTTTTCCCTTTCAGCATTGATGAAGTCTATCAGGATGATGGCGTTGTTCACCACCACCCCTGCAAGGGCAACCACCGAGATGAGTGTATTAAGGGAGAAAGGTAAGCCGGTGACAAGTAAGCCCAGAATAACGCCAATGAAGGCGAAGGGAATGGTCATCATCACAATTAACGGCTGCACATAGCTCTTGAATTGGGAGGCAAGAATAGTGAAGATCAGCAGCAAGGCAAGGATGAAGAGTCTGCCCAAAGATGAGTAGCTCTTGCGCTGTTCTTCCTGCACTCCACCGCTTTCCAGGGTGTAACCGGGGAAGCGTTTCTCGAAATTGGAGAGCAAGCCTTCTGTTCCCTTCAGTTTGTTACCCAGCAGGATGCTGTTCACTTCCGAGGGGGTGCGACGTTTTTGCCTGCCCTTGCTCTCGTAGGTGCTAACCGAAGCACTGACGGTAACCACTCTGTCCAAGTCCCGATGGTCAATCTTGGATAGCGAGGAAGTAATCTCAAAATCCGCCAAGTCCCGGATGGCAATCAAATCCCCGGTGCGGGTTTTTATCTTAAGGTTCTTCAGGTTCTCCAGATCATCAGTATATGCCCCTGCCAACTTAACGATGATGGGATATTCTTCCACGCCATCGCCACGGTATTTGCCAACTTCTGTTCCGGTGGAGGCGGTACGGAGGGTGGAGGCAATCTGTGCAACAGTAAGACCGGACATTGGTAATGCATTGTGTTTTGGTATAAGGCGAACATCTTTCTGGCCTCTAGCAAAGCT
>CALDSN010000138.1 GCA_937924555.1 uncultured bacterium | reverse complement strand
ATGGGTGGTTGCCCGGAACACCAAGTGCTCTACCCATAGCCCCGGAAGTATTTCTGGAGGATAACACCTGGGAATTTGATTTCCAGCCCTATATCAGTGTAGATGGGGGGACTACTCTCAGCGAGCTTCGTTTGGGGTGGAGTCAATCATCGTTCTTCACGATAACTGCACCAGATCCTCTGCATCCCTTTAAACTGCAGTTCGTGCCTGTGCAGAACTTCTTCGGCACTAAACCGGTTTGGGTTACTCTATATAAACTGGATGGGGAAGATTTGATTGATCCCGTATCCAAGGGGATAAATGTTACCGTCACCAACGATGAAGATTTACCCAGCTTCCATTTCCCTACTATCTCAACTCCAGGTAATGTAAACACTGGATATATGTATAGTATGCAGGAAGATTCAGTAGAGGGAATAACCCTGAATTTCGGCAATATAGTACGGATTTATGATGGCACAAGCTTTAATATATACATTACGCAAACCACTTTCCCCGCGAAAGTAAACATTACGCAGGCAGAAGGTAACGATAAAATTGCCACCTTCATCCCTGTGGCGAATTATAGCGGTATCCAACATTTCATTGTTACTGCAGTGGAGAATCTCCCTGGAGGGTTGACACAGCATACTTCAACAAGCTTTTCTATAGAGGTGACACCGATAAACGACCCTCCCACCATAGTTAGTTATGCACCAACCAATGATCCCACCTATGCAGAAACTGAAACAGATATGACGATTGCTCAGGATGATCTGGTGAACTTCAGCATCACAGGCAATGATGTGGATGCAGACCCTCTGTTCTATACTTGGACACTGACCGGTAGCCTTAATGGGGTCCCATTTACCACTGTGGAATCCATTACCAGCAGTTTAAATTATACCTTCAATGTCCCTGGGATTTATACTTTAGTATGTGAAGTAAGAGATAGGGAAGATGGTAGTGGTTATTCTGTAAGCCATCAATGGAATATTGTGGTTAGTCCGGAAGGTCCTTGGTTTGCCCCTTGGGGATCTAACAATGTAACTACCTTCTCTACCACACAAAATGTTACCCTATCAACCCCGGGTGTGGATGATACGGTTATATATTATTATACAACGGCAGTACCTCCGGTTGTACCATCAATCGGCTCACCTGCTGAACCGCAGATATACAACGGTCCGATTAACATTCCCGTACCCCCGCAGGACTATGTATATACCATAACAGCATGGTTCACCCATCCCACATTGCCGGAATCTGTGCATAAGACTCAGATTTACAATATGACAGGGATGGTGGACACTCCGCAGTTTGTGGAAGCACCGGGTATTTATGCATCCAATGTTGATTACCCCGTACACATTACTTGCGCAACTGCTGGAGCAAGCATCTATTATAGCCTGGATAATGGCGCTAATTGGTTGCTGTATAATGCGGGAACAGGCGTAGTCCTAGCACCGCAGACAGTGAATGATATCATCGCCTATGCCTCACTGATCGGATGGGACGATAGTGCAGTTACACCTGTTCACCAATACGATATTAGAAGAAAGGTGATTTTTGCAGCTCCGGTTATGGACACATACCCCTTGCCAGATGTGAACGGAGATTATTGCGTCTGCCTTTACGATAGCGTGGAAGTTGATTTCACCCTTCCGGCCCCCGTTCCTGCAGAAGCTACCTTATATTACAGTATCAATGGTGAAGTACATCAATATAATCCTGCAGATTTGCCATTTGCTATCTACCATACCAGTACAATAACATGGTGGGCAGAATACACCGATGCGGATCCGGATTATATTGCAAGCGATATTCATACTTTCAGCATACCGGTAAAAAACCGCACTAGGCTTACAATGTGGCCAAATGGGACGGTATTCAACCCCCCGTCCGGAACATATACCAGTGCGCAGGATGTTTACCTCAACACCTTAACAGCTCCCCCGGATGCTCCTATTTATTACTCTTTAGACGGTGCCCCTTATCAGCTTTACAATGGAGGGGCAATTCATATTGCCGCAAATGCAACTTTGGAAGTATATGCTGATCCCATGCCTGTATTGACAACTCTGCCCAGTTTACACCAAACAGCGAGTTACGTTATCACCGGTACATTACCTACCCCAATTATTGCACCAGCGGGTTATCCGGCAGTGGCAATGTATGAAAGCAATGTAAATGTCAGCATTTCGTTGCCTGTGGGAGACCCAAGATGGGCTGCCGCAAGTATCTACTATACTACAGACGGTTCAGTACCCTCTGCTACATCAACTTTATATGCAGGACCCTTTGTCCTAGATCAAGGGCACTGGCAGGTTCGTGCAATAGCGATATTAAATACTTGGTTGGATAGCCCTGTTGCTTTGCAACAATACTATATCAAGTTCCTCCCCAGTGTTACATTCATGCCTACCGCTACCGAACACTATACGGATATAAACGTTGAGATGTTTGCTTATGATGGAGCACAGATTCGCTATACAGATGATGGCAGTGAACCTCATGGTGGTTCTCCAATATATACTGTTCCTCTTCCCTTAACCATAAATCCAGATGGAACTTATAGCAAGACATATAAGGCAAAAGCCTATATGGCTGGATGGGTAACCAGTGACACAGCACAGAAAACCTATACCATGATCCCTACAGTACCCAATCCGCTTATCACAGCTAACCTCCCCGGGCTTGTTCACGAGACCCCAATAGAAGTTAGTTTAACTGATCCCCTTGCCGGTGTGCAAATCTATTACACACTTAATGGTGCTGATCCGGATCAGAGCAGTACACTATATGGTGCACCTTTCACCTTAACCACTACCACAACAGTTCGTGCCAGGGCATATAAGGCCGGTTACAAGGAATCACAGATTGTTGAGATAACCTACATAGTAGGTAACAATATCGGTGCTCTGGTATTTCAGCCTGCTCCGGGGACTTATTATAATCCCGTTGATGTAACTATCAGTACTAATCCCCCAGCAGCCAGAATATACTACACCACCAACGGTGATGAGCCCACAATCGCTTCTACAGAATATAGTGGAGCAATACATCTGGGGTTCAGTGCAAATTCTGTGACCATCAAGGCATTGGCAGTGTTGGAGAATTGGACAGAATCCCGCGGGGCAGCTACTTATAAAGTAACTGATGTTCTTGACACTCCTGTCATTACACCCGGCTCAAGTGAATATGCCATTGGAACGAATGTTCCTGTAACTATTACTGCACCACTTGGCACTATCTGGTACAGTATCGATGGTGGTGCACCTCTGGCTTATGCCGGTGCATTTAATGTTAGCAGCCCCGTGACAGGAACTATTACAGTTACAGCTTGGGCTGACGTGGATGATGCTTCTTATCTGACCTCACCTGTAACAACTGCAACATATACTTTTAATGGTCAGCTAAATGCACCCATTATCACTCCTGTATCGGGAACCTACTTTGAAAACCTAACCGTTCGCCTTTACAACTATCAGGATGCTACCATGTACTATAGCACTGATAACGGAGCAACTTATAATGAATACACTTTTGGTTTGGTGGGCTTCCCCGTAACTGCTAACACCACAGTACGTGCCTATGCAAGTAAAAACAACTGGCAAGACTCCCCTGTGGTTTCAGCAACCTATAATCTTAAGGTGCCTAACCCTGTATTCAATCCTGCATCGAATTCATTCGCTCTTCCTTTCGATGCCAGCATTAGCGTAGTTAGCGGTGATGATATCTATTACACCCTTGATGGCAGCAATCCTACGTTAGGCAACCCAGCGGCTCAGCTTTACACCACCCCAATAGCAGTTGGATATGGCTATACCCGTATCAGAGCAATGGCTCACAGAGCAGGATGGACTAGTTCAGATGTTGTGGAAGTAATCTACAATGTAAATGGGCAGTTGGCTCAACCGTTACTTAGTCTTGCCGGCGGTCTGTTCTATGAAAATCAAACTGTGGCTATATCGGCAGTTCCTGAAAATGCGGGTATCTATTATACGATGGATGGAAGCGAACCTGATGCGTCATCTACCTTGTATAATGGTGTAATCAGCATTGTGCAGACTACTCAGTTAAAAGCAAAAGCTATCCTTGCCGGATGGGTATCCTCCAGTACTGTTACTGCCAATTACGAACTGAAGGTGAAACCTATAACCTCTTCTTTAGTAGCTACGGTTTATACAACCCCTCAGAGCGTGGATCTTGTTACAAACACTCCCGGTACGGTGATCTACTATACAATTGACGGCAGTATTCCCAACCCGGGATCTCTTGTTTATGCGGGACCGATTAATGTGTCAGAAAACACAAGAATCAGAGCCAGAGCATACAAAAATGATGGTTTGATCTGGACACCAAGTGATGAGTTTGACCAAACCTATGCCATCAGTCAGCAAGTAGCAACCCCTGTGTTCAACCTACCCGGTGGAGTATATACTTATTCTCCTGTTCCCGTAACTATCACCAGTACAACCCCAGGTGCAAACATTTGGTATGCCTATGAAGGAGAGGGATGGCAACCCTACACAGTTCCCTTACAGATTGATGTTACCAAGATTGTTTATGCAAAAGCCGAAAAAGATGGATGGGTTCCTTCACCCACTGTTTATGCACACTATATCATCTCAATCCCCATTGTTGCAACCCCTTACTTTGTTGATGAAGTGGGAGTTTCCTACCTTCCGGGGACTTACAATAATGCAGTTGACGTGAAGTTAGCCAGCACCACTCCAGGCGCACAAATCTACTATACTTTGAACGGTATGGATCCCACTGAAGCGGATAATCTTTATACCGTTCCATTCACCATCAGCGCAACAACAACGGTTAAAGCTAAGGCGTTTAATGCTCCCAATATTCCTTCCGGTGTGTTAACCGGTTTATATCGCATTGAGCCATTAACAGTGCTTAGCCCGATTGTTGTTCCCGAAGAAGATACCAATCCCTTCTACGAGCAATTCTATGTGTTTATGTATCCCAGAACAACAGACTCTGTGATCCACTACACCATGAACGGACTGGAGCCCACAGAAGCTGATCCTACATATAATGCTCCCTTCTTGCTTAATGCAAGCACCACAATAAAAGCCAAAGCATTCAAGAATGGTTTCTCAAGTGAAACAATCACCAGAAACTACTTCATCACCGGTAAGGTGAATATTGCCGGAGTGATTATCACTCCAGCTTCGGGTACATATTCCACTGTGCAAACCATAAGTACTGTTGGAAACCCTGTTCCTGCTGCTGCAATACTTCGTTATACCACAGACGGAAGTATCCCCACTGAAGCTTCTCCCGTATTCGATGTACTGAATCCTCCCTTGGCATCAAGTTTGGATTTGAAGATTAGAGGCTTCTTGGCAGATTGGTTACCCAGCGATGTGGTTTCCGCGAGCTATACTTTTACTGGTCAGGTTACCTTGGCTGCAGATTTGTTTAGTTTGGATCATTTGCCGGTTTATACCACAAGCCAGAGTTTGACTCTTAACACCTTAACCAACCCTCTTGGTGCCACCATCCGCTATACCTTGGATGGCAGCGATCCCACAGAGCTATCACCGGCATATGTTGGGGGATATCAGATTATTCTGTCTTCCACAACCACGGTGAAAGTGAGAGCTTTCATGCTCAATTGGCTTCCCAGTGAGGTGAGTGCGGCTACCTATACCTTCACCGGCAAGGTTGTTATGGGTAACGTCTCGCCTGCCTCTGGCATTTTAAACAGGCCACAACTGATATCTGTATCAAACCCGAATCCTGCAGATGCATCGGTTTACTATACAACAGATGGTAGCATTCCCACAACAGCTTCAAGCTTGTATAGTGGGTTATTCACGATTGATGCTAATGATGTACTTGATGGGAACCACATGGTAACTTTGAAACTAAGAGCTTTCAAAGCCAATTGGGATGCCTCAGATCTCTTAAGCATGGAGTATTCGTTCCAGACTGCCACCCCTGTATTCAGCCTTGCATCCGGAGTATATCCTTCTGCTCAGGTATTGAGCCTCACTACTGTGACTAACGGTGCTTCGATTCGATATACGATTGATGGAAGCGAACCGAACGAAACGTCCCTGCTTTATACTGCTCCAATCCCTGTTACTCAAAGTATGACAGTTAAAGCCATTGCATATAACGGTGATTATCTCGTTTCCGATGTATCATCTGCAACCTATGTTATGGGAACCAACCAATTGGTGGCTTTGCCCACATTTACTCCTGAACCGGGTGTTTATGCTACAGCACAAAGCGTGAGCATTAGCTGTGCAACCCCTGGCGCAACAATCTACTACCGTACAGATGGTGTAGATCCAACGGATAGTGATACACCTTATCTTGCAAGCATTACAGTGCAGTTAAACAGCACACTGACAATCAAAGCAAGGGCGTATAAGGAAGGATTTATCACCAGCCAGGTAGCGACTGCAATTTACACAGTGACAAACAAGGTCCAAGATGTTGCATTCAACCCACCCAGTGGCAGTTATACTCAGGCAAAGCAGGTTGTGCTAACTTGCCCGACAGATGGAGCATACATCCTTTATACCACTGGCATGGGCGCACCAGATACACCATATACAACAGCCATATTTGTGGCGGAGAATAGTAGTGTAACTATCACAGCACAAGCATTTAAAGATGGTTGGGCTGCCAGCGATATTACCACTGCTACCTATACTATAACAGGTACTACCGCCTTCAATCAACCGCTGCTATCTCCTGCTCCCGGGACATTTAACGGACCTCAAACAGTTACTATAGCAGAACCGATTCCCGCTACCGCAGCTGTTTGGTATACACTTGATGGTAGTGTTCCATCTCCCACAAATCCTAATGCAATCCTCTATAGTGGACCATTCGTTATAGATGGAAATGCTAACCTGCTAGTTGGCGCATTCGTTGATGGATGGGATTCTCAGATATTCGCAAATAACGTATATACCTTCAATGTGGCAGTTCCTTGGTACACTCCTACCCCCGGATATTATGCCGACCCAATCGATGTCAGTATCCAAAGCAGTACTCCCGGAGTGACAATATACTACACAAATAACGGTGATATCCCAACCACATTGTCACCTATATATAATACCCCCATAACCATTAATGGTGATACAAGCTTCAGAGCGTATGCCGTGAAGGCGGGATACAATCCATCTCCTATAGTAATGGGAGTCTATGGTGTTGGTGGCGCTCCCATGTCCACTGTATCTAGCCCTGTGTTTGATCCTATTGCAGGTACCTACACCAGCCCCAGAACAGTAAGTATGAACACTAGCACTGCCGGAGCTACAATTCGTTATACCTTGAACGGTGCAATCCCAAGTTCTGTGAACGGTACTATCTACAATCCTGTGACACCAATTCAGCTCGCAGCAGATTCTTACACTATGATCCGCGCCATTGCCTATATGGAAGATGGCAGTGCTTTTGCCAGCCCTGTGGTGACTGCTGAATATACCATAACCGGTCAGGTTGCCGATGTTGTGTTCACTCCTCCCGCAGGAACTTATTCAACTCCGCAAACTGTCTTCCTTTCCAGTGCTACTCCCGGCTCATATTTCCGTTATACACTGGATGGCAGCGAACCCAATGATAACTCTGCCCTGTACACAAACACCGGAATATACATAGCCATGAACAGCAGCGTGATGATTAAAGCGAAGGCTTACCGTACAGGCTGGTTAAGCAGTAATAGCGGATCAGCTACATATAATGTGCGCAGCGTATCCTTTAGTTTGAACCCAGCCCCCGGCACTTATAATAATGCTCAGTCGGTTAGTGTGATAAGCTTAAATCCTGCCAACGCTGTGCTTTTGTACAGCATAGATGGCAGCGAACCAAGCTTACCCTATACCGGTGGGATAAACCTTAACGGTGGAATTGATGATAATGGATTAAGAGTACTTAGAGTAAAAGCAAGTCTTGATACTTGGTCATCTAATGAGGTTAGCGGGACATATATATTCAATGCTTCCGCTCCTACATTTAATCCTCAAGCCGGAACCTATGACTCTCCCAGAGTGGTTAGCCTGAACACCCTCACAGCTGATGCAACAGTGAGATATACCACTGATGGTTCCACACCTTCATTGACGCTTGGTGAGATTTATAACGGAACTCCTATTGTGATTAATGAGAACATGACTATTAGGGCGATAGCCTATAAAGATGGTTATATTCCTTCAGCAGTAGTATCGGCAACTTATGCTATTGGTTCTGTTACTCCAGTTGTTGTTAACCCGGTGTTCAATCCCGGTACAACAACTTCTTTCACGCCACTCAATGTTAGTATCAGTACTACTACTCCTAACACGACAATATATTATACGACCAACGGAGATGATCCCACACCTGCATCCACAGTTTACACAATGCCAATATTGATTCCCGGAAACACTAACGTGTTCATCAAAGCCAGAGCATATCGTGAAAACTGGATACCGTCGGCTGTAGTTTCTGCCAATTATGTGGTAACCGGAACCGTAGCAAATGTAACCTTTGCTCCCAATGGTGGAACCTACCAGTCCGAGCAGTATGTACAATTGAATACAACTACTGATGGTGCGGTTATTCGCTATACAACAGATGGTACAGAGCCTAATAATTCGACCTCACCCATATATAACTCCGCAATAGTGGTACCGCTTAACACTAGCGGACTGGTGATTACCGCGAAAGCCTTCCGCAATGGATGGCAGCCCTCGCAAGCGCAATCTCAAACCTATAATGTAACCGGTCAGGTTGTTCTGGTAGATCCTGTGTTCAGCCCATTGCCGGGAACATATAACACAAGCCAGAATGTTCTTATTGGAGTGAGTTCTCCTGCCGGTGCTACAATTCGTTACACCACCGATGGAACGGATCCCACCCCCACATCAAATGTGTATAGTGCAGGTTCGATTATATTGCCCTTAGCATCCACAACAACCATTAAAGCACGAGCTTACTTGGCAAACTGGGATGCTAGTCCGATATATACTGCCACTTATACTATCACCGGTCAAGTTACCCTTCCCAATAATATGTTCGACCCTGCAGCAGGGACATATCAGACTCCTCAGACTATCCACCTGCAAGGCAACTCAGTTCCTGCAGGAGCAATTCTGCGCTATACCTTAAATGGAGGTGAGCCGAATGAACTCTCTCCTGCATATGATGCGGTTACCGGCATTGCCATCAACGGAAGCGCTGTGCTGCGCGTGAAGGGATTTGTCTCCGGATGGATTCCCAGCGAAACAGCCATGGCTACATACACAATTACAGGGCAAGTTGTATTTAATGCACCTGTGTTTACTCCTGTTGCTGGTGCTTACACCTCGGCTCAATCAGTGATTATTGGCGGTACAACACCCAGTAATGCGGTACGGAGATATACGACTGATGGGTCTGAGCCCACTCCAGATCGGAAGAGCACACGTCTGAACTCCAGTCACGATCAGATCTCGT